>JBBSIN010000019.1:0-36537 GCA_038232055.1 Mycobacteriales bacterium
CGGCCCCCTCCGCTCGCCGCACCCGCACGAGCGCGCGGTCGCGGTGGTCGTCCAGCGCCACTGGGCCAAGCGTGTCGGCACCCGGCGGCAGCTGGGCAGCGTCGAGCAGCGCCGCCACCGCTGCCGGCGGCCCGTCGAGCGCGGCGAGCCGGGTGGCCGGCGGGAACCCCAGCGCCGCGCGTTCGGCCGCCTCCCGTTCGGCGTAGGACTCCGGGGCCCAGCGGACCAGCGCCTGCACGGCGGGCAGCCCCGCGTCCGCGACCACCACGACTCGGCCTAGCGGCGCCGGGCGAGCCAGCGCCGCGGCGTTGGTCCAGCGCCGCACCGCCTCCTCGGCGGCCCGCAGTCCGGGCCGCGCGAGCAGGGACCACCCGTCGAGGAGCAGCACCGCCGCGTAGCCACCGTCGGCGACCGGCTCGGCTCCCGGGGTGGCGACCACGAGTGTCGACTCGGCCGGCACGGCGGCGAGCACGGTGTCGCCGCCGCTGGTGCGCACGGGTACGCCGGGCAGCGAGCGGCCAAGTTCCTCCGCCGTACGCCGGCTGCCCACGACCACCGCGCGGAGCCGGTCGCCGCCGCAATCGCGGCAGCGCCAGCCGATGGCCGGCCGGCCGCACCAGCGGCATGCGGGCGATGCGTCGCCGCGGGGGCGCCCGAGCGGACCGGCGCAGTGCGGACAGCGGGCAGCGGAGCGGCAGTCCTGACAGGCAAGCGCCGGCTGGTAGCCCCGACGCGGCACCTGCACGAGCACCGGCCCCTCGCGCAGCGCCGCGCGGGCGGTCTCCCAGGCCAGGGTCGGCAGCCGCGCGGCGCGCGCGGCCGGGTCCCGGGCGAGCTCGCTCTCGTCGCCCGCCACCGTCACCCGAGGTGCCACGGCCCGGACCGTCGCTCGGCTGGCGGAGAGGCTTCGCGCCCAGCCGGACGCCACCAGCGCCTGCGCGTCGACGCTTCGCGCGAAGCCGCCGATCAACGCGGCCGCCCCGGCGAGATGCGACCGCAGCACCAACGTGTCGCGCGCGTTGGGGTAGGGCGCTCGCGGCTCGTCGTGCAGGTCGTCCCCGTCATCCCACACGACGACGAGACCCAGGTCGCCTACCGGCGCGAACGCCGCCGCCCGGGTGCCGACGACGGCCCGCACCTCGCCGCGGCGTACGGCCAGGAAACGCCGATAGCGCTCGGCCGGACCGCAATCGGCGACCAGGACGACGTGGCGGCCCTGGCCCAACCGGGCCAGCAGGGCGGCGTGGACCCTGGCCACGTCGCGACGGTCGGGAACGACCACCACCGCGCCGCGACCGCTCGCCAGCGCGGCCGCGACCGCTGCGGCGATCTCCGCCGGCCACCCTGAACCGGGCAGCGCGGACCAGACCGCGCGCGGAGAGCGCCCGGCGGTCAGCGCCTCGACGTATGCCGGGCCGTCGACATAGCGGGCCCAGCCGTCGACCGGCAGAGCCGGCCCCGATGCCTCCGGCTCCGGCAAGGGCTGCGGCTCCGGCGAGGGCTGCGGCTCCGGCGAGGGCTGCGGCTCGGACATGCGCGGCTGCGCCTCCACCCGGGCGTGCCGCGGCGGCACCGCGAGACGCAGCACGTCGGCCAGCGTGCCGCCCATCCGATCGGCCACGGCGCGCGCGAGGGCGGCGACCTCCGCGGTGAGGGCCGGCTCCGCCGAGACGACCTTCGCCAGCGGAATCAGCCGGCCGTCGTGGACGGCGAGCTCAGTGCGGTCGAGCACGAACCCGCCAACCAGCCGCCCGGCGAACCGCACCCGGACCCGGCAACCCGGCTGGGCCACCTCGCCGAGCTCGGGCGGCACCGCGTAGTCGAACGGACGGTCGAGGTGCGCGTGCGGCACGTCGACCGCTACCCGTGCCACCGGCCGCTCCATCACACCGTCCTACACGACGGGTGCGACGTTCCACCCCAGGCAGAGCAGCTTCTACCCAGGGTGCATAGCAGGGGCGCGCGATAGCAGGCTCGGAACCCGCAGCTCGCGTCGGCCGGTGTCGGACGGCCGCGACCGTACGCCGGGCGCCCTCTCTCCGCCCACCCACGCCGACACCCACGCCTGCCCTAAACGATCTCCTTCGCTCGGCTGGTTGCTGCTCCGGGAGCCTCGCGGAGCCCGTACAACCACAACCAAGCAGGCGAAGGAGATCGTTAGCGGCGCGGCGCGGCGCGGGACGTAGTGGCGGGGTGCAGGACTAGCGGCGCGGCGCGGTGCGGGACCGGCAGCGACCAGCGGCGCGCGCCCCAGGCGGATCGAAAGCGCGCGACGTCTGTGCAACTCAGGCGCCAGCGGCCGCCTGAAGCGCGTCGACTCGGTTGGTCGCCTCCCAGGTGAAGTCCATCTCCGGTCGGCCGAAATGCCCGTAGGCCGCGGTCTGCACATAGATCGGTCGCAGCAGGTCGAGGTCGCGGATGATCGCGGCCGGGCGCAGGTCGAACACCTGCAGCACCGCGTCCTGGATCCGCTCGTCGGGCAGCGTGCCGGTGCCGAAGGTGTCGACGAACATCCCGACCGGGTGCGCCTTGCCGATGGCGTAGGCGACCTGCGCCTCGCACCGGGTGGCGAGCCCGGCCGCCACGACATTCTTCGCGACCCAGCGCATCGCGTACGCCGCGGACCGGTCGACCTTCGAGGGGTCCTTACCGGAGAACGCACCGCCACCGTGGCGAGCCATGCCGCCGTACGTGTCCACGATGATCTTGCGGCCGGTGAGGCCCGCGTCGCCCATCGGCCCGCCGATCTCGAACCGGCCGGTCGGGTTGACGAGCAGCCGGTAGCCCTCGGTCTGGATGGGCAGGGTGACGACCTCGGGCGCGATGACGTGCTCGGCGATGTCCGGCGCGAGCAACGTCTCGAGGTCGATGTCGGCCGCGTGCTGGCTCGAGACGACCACGGTGTCCAGCCGCGCCGGCCGGCCGTCGACGTACTCGATGGTCACCTGCGTCTTGCCGTCGGGGCGAAGATAGGGAACCTGCCCCTGCTTGCGGACGCCGGACAGTCGCCGCGCCAGCCGGTGCGCGAGCGCGATCGGGAGCGGCATGAGCTCGGGCGTCTCGTCGACGGCGTAGCCGAACATCAACCCCTGGTCGCCTGCGCCCTGTCGGTCCAGCGGGTCGTCCGACCCCTCGGACCGCTCCTCGAAGGCGTCGTCGACGCCCTGCGCGATGTCGGGCGACTGCGCGCCGATCGACACCGCCACGCCGCACGACGCGCCGTCGAAGCCCTTCTTGGACGAGTCGTAGCCGATCTCGAGGATGCGCTCGCGGACGATCGTCGGGATGTCCGCGTAGCCCTCCGTGGTCACCTCGCCGGCGACGTGCACCTGTCCGGTCGTGATGAGCGTCTCGACGGCGACCCGGCTGCGCGGATCGTCCTTGAGCAACGCGTCGAGGATCGAGTCGCTGATCTGGTCGGCAATCTTGTCGGGGTGACCCTCGGTGACGGACTCTGACGTGAACAGGCGACGGGACACGCGGCATCCTTTGGGGCGACGGACGGGCGACGGACGGGGCGGCCGGACGGAAGGGCGGGAGGTGCCAAGTCTAGCGGCGTACGCCGGATCTCTCGCGTTACCGCAGGCGCGTCGCGACGAGGTCCCACACGATGTCGGCGAGCGCCTCCTTCGGCCCGTGCGGCACCTCGACCGTGGACCCGTCGGCCCCCAGGATCGTCGCCGCGTTGTCGCCCACCTCGAAGCCGAGGCCCTCGCCCACCTCGTTCACGACGAGGAGGTCGCACCGCTTGCGAGCCAGCTTGTCGCGGCCGTGCGCGAGCACGTCGCCGGTGTCGTCGCCGGTCTCCGCGGCAAAGCCGACGAGCACCTGCCCGGACGCGCGCCGGGTCCCGAGCTCGGCGAGCACGTCGGCGGTGCGGACGAGCTCGACCGGCGGCGGGTCGGCTGCGGCCTTCTTCACCTTCGTGCCGGACGTACGGCGCGGCCGGAAGTCCGCGACGGCGGCCGCCATGACGACCGCGTCTGCCCCCGGAGCCGCTTCGAGGACCGCGGTGCGCAGCTCGTCGGCCGAGACCACCCGGACGACCTTCGCCCCGGCCGGGTCGGACAGCTCGACGTTGGCGGCGACCACCGTGACCTCCGCGCCGCGGGCGACCGCCGTACGCGCCAGGGCGTAGCCCTGACGCCCGGAGGAGCGGTTGCCGAGAAAGCGCACCGGGTCGAGGAACTCGCGCGTCCCGCCGGCGGAGACGACGACCCGCCGCCCGGCCAGGTCGGGCGGCAGCGCACGTCCACCGCGGGCGAGCACCCGCCGACAGGTCTCGAGGATCTCGCGGGGCTCGGGCAGTCGGCCCGGGCCGGTGTCGGCGCCGGTCAGCCGCCCGACCGCGGGGTCGAGGACGAGCGCGCCACGGTCGCGTAGCAGCGCGACGTTGGCCTGGGTGGCTGCCGCCTGCCACATTTCGGTGTGCATGGCCGGCGCGAAAACGAGCGGGCAGCGGGCGGTAAGCAGGGTGTTCGTCAACAGGTCGTCGGCGAGACCGTGCGCGGCCCGAGCGAGCAGGTCGGCCGTGGCCGGGGCGACGACCACGAGGTCGGCCCGCTGTCCGATCCGTACGTGCGGCACGGTGTGCGCGTCGTCCCAGACCCCGGTTGCCACGGGCTCCCCCGACAGCGCCGACCACGTCGCGGCGCCGACGAACCGCAGCGCGGAATCGGTCGGTACGACGCGCACGACATAGCCGCTCTCGAGAAGCAGGCGCAGCAGCTCACAGGCCTTGTAGGCGGCGATCCCACCGGCGACGCCGAGGACGACGTACGGCGGGTCGCCGGACATGCCGGAATCGGCTACGGCTCGACCTGCTCGGCCGTGAGCAGGCTGTCGTTGATCTCGCGAAGCGCGATGGAGAGCGGCTTCTCATGTGGGTGGGTCGACACCAGCGGGCCGACGTAGGTGAGCAGGCCTTCACCGAGCTCGGCGTAGTAGGCGTTGATCTGGCGCGCGCGCTTGGCGGCGTAGATGACCAGCCCGTACTTCGAGTCGGTCTTCTCGAGCAGCTCGTCGATCGGTGGGTTGGTAATGCCCTGGGGGTTGGCGACGGTGCCGGCCAAAAGAGGGTCTCCTTGAAAGCTAGATCGCCATCAAGGTTACCAGCCGCTGCGCCGCCTCCGGCACGGTCGAGTTGACGATCACCTCGTCGAACTCGCCCTCGGCCGCCAGCTCCAGCCGGCTTGCGTGCAGGCGCCGGCGTACGACGTCGGCGTCCTCGGTACCGCGCCCGACGAGTCGCCGCGCCAGCTCCTCCCAGGACGGCGGCGCCAGGAACACCAGCAGCGCGTGCGGCAGCCGCCGGCGTACCTGCCGCGCGCCCTGCAGGTCGATCTCGAGCAGCGCCGGCGCGCCGGCCGCGAGCTTGCGCTCCACCGCGGCACGGGGGGTGCCGTAGCGGTGACCGGCGTACGTCGCGTGCTCGAGCAGCTTCCCGCCGGCGACGAGGCGGTCGAACTCGGCGTCGTCGATGAAGTGGTACTCCACGCCGTCCGTCTCCCCCGGGCGGGGCGGCCTCGTCGTCACCGAGACCGACAACCACACCTGGGGATGATGCCGGCGGATGTGCGCGACGACCGTGCCCTTGCCGACCCCGGACGGTCCGGAGAGCACCGTGAGCCGACGCGTCACGCCCCTGCCTGGAACTCCTGCATGAGCGACGCGCGCTGCTTGGCCCCAAGACCGCGCACCCGGCGGGAGCTGGCGATGCCCACCCTTTCCATAATCCGTTGGGCGCGCACCTTCCCGACGCCGGGCATGGCCTGGAGCACCGCGGAGACCCGCATCTTCCCGATCACCTCGTCGGTGTCACCCATCGCGATCACCTCGGACAGTGACGTGCCGGAGTGCTTGAGCTTGTCCTTGAGCTCGGCGCGCGCGCGTCGGGCGTCGGCCGCCTTGGCCAGCGCGGCGGAGCGCTGCTCGGGAGTGAGGGGCGGCAGCGGCACGGGGTCACCTCGGCGTTCGTCGGGGGGCAGCTGTTCGGCCGGTATGGCGCCGGAACCTAGCGACTTCCGGGCGCATCGGCAACGCGTTGCGGCGTGCCGCGTCGCAACGTGACGGCCGGGGTCGTTCCGTAGTCACTTCGCGCCTCCCGCGCGCAGGTCGGCGGCGAGGCTGGCGACCGCGGCGCCGGGGTCGGACGCACCGGTGATCGGGCGGCCGATGACCAACAGGTCGGCGCCGTCGTCGAGCGCCTGCCGCGGCGTCGCGACCCGCGCCTGGTCCTGCGCAGCAGCCCCGGCCGGCCGGACGCCCGGGGTGATCAGCGTGATTCCTGGCCCCACCTCGGCCCGGACCGCGGCAACCTCCCGCGGTGAGCAGACGATCGCGCGGGCACCGGCATCGACCGACAGCGTGGCGAGACGGCGTACGGCGTCAGCGGGCGGACCGGCCAGGCCGAGCGCGTCGAGGTCGTCCGCGCGCAGGGAGGTGAGGACCGTCACCGCGGCGACCCTGACGTCGGGCATCGCATCGACCGCCGCCCGGATCATCGCCGAGCCGCCCATCGCGTGCACCGTCACGTAGCGCGGCTTGAGCCGTGCCACCGAGTGCGCGGCACCCGCGACGGTGGCCGGGATGTCGTGCAGCTTGAGGTCAAGGAAGAGCCCAACGCCGGTGCCGCCGCGGACGACGGCCACGACATCCGGGCCGTAGCGGCAGAACAGCTCCAGCCCCACCTTGACGACCTCGACGTACGGCGTGACCAGCGACGCCCACCGGGCGGCCGTCTCCAGGTTGGGTGCGTCGAGCGCGACGGCGACCGGGGCCTTATCCGGCACGGACGACATCCCGTCGCGAGGCGCGTCCGTGGTGGGCGCCTCCTTCGTCGGCGCGTTGCTCGTGAGCGGGTCGTTCGTGAGCGGGTCGTTCGTGGGCGCGGCCCACCACCTCCGACATGCGGGCCAGCCCGCGCTCGCGCAGCGCCACGGCGAGCTCAGCCTGCACGCGGGCCGGTGCCGCAGGGTCGTGGAAGGTCACGGTGCCCACCGACACCGCGGACGCACCGGCGAGCAGGAACTCCAGCGCGTCGAGGCCGCTACGGATGCCACCCATGCCGAGGATCGGTACGTCCGGCAGGGCCGCGTGCACCTGCCAGACGCAGCGCAGCGCCACCGGCTTCACCGCCGGCCCGGAAAGCCCACCGGTCACCGAGGCGAGCACCGGACGCATCGCCGCGGTGTCGATCGCGACACCGAGCAAAGTGTTGATCATGGAGAGACCGTCTGCGCCGGCGTCGACCACCGACCGCGCGATCGTCACGATATCGGTGACGTCGGGCGAGAGCTTTACGAACACCGGGACGTCGGGCGCGGTGGCACGGCGTACCCCGGCGACGACATCGGCCGCTGCGTCGGGCGAGCAGGCGAAGACGTGGCCGCGATCCTCGACGTTGGGGCAGGAGATGTTGACCTCGACCATCGCCAGCCCCGGCGCGCCACGCAGCCTGGCGGCGAGTTCGGCGTACTCCTCCATGCTCTGCCCCGCGATCGAGACCACTGCGGGCACGCCGCGCTCGGCGAGCCAGGGCAGGTCCTCCGCGAGGAAGGCGTCGATGCCCGGGCCCTGCAGCCCGATGGAGTTGAGCATCCCGCTCGCCGTCTCGGCCATCCGCGGCGTCGCCCGCCCGGCGCGCGGTCGCCGCATGACGGACTTCGTGACGACGCCGCCGATGGCGGACAGGTCGAAGTATGGCGCGAGCTCCCGGCCGGCCGCCGCGCAACCC
Organism: Mycobacteriales bacterium; assembly: GCA_038232055.1. Classification (GTDB taxonomy): domain Bacteria; phylum Actinomycetota; class Actinomycetes; order JADGOV01; family JADGOV01; genus JBBSIN01. The sequence continues at coordinate 7,736 of JBBSIN010000019.1, forward strand.
GACGCCGTGAAGACCGGCCCGGGAAACGCCACACCGGCCAGCGTGGTTGTCACGTCGGTTTCCGTGGTCGGGTCGGTTCCCGTGGTCGGGTCGGTCACTTGGCGCTCACCCCGCCCCGAACCGCGTCGGCCGGCACCATGCCGACGGCGTCGAAACGCACCCTGGCGCCGGCGAAGACCGGCCCTTCCAGGCAGGAACGCACCATCCGGGTGCGCCCGTCGTCTGCTACGACGGGCAGCACGCAGGTCATGCAGACGCCCACCCCGCATGCCATCGACTCCTCGACGGCGACCTGGCTCGGCACCCCGGCGGCGGCCGCGAGCCGGGCGACCGCGCTTAGCATCGCCATCGGCCCGCAGGCGTAGACGGCGCCGACGGGGCTGACGGTGCCCGCGCCGTCGAGCACGCCGGGCAGCACGTCGGACACCCAGCCACGAGTGCCGGCCGACCCGTCGTCAGTGGTCACCGTCACGGCGTCGGCCTCGGCCGTGGCCTCGACCACCCCGAGCAGCCGGTCGGCGCTGGCCGCGCCGAGCACGACGTGGACCGGGCAGCCCCTGGCCCGCAGCGCCCGTGCCAGCGGCACGAGCGGCGCCGCGCCGTAGCCGCCCCCGACGAGCACGCACGGCGCCGGCGTCGACGGCAGTTCGAAGGGCCGCCCGAGCGGACCGATGACGTCGAGCACGTCGCCGGGACGGCGCCTGGCCAACCAGGCGGTGCCGCGGCCGACGACGGAGAGAACCACCTCGATCGTCGCGCTGTCCCAGCGGGCGAGCGAGAAGCATCGCCGCAGCAGCATGGGCGTGTCGGGGCCGCCGACGGCCAGCGCGGCGAAGTGTCCTGGCTGGGCCTGCTGCCCGATCCGCGGCGCGGCCAACTGCAGCGCGGCGTAGGCGCCGACCGTACGCAGGGACACCACCTCGGCACGCTGCTGGACCGGCGCAGTCCCCGCTGTGTTCGTCATCGGCGGGCCGCCCGCAGCGTCGCTGCGTGCTCCTGCAGCGTCCGTACGCCGACATCGCCTCGCAGCAGTGCCTCGATGCCCTGCACGCAGGCCGCCAGCCCTTGCACGTTGGTCACGCACGGGATTGACCGCGCCACCGCGGCAGTGCGGATCTCATAGCCGTCCAGGCGCGGGCCGACGCCGAACGGCGTGTTGACCACGAGGTCGACGTCGCCCGCGAGGATCCGGTCGACGACGGTCGGCTCTCCGGCAGCGCCGCGGCCGGCCGAGTGCTTGCGGACGACGCCGGCCTCGACACCGTGCCTGCGCAGCACCTCGGCGGTGCCCTCCGTCGCCAGCACCTCGAAGCCGAGGTCGGCCAGCCGCTTCAGCGGGAACACCATCGCCCGCTTGTCCCGGTCGGCCACCGAGACGAAGACCCGGCCCTTCGTGGGCAGTCCGCCGTACGCCGCCTCCTGGCTCTTCGCGTAGGCCGTGCCGAAGGCAGCGTCGATCCCCATCACCTCCCCCGTCGAGCGCATCTCCGGCCCGAGCATGGTGTCGACCCCGGCGAAACGCTGCCAGGGCAGCACCGCCTCCTTGACCGCGATGGGCGCGTCGAGTGGCAGGTCGGCGCCGTCCCCGGCCGGCAGCAGCCCCTCCCCGCGCAGCTGGGGAATCGTCGCGCCGAGCATGACGCGGGCGGCGGCCTGGGCGACCGGCACGGCGGTGGCCTTGCTCACGAACGGCACCGTGCGGGAGGCGCGCGGGTTGGCTTCCAGCACGTGTAGGACGTCTCCGGCGAGCGCGTACTGCACGTTGAGCAACCCCCGCACGCCGACGCCGCGCGCGATGGCCTCGGTCGACCGGCGGATGCGGTCGAGGTCGCGGCGGCCGATGGAGATGGGCGGCAGCGCGCAGGCCGAGTCGCCGGAGTGGATCCCCGCCTCCTCGATGTGCTCCATGACGCCGGCCAGGTAGAGCTCCTCGCCGTCGAAGAGCGCGTCGACGTCGATCTCGATCGCGTCGTCGAGGAACCGGTCGACGAGCACCCGGTGCTCCGGCGAGACCTCCGTCGATCGGACGATGTAGTCCGCGAGCATCGCATCGTCGTAGACGATCTCCATGCCGCGCCCCCCGAGCACGTACGACGGCCGCACCAGCACCGGATAGCCGATCGCCTCCGCGATGCGCCGCGCCTCGTCGTACGACGCCGCAGTGGCGTGCTTCGGCGCCGGCAGGCCGGCCTCGGCGAGGACCCGGCCGAACGAGCCGCGGTCCTCCGCGAGGTGGATCGCCTCCGGCGACGTGCCGACGACCGGTACCCCCGCGTCCTTGAGTGCCTGCGCGAGACCGAGCGGCGTCTGCCCGCCGAGCTGCACCATGACCCCGGCGACCGGCCCGGCCGCACGCTCGGCGGCGACCACCTCGAGCACGTCCTCGAGCGTGAGCGGCTCGAAGTACAGGCGGTCGCTGGTGTCGTAGTCGGTGGACACGGTCTCGGGGTTGCAGTTGACCATCACGGTCTCGAAGCCGGCTGCCGACAGGCTAAAGGCGGCGTGCACGCACGCGTAGTCGAACTCGATGCCCTGACCGATCCGGTTGGGTCCGCTACCGAGGATGATCACCGCCGGCTTCTCCCGCGGCGCGACCTCTGTCTCCTCCTCGTACGACGAGTAGTGGTACGGCGTACGCGCTGCGAACTCGGCGGCGCAGGTGTCGACCGTCTTGTAGACCGGGCGTACGTCGAGGCGATGGCGGGTCGTCCGCAGCGTCGGCTCGTCCACGCCGGCGAGTTCGGCGATCTGCCGGTCGGAGAAGCCGAGCCGCTTGGCCTCCTGCAGTTCCGCGCGGCCGAAATCACGCGCGGCAGCGATCGCGGCCGCGGCCTCGTCGAGCAGCAGCACCTGGTCGACGAACCAGGGGTCGATGCCGCTTCGTTGGCTCACCTCGTCGACTGATGCGCCGGCGCGGAGCGCGTCGAGCACGTCGTGCAGCCGCCGGTCGTGCGGCGTCACGGTGCGCTCCAGCGCGTCGGCGACCGGGGGCCTGGCCCAGGAGAACGCCGCGTCCGGCTGCTCGAGGGAGCGCATGGCCTTCTGCAGCGCCGCCGGGAACGAGCGGCCGAGCGCCATTGCCTCGCCGACGCTCTTCATCGTCGTCGTCAGCGTGCGGTCGGCGTCCGGGAACTTCTCGAACGCGAACCGCGGCACCTTCACGGCCACGTAGTCGAGGCTGGGTTCGAAGCATGCCGGGGTCTGCCCCGTGACGTCGTTGCGGATCTCGTCGAGCGTGTAGCCGACCGCCAACATCGCCGCGATCTTCGCGATCGGAAACCCGGTCGCCTTGCTCGCCAGGGCGCTGGACCGCGACACCCGCGGGTTCATCTCGATGACGACGACCCGGCCGCTTCGCGGGTCGACGGCAAACTGGATGTTGGACCCGCCGGTGTCGACGCCGACCGCGCGGATGACGGCGATGGCGACGTCGCGCAGGTGCTGGTACTCGCGGTCGGTAAGGGTCATCGCCGGGGCGACGGTGATCGAGTCACCGGTGTGCACGCCCATCGGATCGAGGTTCTCGATGGAGCACACGACGACCGCGTTGTCGGCCCGGTCGCGCATGACCTCGAGCTCGTACTCCTTCCACCCCAGCACGCTCTGCTCGACGAGCACCTCGCTGACCGGGCTGGCCGCGAGGCCCTGGGCGACCATGGCCCGCAGCTGTCGCTCGTCCCTGGCCAGACCGGAACCGCCGCCACCGAGGGTGAAGCTGGGCCGGACAACGAGCGGGTACGCCGCGCGCCGGGCGAACCCGACCGCCTGCTCCACCTCGCGGGCGGCCACGCTGTCCGGCACGTCGGCGCCGATCGACCGGCAGATCTCCTTGAACCGCTGGCGGTCCTCGCCGGCCTTGATGGCATCGAGGGAGGCGCCGATGAGCTCGACGCCGTACTGCTCGAGGACACCCGCCTCGGCGAGGCGGACCGCGGTGTTGAGGGCCGTCTGGCCGCCCAGCGTCGCGAGCAGCGCGTCGGGCCGCTCGCGGTCGATGACCTTGGCGACGAACTCCGGCGTGATCGGCTCGACGTAGGTCGCATCGGCGAACTCGGGATCCGTCATGATCGTCGCCGGGTTGCTGTTGACGAGGCTGACCCGGATTCCCTCGGCTCGAAGCACCCGGCACGCCTGCGTGCCGGAATAGTCGAACTCGCAACCCTGACCGATGACGATCGGCCCGGAGCCGATCACCAGGACGGAGCGCAGGTCGGGGCGGCGCGGCATCAGCTTCCCTCTCCGGCGATCTTGACGGCGACAAGGATCAAGGCCAGCAGGGTGAGCGCGCAGATGGCGGCGGCGACGAGGAGCGCCGTACGGTCTGGCGGCACGGCACGGACCACCCCCGCGTTCGGGTCGATCAGGTGCTGGGCTGCGCTGTGCTGAGTTGCGGGGTCGACGGCTGCGGGGTGCTCGGCTGCAGGGTGCTCGAGGTCGACGGCTGCGGGGTGCTCGGCTGCGGTGTGTTCGAGGTCGTCGATGGCCTCGTGCCGCTCCCCCGCCACCTCGGCCTCGACCCGGCTGCCGTCCTGGGGGGGCACCTTCTCGCTCACCACTCCGGCACCCCACCCGGCGCGATCATGGGGTTTGGCCGCGCGACACGCCGTGTCGGTGCGGCACAACCCCATGATCGGCGCGAAAGGGGGGAAGCCATCAGCTCGGCGAATGTCGCGAACAGGCCGGTTGCGTCATGCGGCCCGGGGGCCGCCTCGGGGTGGTACTGCACCGAGAACGCCGCCACGTCTTTGCAGCGCAGCCCCTCGACCACCCCGTCGTTCAGCCCGATGTGCGACACCTCAACGCGCCCGTACGCCGTGTCGGCCATCTCCTCGACCGGAGTGTCGACCGCGAAGCCGTGGTTGTGCGAGCTGATGTGCACCCGGCCGGTAGCCCGATCCTGCACCGGCTGGTTGACGCCCCGGTGGCCGTAGCGCAGCTTGTACGTCGGGAACCCGAGCGCCCGCCCGAGCAGTTGGTGGCCGAGGCAGATGCCGAAGACCGGCCGCACGCCGAGCACCCCTCGCAACGCCGACACGGCGTAGGAGGACGCGGCCGGGTCGCCCGGACCGTTCGAGAAGAACACCCCGTCGGGCTCGCGGGCCAGCAGCCCGTCTGCCGAGGCCGTCGCCGGCAGCACGTGCACCTCGCAGCCCAGCGCCGCGAGGTGGCGCGGGGTCGAGGACTTCATGCCGAGGTCGAGTGCCGCTACGCGGAACCGCCGTTCGCCCCGTGCCGGCACGACGTAGGGCGCCGCGGTCGTCACCTCGCGGGCAAGGTCGGCGCCGGTCATTGCCGGCGCCTCGTGAACCGCCGCCAGCACGGCATCCGGGTCGGGGCCGATGCCGCAGCGCATCGTCCCGTGCTCGCGCAGGTGCCGGGTCAGCGCGCGGGTGTCGACGCCGCTGATGCCGACGACGGCGTACTTCTCCAGCTCCGATTCGAGCGTTCGCCGAGCCCGCCACGACGACGGCCGGCGAGCCGGGTCGCGTACGACGAGACCGGCCGGCCACATCCGCCGCGACTCGGAGTCGTCGTCGTTGACGCCGGTGTTGCCGATGTGCGGCGCCGTCATGACGACGACCTGCCTGAAGTACGACGGGTCGGTCAGCGTCTCCTGGTAACCGGTCATCCCGGTGGTGAAGACCACCTCCCCGACCGCCTGCCCGCGCGCGCCGTACGCCGATCCGGCGAAGCTCCGGCCGTCCTCCAGGACCAGGCAGGTCGCGTCGACCCGGCTGCTCACGAGAGCTTCCCGTCGAGCACGGTTGGCCGCCCGCGCAGGAATGCCGCGACAACCGCGCCGGGTAGCGAGCGGCCGGCGAAGGGGGTGTTGCGCGACCGGGAAGCCAGCGCCGCAGAATCGACCACCCGCCGCGCGTCGGGGTCGACGAGCACGACGTTGGCCGGCGCGCCGGGCTCGAGCGGCTGCCCCTGCCCCGGCAGCCGCCCGATGCGGGCCGGCCGCACCGACATCCGGTCGGCGACACCGGCCCAGTCGAGCCGGCCGGTCGAGATCATCGCCTCGACGACCACGGACAGCGCGGTCTCCAGCCCGAGCATGCCGAACGCCGCCGCCTCCCACTCGGTTTCCTTGTCCTCCAGCGCATGCGGGGCATGGTCGGTGGCGACCGCGTCGATCGTGCCGTCGGCGAGCCCGTCGCGCAGCGCCTCGACGTCGTCGGCAGTGCGCAGCGGTGGGTTGACCTTGAAGACCGGGTCGTAAGTCGCCGCGAGGTCGTCGGTGAGCAGCAGGTGGTGCGGCGTCACCTCGGCGGTGACCCGCCAGCCCTTCGACTTCGCCCAGCGCAGGATCTCGACCGACCCGGCGGTCGAGACGTGGCAGATGTGCAGCCGCGAGCCGACATGCGCCGCAAGCAGCACGTCGCGCGCGAGAATCGCCTCTTCGGCCGCGGCCGGCCAGCCGGTCAGCCCGAGCCGGGCCGACCAGGCGCCCTCGTTGAGCTGCGCGCCCTCGGTGAGCCGTGGTTCCTGAGCATGCTGCGCGATGACGCCGTCGAAGGCCTTCACATACTCCAGCGCCCGGCGCATGAGCACGGCGTCGGACACGCACTTCCCGTCGTCGGAGAACATCCGCACCCGGGCCGCCGAGTCGGCCATCGCGCCGAGTTCGGCCAGCTGCTCGCCGCGGAGCCCGACGGTCACCGCCCCGACCGGATGCACGTCGCAGTGCCCCGCCTTTTGGCCGAGCCGCCAGACCTGCTCGACGACGCCCGCGGTGTCGGCCACCGGGTCGGTGTTGGCCATCGAGTGCACAGCGGTGTAGCCGCCCAGCGCCGCGGCACGGGTGCCGGTCTCCACGGTCTCGGCGTCTTCGCGCCCGGGCTCGCGCAGATGGGTGTGCAGGTCGACCAGGCCGGGCAGCGCGACCAATCCGGCGGCGTCGAGCACCTCGACCCCCGCCGACGGGCGGTCGTCGGAGATCAGGCCGTCGCGCAGGACCAGGTCGCGCGCCGGCCCGCCCAGCACCGACACCCCGCGCAGGACCCATGCGCTCATCGGGGAACTCCCGCTCGCGTCCCGCGCGTTCATGACTCACCGCCGAGCAGCAGGTAGAGCACGGCCATCCGTACCGAGACGCCGTTGCCCACCTGTTCGACGATCGTGGAGCGCACCGAGTCGGCGACCTCCGCGGCGATCTCCATGCCGCGGTTCATCGGGCCGGGGTGCATGACGATCGCGGTGTCGGGCAGCGTCGCCATCCGCGGCGCGTCGAGGCCGTAGCGGCGGGAGTACTCCCGGGCCGACGGGAAGTACGCCGCTGCCATGCGTTCGCGCTGCACCCGCAGCATCATCACGACGTCGCTCTTGGGCAGAACCGCATCGAGGTCGTACGACGTCGCGCATGGCCACTGCTCGACCCCGAGCGGGAACAGGGTGGGCGGGGCCACGAGGGTCACCTCGGCGCCGAGCGTGTCGAGCAGCAGCACGTTGGAGCGGGCCACCCGGGAGTGCAGGACGTCGCCGACGATCGCGACCCGCAGCCCCTCGAGCCGTCCGAGCCGACGGCGCATCGTGAACGCGTCGAGCAGCGCCTGGGTCGGGTGCTCGTGCGTGCCGTCGCCGGCGTTGACGATGCAGCCGGAGATCCACCCGGCCAGCCGGTGCGGGGCGCCGCTCGCCGCGTGGCGCACCACCACGCCGTCCGCGCCCATCGCCTCCAAGGTGAGGGCGGTGTCCTTGAGCGACTCTCCCTTGGAGACCGATGATCCCTTCGCCGAGAACGTGATCACGTCGGCGGAGAGCCGCTTGGCGGCGACCTCGAAGGACGTCCGAGTGCGGGTGGAGTCCTCGAAGAAGAGGTTGACGACGGTACGGCCGCGCAGTGTCGGCAGCTTCTTGATCGGTCGGTCGGCGACCCGGGCGAGCTCCTCCGCGGTGTCGAGGACGAGCAGCGCGTCGTCGCGGGAGAGGTCGGCGGCGGAGAGTAGGTGGCGGTTCATGCTGAAACCGCGTCCGCCGGACCGAGGAGTACGGCGTCGCGGCCGTCATACTCCGCGAGGAGGACGTGGACGGTCTCCGTCAGCGTCGTCGGGATGTTCTTGCCGACATAGTCGGCCCGAATCGGCAGCTCGCGGTGACCCCGGTCGACAAGGACCGCCAGCTGGACGCAGCGTGGCCGGCCGGCGTCGTGCAGGGCGTCGAGAGCGGCACGGATCGTCCGCCCGGAGAAGAGCACGTCGTCGACGAGCACGACGGTGCGCTCGTCGATGCCGCCGGGCGGAAAGTCGGTCTCCTGCAGGGCGCGTACGCCGCGCAGGCGCAGGTCGTCGCGGTACATCGTGACGTCGAGGGAGCCGGTCGGCGGCCGGCGGCCCTCGAAGGCGCAGATGCGATCGGCGAGCCGGTTGGCCATCCCGACGCCGCGCGTCGGCACCCCGAGCAGGACGACGTCGGCGGCGCCCCGGGTGCGCTCCAGAATCTCGTGGGCGATACGCGAGACGGCTCTGGCGACGTCGTCCGCGTCGAGCACGGGGCGGGCGACCGCCGGATTCCCGGTGACCGGTCGGGGACGCTGCGGTTCGGGACGCTGCGGTTGTGGACGCGGCAGTTCGGGACGCGGCAGTTCGGGACGCTGCGGTTGGGGACGCGGCGCGGCATGGGGCACCATCGGGACCTCCTTCCCCGCCTCACGGGACGGGTCGTTAAAGGACGTCTGGCTCGTAGCCGAGCCGGAGGCAACGGTAGCAGCGCGTAGGCAGCTGACTGGCGCAACTCGCCGGGCAACCGGGTTAACTTGGGCGAAGTTGCTTGACGCTGCCATGCCCGGCCGCATAGCGTCACTTAGCGTAACCACCGGAGCGAGGCGAGGACGCCGGGTGCACGACGGTCACCACGTAACCGGCCCGCGACTGCCAGGGGCAGTCGGGGGCGGGGAGCGAATACCCGGCCGAGCCAGTGGTGAGACCGGCGCTACGGCCCTTCTGGACGCAGCACGACCGGCTTCTCCGACGCCACGATGGGACCGAGCATGACGAGCGAGTACGCCAAGGCCCTCGGCGCGCGACTGCGCGCCATCCGCACCCAGCAGGGGCTGTCCCTGCACGGCGTCGAGGAGAAGTCGCGCGGACGCTGGAAGGCGGTCGTCGTCGGCTCCTACGAGCGCGGCGACCGCGCCGTCACCGTCCAGCGGCTGGCCGAGCTGGCCGAGTTCTACGGCGTACCGATCGCCGAGCTCCTGCCGGCCGGCGCGCCCAACGGCGCTGCCGAGCCGCCGCCGCGGCTGGTCATCGACCTGGAGCGGCTCACCACCGTGCCGGCCGATCAGGGTCGCCTCCTCTCGCGATACACGGCGACGATCCAGAGCCAGCGGGGCGACTACAACGGCCGGGTGCTCTCCATCCGGCAGGACGACCTGCGCACGCTGGCGGTCATCTTCGACGAGTCGCCTAGCCAGCTCACCGAGCAGCTCATCGGCTGGGGCGTGCTCAACGCCGACGCCCGGTCGACGGCCGAGGTGAGCTGAACCGACCCGGGTTGGGGCTCGCCCCTTCGGGCAGGCCCCCCTGGACTTGGCCATTCGAGTTCAGGAGCCGACGTGCAGATCGACAAGAGCCAGATTCTCGACCTTCTGAAGCAGAAGGGTGACACCGCGAAGGCGGACGAGGCCGACCAGCAGCTGCCCGACAAGGTCGACACCGACGAGCACGCCGGTCTGCTCTCGAAGTTCGGGCTCAACCCGCAGGACCTGATCAGCAAGTTCACCGGCGGCGGTGGCGGTGGCATCGGCGGCCTCCTCGGCCGCTGAGCCGCAGTCGTTCAGGTACGCAGTCGTTTCAGGTGCTACGCAGTAGTTTCAGGCATGCAGTGAGGGCTTGAGCCGCAGCAACTTGGCGAGCAGGCCGTTGACGAACGCGGGCGACTCGTCTGTCGAGAGCGACTTGGCGAGTTCGACCGCCTCGTCGATGGCCACCGCGTCCGGCACGCCGTCGCACCAGAGCAGTTCGTACGCGCCGATCCGCAGGATGTTTCGGTCGACCGGGGGCATCCGCTCGAGTGGCCACTCGACGGCGTACGTGCTCAGTAGCTCGTCGATGCGCTCGACGTTGCCGACGACGCCCTGGACGAGCTCCACCGTGTACTCCGGCACCGGCGGGTCGGCTTGGACGAGCCGGTCGCCCAGCGTCGCGACCGCGTCGAGGCTGCGCAACTCGGACTCGTAGAGGATATCGAGGGCACGCTTGCGCGCCTTGCTCCGCGCGGCCACTAGACGATCGATTCCAAGGCTGCGTCCGGTGAAACCGCCGGAGTGATCCTCCGAGGAGATCTTGGCGGACCACCTGCGGAAACGGGGGGGGAAGTCGCTCGGACGATCACTCGGACAATCTTGGCGGTGGCTGTGGCCCCCCGGAGGGGCTTGGTATCGATCACGTAGGCACCCACCAGGACAGAGCCGCCCACTACGACGTTGCCCACTACGACGTCACGCGGCCGAGGTAGCGTCCGTCGCGGGTGTCGACCTTGACCTTCTCGCCGGTGGTGATGAACAGCGGCACCTGCACCGTGGCGCCGGTCTCCAGTTCGGCCGGCTTGGTGCCACCGGTCGAGCGGTCCCCCTGCACCCCGGGGTCGGTGTGGGCGATGGTGAGCTCCACCGACGCGGGCAGCTCGACGTAGAGCGGCGTGGCGTCGTGCATGGCCACGGTGCCGGTCATGTTCTCGAGCAGGTAGCCCCGAACGCCCCCGACGGTTCCCGCGGGCACGTGCACCTGCTCGTACGACGAGGTGTCCATGAACACGTAGTCAGTAGCGTCCTGGTAGAGGTACTGCATCTCCCGCCGGTCGACGTTGGCCACGTCGACCTTCACCCCGGCGTTGAAGGTCTTGTCGACCACCTTGCCGGTGAGCACGTTCTTCAGCGTCGTACGCACGAACGCGCCGCCCTTGCCGGGCTTCACGTGCTGGAACTCGACGACGGACCAGAGCTGACCGTCGAGGTCGAGGGTGATGCCGTTCTTCAGATCATTCGTCGTCGCCACGTGGAGCGAGTCTACCGGCGCGGCGTTCGTCGGTGCGGCCGTCAGTGCGCGCGGCGAGGGCGCGCGGCGAGGGCGCGGAGCGCGAGCCGGTAGGAGTCCACGCCGAGACCGCTGATGCTGCCGGTCGCCACCGCCGCGACCACGCTCGTCCGCCGGAAGTCCTCGCGCGCCGCCGGCTGCGACAGGTGCACCTCGAGGAGCGGTACGCCGGCCTCGGTGACGATCGCGGCCGCGTCCCGGATGGCGTAGGAGTAGTGCGTCCAGGCGCCGGGGTTCAGCACGACCCCGTCCGCGGTGTCCGCCGCCTCGTGCAGCCAGCCGATCATCTCGCCTTCGGCGTCGGTCTGCCGGACGTCGACCGCGGTGCCGAGCTCGTGGGCGACCTCGGTGCAGGTGGCGACGAGGTCGGCGTACGTCGCACTGCCGTAGATCGCCGGCTCCCTGGTGCCGAGCCGGCCGAGGTTCGGGCCGTTGAGGACGAGGATCACGTGCTCACCTCCGCGTAGGCCGCCGCCAGCAGGTCGGCCGTCGGGGCCTCCAGGATCGCCGGCTTCCCCACCCCGTCGAGGATGACGAAGCGCAGCCGTCCGCCCCGTGCCTTCTTGTCGACGCGCATCGCGTCGAGGAGGCGCGGCCAGGCGTCGGCGGCGTACGCCGTAGGCAGGCCGAGCTTCGAGAGGAGGCGGGCGTGCCGGTCGGCGGTCGCATCGTCCAGGCGGCCGGCCCGGCGGCCCAGCGCCGCGGCGAAGCACATGCCGACGGCGACGGCGTCGCCATGGCGCCAGCGGTAGCCCTCGACCCGCTCCAGCGCGTGGCCCAACGTGTGCCCATAGTTGAGGACCTCACGGCGGTCAGCCTCACGAAGGTCGCCGGCGACCACGTCGGCCTTCACCCGGATCGACCGCTCGACCAGCTGCCGCGCGTGCCGGCGGGGGTCGTCCTCGACCAGATCCAGGATGGCCGGGTCGGCGATAAAGCCGGTCTTGACCACCTCGGCGAGCCCGCTGGCGTAATCGGCCGGCGGCAGCGTCCGGAGCGTCGAGAGGTCGCAGACGACACCGGCTGGCGGGTAAAAGGCGCCGACGAGGTTCTTGCCGGCGGCGGTGTTGATGGCCGTCTTGCCGCCGACCGCGGCGTCGACCATGGCGAGCAGCGTGGTCGGGACGTGCACCACTCGCACGCCGCGCAGCCAGGTCGCCGCCACGAACCCGGCCAGGTCGGTCGTCGCACCCCCACCGACGGCGACGACCGCATCGGAGCGCGAGAGCTCGGCCCGGCCGAGAGCGTCCCACAGCAGCTCCGCGGTCCGGACGCTCTTGTCGGCCTCCTCGCCGGCCACCGCGACCGCATGGACCTCGATGCCCGCCCGGGCGACAAAGCCCGCAACCTCGTCGGCGACGGCACGCACCGCCTCGGCGTACACCAGCAGCAGCTTTCCGGCGCCGGTCAGCAGCGCCGGCACCTCGCCGAGCACGGAGGTGCCCACCACGACGTCGTACGGCGCCTCGCCACCGACGCCGATCCTGCTCACGCCCATCGCGCTCACGTCCATCCCGCCGCCAACAGCACCTCGCCGGCCACCTCCTCCGGCGGGCGGCCGTCGGTCGCGACGGTGACCGATGCGACCTGCTCGTACAGGGGTCGCCGATCCCTTAGCAGCCGGTTCAGCTCGGCCCGCGGGTTGCCAAGCAGCAGCGGCCGGTCCCGCGAGAGGCCGACCCGTTTGGCCGCGTGCGCGATTCCCACGTCGAGAAAGACCACCCGATGCCCGGTGAGCAACGTTCTGGTGCCCTCGTCGAGCACCGCTCCCCCACCGAGGGCAAGGACCCCGTCGCGATCGTCGAGGGCGCGGCGTACGGCGGCCCGCTCCAGCTGCCGGAAGTGCTCCTCACCGAGGTCGAAGAAGATGTCGGAGATCGACGTTCCCGTCTCGTCCTCGATCGTGGCGTCGGTGTCCTGGAACGTCAGGCCGAGGGAATCGGCGACGATCCGGCCCACGGTGGTTTTCCCCGCCCCCGGCGCTCCGACGAGCACCAGCACCGGCGGCATCAGCGGATCCGGAGGGCGTCGACGTAGCCGGTCAGGTTGCGTCGCGACTCCTCGACGCTGTCACCGCCGAACTTCTCCAGCATCGCGTCCGCCAGCACGAGCGCCACCATGGCCTCGGCAACGACGGCAGCGGCCGGTACGGCGCAGACGTCGGAGCGCTGCGCTATCGCCTTTTCCGGCTCACCGGTGGCCACGTCGATCGTCGCCAGTGGCCGGGACAGCGTCGAGATCGGCTTCATCGCCGCGCGTACCCGCAGCACCTCACCGGTCGACATCCCGCCCTCGACGCCGCCCGCCCGGCCGGTGAGCCGGCGTACGCCGTCCGGGCCCGGTGCGATCTCGTCGTGCGCCTGCGAGCCGCGGCGGCGGGCCCCGGCGAAGCCGTCACCGACCTCGACCGCCTTGATCGCCTGGATGCCCATGAGCCCCGCCGCCAGCCTCGAGTCCAGCCGGCGGTCCCAGTGCACGTGGCTGCCGAGGCCGGGCGGCAGCCGGTGCGCGACGACCTCGACCACCCCGCCCAGCGTGTCGGCGTCGGCCTTGGCCGCGTCGATCTCGGCCACCATGGCCGCGCTCGCGCCCGGGTCGAGACAGCGCACCGGGTCTGCGTCGATGCGGTCGCGGTCGGCCGGCGACGCCATCCCGTCGTACGACGTCTCGGCCGCGCCGATGGCCACCACCGAGCTCAGCACCTCGATGCCGCCCACCTGGCGCAGGAACGCCTGCGCCACCGCGCCGAGCGCGACCCGGGCGGCGGTCTCCCGCGCGCTGGCGCGCTCGAGCACCGGCCGGGCGTCGCCGAAACCGTACTTCTGCATGCCCGCGAGGTCGGCGTGCCCGGGCCGGGGCCGGGTGAGCGGCGCGTTGCGCGCGAGGCCGGCGAGCTCGGCCGGCGCCACAGGGTCGGCGGCCATCACGGCCGACCATTTCGCCCATTCGGTGTTGCCCACCCGCACGGCCACCGGCGAGCCCAGCGTCACGCCGTGTCGCACGCCGCCGAGAACTTCGACGTCGTCGCGCTCGAAGCCCATCCGGGCACCGCGGCCGTAGCCGCCCCGTCGGCGTTCGAGCGCTCGGGAGAGGTCGGCGGTCGTGACCTGCACGCCGGCCGGCAGGCCCTCGAGGATCGCGACGAGAGCCGGCCCGTGGGACTCTCCGGCGGTCAGCCAGCGCAGCACGCCAAGGAGTCTGTCAAACGCCGCCGGGCGTCACCGAAGCACGAAGGAGTCGAAGCCGACCCGGCTGCCCTTCGACCCAGCCGGCACGGCGCCGGTCACGAGCACCTGAACGGCGTGCGCGCCGGGGCCGAGCGGGCCCGAGTAGGCGGTCACGCCACATCGGGTGTAGCTCTGATAGAGCGTCGCCGTCGCTTTCTTGACGCCGTCGACGTAGACGTCGGCGCCGCCCGACGTCGGCCCCTTGCACAGCTTGACCGTCACCCCGGTCCCGGCGACCAAGGCGCCGACCGAGGGCAGCCCGCCGGCGAGGTAACGCGCGTTGGCCGATTCCGCGGCCGCGGCGCCACCGGTCGCGTCCGTGGCCACCATCTGGCTCCACGCGTCGCGGGCGGCGGAACCGGCGGCGGTGCCCTCCTGGGTCGCCCACACACCGGTGACCCACCGGTCGACGTAGACCCAGCTGCCTCGCGAAGCCGCGCGGTGGGCACCGACGACGACGAGCTTGACGGTGTGCCGGCCGGGCCACATGCTGCCCGGCCGCGACGACCAGACGCGCGCGCGCCACTGCGTGCTCGGGGCGTAGAAGTCGACGGTGCCCTGGAAGACGTTGTCGAGGTAGACGTGGGCGTAGCCGCCGGACGTGGACCGTACGCCGTCGAGGGCCACCGACGTGCCGGTGAAGGACAGCGACGTGGAGTCCATGGGAGTCGCCGACTTGCCGTACGTCCCACCGTAGGCGTTGCTAGTGCTGTCCGGGTCCCACCGCTGCACCAGCGCCTTGCTGCCGGGGACGACGTAACGCGACGTGCGCACCGTCCTGGTGCTCGCCACGGCGATGTTGTCGCGGCCGTCCCTGACCGTCGACGTGACGGACAGCCGGTAGGTCATGCCGGGGACCAGCGGCGACGCCGGCCGCAGGGTCGCCACGGTGCCCTTTACCGAGACGCGCGACGGCACCGGGTTCGAGCCGCCGACGGGGAACAGCCGCAGCGAGGACGGCGTCACCCCGGTCACGGCTTCGCTGAAGGCAACCGACACGGCGCCCGTGATCGCCATCCCATTGGCCGTCGTGATCCGCGCGGTCGGCGCTGCATCGCCGACGAGCTGTCGGCCCGTGCCCCATGCCCAGGCCGGGGCTCCGGCGCCGGCGACGAGCGCCGCCGCGGCGAGGCCCGCAACCGCGACCCGCGCGCCGGTCCCCACCATCTTCGAGCGCTGCATTGCGTCGGCCTTCACAGCTTGACGGTCTGGCCGGCGACAATGTCGAACGGCACCCGGTTGCGGTACTGGACGGTGGCGTAGAGAACGCCCGACGCGTTGGAGTGGACGCTGCGCAGCGTCAGGCTGCCGGCGAAGGAATCCCCGACCACGACCGTGTAGGACTTGACGCCGTCGACGACGAAGCGCACCCGGTACGTCGACCCGTATGCACTCGGCGCACCTCTGGCGGTGAGCGAGGTGTGCTTCGTGCTCGTCTTCGGCTTGGACGTCGTCGGCGTCGTCGGCGTCGTCGGCGTCGGCGTCGTCGGGGTGGTAGTGCCGCCGGATGACCCGCCGCTGTAGCTCGGGGTGCTGGGCGCACTCCACGGGCTCGGCTGCGGGTTCGTCGTCGACGTTGACTGCCCAGGGCTCGTCGCCGACGCCCCGGACGTGTCGGCGTACTGCACCGTGAACGGGTCACGGACGACGACGTTGCGGTAGTCCGTGGGCGCTTGGACGCCGTCCGAAGGGCTGGGAGAGGGCCGAGGCGAGACCGGTCGGACGGAGTGCGTCGCGACCGCGATCGGGCCGGCCTCGTCCGAGCCGCCGAGCAGCTTGGGCACTCCGACGAGCAGGACGAGGAGACCGAGGACGCCGAGCCCGACGGTCAACAACAGGCGCTTGCTGGACGACGACGCCGACGAGTCGTTCGCGATCGAGTCGGATCCGCCTGCAAAAAAGGGCAGCTTCGGCATGGTGCTTCCTACGAGCCGCTGCCGGACGCGCCGGCAGGAGAGGGAACCGGACCCGCGGTGGCGGACGGCGCGGAGACGAACGCGGAGACGGCCACCGGGGCCTGCAACGTCGGGGTCGTGCTGGCGCCTGCGTCGCTCGCCTGGGGGGCTACCGACACGGACGAAACCAGCAGCGACCGACGCTGCTTCTCGAGGACGTCGAGGAAACGCTCGAGCTTCTCGTAGCTGCCCTGGACGGTCAGGGACACCGGAACGGTGAGGTAAGTGCTGCTCGCCGTACCGGGAGCCGTTGGCGCAACCGGGCTGGTCGCCGTCCCGGTCGTGGCCGCGGGCGTCGGGGTGGCCGGCGTGGCGGGGGCGATGGTCGTGACCGTCGCCCCGCTCTGCTGGGCGATGGCGGTGAGGCCGCGAACCAGGCTCGGCAGCTCCACGGCGGTCGGCATCTTCGTCCGGAAGGCAGCGAGTCGACGTTGCTGCGCCGGCAGGTCCGCCGCCTGCTGCTTGAGCATGGTGATCTGGCTCCGCAGCTGTGTCTGCTGCTGTTCCACATCGGCCTGCTGCGAGCGCAGGTCGGCGATCGCGGCCCGCTTGGGCGAGAGCAGGAGGAACCAGCCCGCCGCCAGCACGGCCACCACCGCCGCGGCCGTCGCGAGGGAAAGGGCCTTGGTGCGGGTCACGGCAGTCCTCCGTCGTCGCCGGCGTACCGGCCCGAGAGCAGTTGGCTGGTCAGTACGGCGGTCGACGTAAACGTCACGTACCCGGCGCCGCCGTCGGGCCGCGACGACGTGCTGAAGTAGGCATCGCGTACGCCGCGCTGCTTGCCGATCGCGTCGAGCCAGGCCGCCACGTCGTCATGGCTGCCGGCCTTGCCGGTCACGGTCAGGGTGCCTAGGGCGCTCGCGGCGGCGGTAGGCGTGCCGGCCGGTCCAGCGGGCGAAGCCGTCCCGGCTGTTCCACCGGGTGAGGCCGGCGCGGCCGGACCAGCCGCCACGGTGCCCGATGGCGTCACGGCACCGGGCGAGGCCGCACCCTGTGTGATCGTCATGTTCTCGATCTGAATACTGGCCGGCACGGTCGCGCTGAGCTCGGCAAGGAAGCGCGAGAAGCGCACCTCCTGCCCCAGTGCCGTCCGTAGGGTGTTCCGGGCCGTGTCGACCTCTCGGTAGGTCGCCGTCACTGAGGCGTAGCCGGCGGCCTCCGCCTGGAGTCGGGCGGAGCGCTGCTGTCCGACGGTCAGGTCCCGGTTGGCCGCTTGCTGGGAACCGGCGAGCAGGACATCGAGCCCGCCCACGGTGGCCACGGCCGCGAGCACCGCGAGCACGAGCCCGACCTGCATGCGCCGGAGGGCGCGTTGGACTGCGACCTCACCGGGAACCAGGTTGATGGCCGGCAGCGGTGTCGTCGACGTGACGGTCGGCGCCAGCTCGAGAACGGAAGTGTTGTTCATGACGCCATCCGCATTGCAAGTCCGACTGTGACAGTTGCGACATCGAGTAGGTCCGACTGCGCCACTTCCGCGCCCCGCGGGCGCGGAAGCTGGAAGCCGGTCAGCTCGCCAGCCCCCACGACCGGCAGCCGCGTGGCGACACCGAGCCGCTGGGCCAGGTTGCCGAGCCGACTGCCGCCGCCGGAGAGGACGATCCGCGAGAGCGGCGTGGCGCCGGGCTGCGCCCGATAGAAGTCGAGAGAACCGCGGATCTCCTCGACGAAGGCGGCCGCCGCGTACTCGACGGCGCGCGCCGTCGGGTCCTGCGTCGAGAGCGGCTCGTCCGGTGTGCGCATTGCAGCCGCGAGCTTGAGCGACTCCGCCTCCTCGATCGGTATCCCGAGGTTCTCCGACACCGCGTCGGTGACGGTTCCGCCACCCTGCATGAGGATGCGGACGAAGCGCGGCCGACCGCCGGTGTGCACGAGGATGTTCGTGACCGCCGCGCCGATGTCGACAATGGCCTCCGTCGTGTTGCCGTCCGAGGCGGCCGGCCCGTCGAGGGTGGCCACCATGCGCAGCAGGGCGAACGGCGTCAGGTCGACCACGTCGGCGCGCAATCCAGCCGCCCGCACGCAGCCGATGGCGGTGCGTACCATGCCGGCGTCGGCCGCGACGAGCATGATGCGCGCCATCCGCGCGCCGCCGTCGCCGACGAACTCCTCCAGCCGGTGGTAGTCGAGGATCGCGTCCTCGATCGGCATCGGCAGCAGGTCCTGCGCCTGGAACTGCAGAGCCGCACGCATCTCCGCCGGTGGCAGCCACGGCAGGTCCACCTGTCGGACGACGACCCGGCGGTTCGCCACGCTGACGGCCACCCGCTTCGTCTTCAGCCCGACGGAGCGCGCCAGCTGCTTGACCGCTGTCGTCACCACTGCCGGGTGGACGATCTCCCCGTCCCGGACGGCACCGGGCGGCAGCGCCACCTCGCCGAAGCGGTGGATCCGGACGCCGCCGGAGCCCACGGACACCTCCGCCGCTCGTACCGCGGTCGTCCCGATGTCGAGACCCGCTGCTCGTGCACCAGCCACCATCACTCCTCGAGTTCGCGAGCGCGCGAGACGAGAGTCAGCCGTGCCCGCTCAAGAAGAAGGTTCGGCGTCAGGTGGCGCTGCCTTGAGCGGCGGGACGCGGCGAAAGCGGTCAGCTACCGGTGCTGAGCCACAGCCGGGTCAGCGGCTCGCCCACGAGAACCGTCAGCAACGCGCCGCACAGCATGAACGGTCCGAACGGGACCGCGCTCTTGCGACCGGCACGGCCCGCAAGCAGGAGACCGACGGCGACGACCCCGCCGAGGAAGAAACCCGCGAAGAGGCCCACTGCCCACGGCCCCCACCCGAGCCAGGCGGTGTAGAGACCGAGCACGCCGGCCAGCTTCACGTCGCCCCACCCCATGCCACCAGGATGGGCGAAGGCCAGCAGGAAGTAGACGGCGAAGAGCGCCGCCATACCGAGCAGGGCACGAAGAAAGGCCCACGGGTCCTGCTCGCCGAGGGAAGCCAGGGCGAGCAGCACCGCCCCGACGACGTACGACGGCAGCGTGAGCACGTCGGGCAGCCGGCGTACGTCGAGGTCAATGAGCGCGAGCGCGACGCTGACGGCCGCCAGGTAGAGGTACGCCGGCAGTGCCAGGCTGAAGCCGAACCGCAGTGCGAGGACGGCGAAGAGCGCCGCCGTCGAGAGCTCGACGGCGGCGTACCGCGGGCTGATAGCTCCCCGGCAGTCGCGGCAGCGACCGCGTAGGGCGAGCCAGGACAGCACCGGGACGTTGTCCCGGCGACGCACGGCCGCCCCGCAGGACGGGCAGTGTGAGCTGGGTCTGACGACGCTCTCGCCCCGTGGTACCCGCCAGATCACGACGTTGAGGAAGGAGCCGACCAGCAGACCGAGCACTGCGGCGGCGAGTGCCAGCGCGATCACGCGGTCGAATCCGGCTCGCGTGGAACGGTCATCCGCCGGTGGATTCCTGCGTGTCGTCCAGCCCGGGCGTCACGATGTTGGCCGGCGCGTTCCACTTCTGCTCCAGGGAGCCGTTACAGGTCTCGACGATGACCATGCCCCACTGGTTGAGGTAGTCGGTGTTGCCGGGTTCGCCCAACCCTGGACCGTCGACCAGGGAAAGGCACAGGCCGTTCTTCGACACGACGTTGTAGCTGGTGGTGTAGACGCGGGTGCTTCTCGTCGGCGTCCACTGCTGGTACACCTCGCCGGTGTTGCACGGCTTGACGAGCGCCCGGGTGCCGACGGTCGGCGGGCTGGCGTTGCTGCCCACCTGCAGGCAGTAGGCGCCTGCGGGCGGCGTCGTCTTGTACTGCTTGCTGGCGGACTGGTAGGTGAACACCTGGTTCCAGGTCAGGAATTTGGGGTCAGGCGTCTGCTTGCAGGGGTAGCCGATCAGCCACTTGGCGTTGACGTTCTGGCTTGTCACGTCCAAGCAGTGACCGAAGTACCGGTAGTTGACGAGGTTGCCCACATCCTCACCGGCGGCGCCGGCGCCGACCTTCGCCTCTGGCGAGAAGGTGTGCACGTAGTCATAGCCGCCGCTGCACTCGCTCTGCATTTTGACTCGGTCGCCGTTGACTGCCGGGGCGTGCTCAGCGGTGAAGCACCAGCCGTTGACATTGCCGGTGCCGGCCGCACCCTCGAACCGGCCGACGTCGTTGAAGCTCCACTTCTGCTCCCGCTTTTCGGTGTCACAGGGCTGCAGCGTGACGAATCTGTTGGTGGTCGAGACAGCCTCCAGACACAGGTTCGTGCCGGCCACCTGCAGCAGCAGGTCGGGCGTGTAGACCCAGTTCTGGCCGCGCCTGGTCGCGTCACACGCCGCGATGGTCAGCTTGTCGTCCTTGCCGGGGACGTTCGTCGTGGAGTCCACGTCGAGGCACTGCGGGGTGTCCTGGTTGTAGAGGTGGATGAGACCGCCGGCGATGTTCTCGTTGGTGGTCTCGAACGTGTAGACGGTGCTCAGTGTCCGGTTGCCCGCGCCGGCCATCGACCCCGGGACGTCGGATCCCGATCCCTTCGACGTCAGCAGGGCGTATGCGGGCACGGCGGTCGGATGCCCGCCGGTGCACGAGATCTGGTTCGAGGTCTGGTTCTGCCAGGTCTTGCTCTCGGCCGCCGGGTTGGTGGCGTAGTACCGAATCGTGACGGAGTAGTTGAGCGCACCCGGGTTGCTGCTCACCGGCCCGGCAAAGGTGACGCCCCCTGCCGTGCACGGGAGGGAACTCAATTTGCCGAGCCCCGAGGTGGTGTCGCGCGCCGCGCGAATCCGGCTCAGCGCCGCGTCGAACCCGGCCTCCGCTGCGCTCAGCGTCCGGTTCGTCTTGCGGTCCGCCTGCGTCGGCTTGGTCTGAACCAGCACGGTGCCGGCGACGGCCAGGGTCAGCACGCCGGCGATCATGATGACGAGCAGGGCGAGGAGGAGGGCTGCGCCGTCCTCGCGCTGGTCGGGGTGCGGAAGGCGTCGCGCGACCCGTTCGGCTCTCATGACCGGGTCACCTCCTTGCAGAAGTTCGTCACTGTCAGGTCGGTGTTGCGAGCCGAGAACGTGGTCTTCGTCTCTGCCCGGCCGGCCGGGCGGGCACCGCGCTCGACCAGCAGGTCGATCGAGAGCTGCTGGTCGCTGTCAGCGGCCGTCGGTTCGGCGACGAATGGCGGCAGCGCGACCGGGTCGTTCACGACACCGACCGCGACGGTCGCCCACGACGGGGTCGACGAGGGCGTCGTCCCGGGCGTCCAGCTCCGTTGCTGAAGCCGGTCGGTCGACGCCTCGACCCGCCACTGCCGGCACACGTGTTGACCCTGGGTGTCGGTGGTCAGGAACTCGACGTACCAGTCGGAGCCGACCTTGCCCGGCGTACTGATGGCGTCGGCGTAGCGAACCTGCTTGTCCAGTCGGTCGAATGCCCGTCTGGCCTGGTCGGCGGCTTCACTGACGCCGTTGGTCTTGCGCAGGTCGGTGGTCATGGCGCCGATGGCGCCCATCATCACCGTGAGGAGTACGGCGAAGAGCCCCATGGCGACGAGGAGTTCGACGAGGGTGAACCCGGCATCGCGGTGCCCGTCGTCCTGACCGGTCATGACGACGCTCATCCGTTGGAGTTGCTGACGTTGAACGAGGAGTCCTGCGTCGGGTCGCGCAGCGTGCTGATGACGTACTCGCACTGCGTGCCGGTTCCTGGACAGGTCTGTCCGCGGCCGGGTGTCCACTGCACGTCGACGGTAACGCGGTACATCAGTGCACTGTTGGCGACGGCGGTCTTGTCGCAGGTTCCCGCCGTCGCCGGCAGGTAGCAGCCGTCGACGAACGTCCGCACCGTGTAGTCCACGTTCGCGACGCGGTAGGCGGGCGCGGTGGCGCCGTTCAGCGTGAACGGCACCGTGGGGGTCGACGCCGAGGTGGCGGCGCTGTCGGACAGCTCGACGTTCTGGGTGAGGTTCACGCTGCCCGGCGTCGCCCACAGCGCGTCGTTGCCCGCTGCGTATCGTCCGGCGAGTAGCTCACGGGCCGGCACGGCGCGGGTCTGCTCCATGACGCGTTCGGCCATCGCGACGGCCGCCTGTCGCTGCTGCTGGAGGCTGCCGGTCGCCATGGAGCGCAGGAAGAACCCGGTCGTGGCAAGCATGGCGAAGACGATGAGCCCGAGGGCGACCATGACCTCGATCAGGGAGAACCCGTCGTCCGCATCGTCTTCCCGGCGCGAGGAACGCGCCATCCCTACGACGATCCTCACTTCCGCTCCTCTTGCACTCGAGCCTTCGTATACGTCATGTCGGCGGATGGCCGCGAAGTCTTGAGGCGGACATTTGCGGTGGACATGGAACTGGGGTGGCGCCGGGATCGGCGCCACCCCAGGACTGTGGGACTGTGCTACTAGCTGGTCGCAGTGAACGTGGTCACGCCGGTGCAGCCCGTGCCGGTCGGCTGCGCACCGACCGCGCTCTGGAGACCGCCCAGGCCGGAGTCGTACCAGTAGTAGAGACTGGCCGTGGCGCCGGTCGCGTCGGACTTGGCGTTCTTGCCGCGGATGCAGAAGCCGTCCTTGGCCGCGTTGACCCCGGTCTCGATCGTGTTGCCGGTCGACTTCTTGATCGTTACGGCACCGGTGGGGTATTGCTGGCTGTCGGTAAACGCGGACTCCATCTCGTTGGCGGCGGTGCGCATGTCGCTCTTGATGGAGGCGTTGTAGCCCTTCTTCCGCTGGTTCAGGAAGACCGGGATGGCGATGGCGGCGAGGATGCCGATGATGATGATGACGACGAGGAGCTCGATGAGCGTGAAGCCCGCCTCGCGGTCGTCGATGGCCTTGCGAATCCGAGAGATCAACGCAGTCCCCTTTCAGGACTCTGAGGTGGCGAACCGGCCCCGGCGGCCTGGCGGGTCTTGGCCCGCCTTGTGTCCCGGCCTCACTGCCCCTCCCACGGGGCGGTGTCGGAGCCGGGTCGGCTCGTTTGTTGACAACCCTGATGTCGGCCGCCGCCGCGTCCGCCTTTAGCACCCAATTCCGACGCCCGCGTTCCGTCGAGGCGTTCACTGCACGGTCCCACCGTGCCGAGCCAGTGCCGCGTTCAGCGACCTTCGCCCGGCTGGCCTGGTGCCACGTCTGCTCGCCCGGTCTACGCGCCGCTCGACTCGCCCGCTCCTGAACCTTCCGCCTTTTGGCACACGCCGCGACCCTTCGACGATCTCCTTCGCTCGTTCGTGGTGGTTAGTTGATCTCCAAGTGGCCCTGTGAGCAACAACAGCCAGGGCGAAGGAGATCGCAAACGGGCGTACGACCGGCATCTGCATCCGTGGGAAGTCGCCAAGGTCGCCCCCGTGGCAAGTCGCCGAGGACTCCACACCTGTGGTCGTTCTCGTCCCGTCAGCCGAACCGTGGAGCCGCGTGAGTGCCGGGGCACGTACCCGACTCCACAGTGCGCGCGAAGCGGGGTCGGAGGTGGGCGCTCGGGCTGACGGGCCAGGCATTCGCGCCTGGTTGCGCAGGAGCAAGCGCCAACCAGCGCGGCCCCGTACCGCGGGCAACCAGCGCACCCTCGTGCCGCGGGAGACCGCCCAGCGGCCCGTATCGCGCTGCGCCGCTACTTGATCAGGTCGAAGATCTTGAAGATCGGCATGTAGAGCGCGATGATCATCGAGCCGACGACGACCCCGAGAAAGGCGATCATCAGCGGCTCGATGAGCGCGGTGAGCGACTCGGTAGTCGCCTCGACCTCTTGGTCGTAGAAGTCACTGATCTTCAACAGCATGGTGTCGAGCGCGCCGGTGTCCTCCCCGACCGCCATCATCTGGACCACCATCGGCGGGAAAACCGCGTGGTTCTCCAGCGGCCCGGCGAGTGACTCGCCTTGGCGGACGCTTTGCTGAACGTCCCGCACGGCGCGGGCAAGGACGACGTTGCCCGTGGTGTCCGCGACGATGTCCAGGCTTTGCAGGATCGGTACGCCGGAACGCATCATCGTGCCGAGGTTGCGGGAGAACCGGCTGAGCGCGATCTTGCGGAAGAGCATGCCGAAGACCGGCACCTTGAGCTTCGCCGGGTCCACCACGTCGCGGACCTTCGGGTGCAGCCGGTAGCGCCCCCACCAGACGCTGAAGCCGATCCCGCCCACGATCAGCAAGGGGAACAGGACGCGCAGCGCGTGGCTCAGCAGGATGAGCAGCTTGGTCGGCGCCGGGAGGGAGCCGCCCAGGGTGACGAACATCTTGGCGAAGACCGGCACGATGAACAGCAGCATGGCCGTGCACATGAGCATCGCCATGATGAACACCACGACCGGGTACGTCATCGCGGCCTTGACCTTGCCGCGCAGCTTCACCTCCGCCTCGAAGTTCTCGGCGACCTGCAGCAGCACGGCATCGAGGAAGCCACCCACCTCGCCGGCCATCGTCATGTTGACCATGAGCGGCGGGAAGGCCTTCGGGTGCTTCGCCATCGCCGTCGACAGGGCGGAGCCGGTCTCGACGTCGGTACGAATCTCGCCGAGGATCCGGGCCAGCTCCTTGTTCTCCGTCTGGGTGGACAGGATGTTCAGGGCACGAATCAGCGACAGCCCGGAGTTGATCATCGTCGCGAACTGTCGCGAGAACACCGCGAGGTCCTTGAGCTTGACCTTGGGCCCGAAGCCGGGAAGCTTCAGCTCGCGCTGCAGGCCCGCGTTGCTTTCGCTGATGCTGATGGGCGCGTAGCCCATCCCCTTCAGCCGGGTGACGACGGCGGTCTGGTTGGGCGCCTCGAGGGTGCCGGAGACCAGCTTGCCGGCGCGGTCGCGGACGGAGTACTGGAACGTCATGGTCGCTGGCATGCCGACTTCAGGCCCTTCCGGACAGGCGGTTGAACTCCTCGGCGGCGTGGCACTTCTCGAGCCCGGTCTCGTACGTGATGTGTCCGCTGCGGACGAGCTCGGCCAAATGCTGGTCCATCGTGTGCATCCCCTGCCTACCGCCGGCCTGCAGCGCCGAGTGGATCTGGTGCGTCTTGCCCTCGCGGACCAGGTTGCGGATCGCCGCGGTGGCCACGAGCACCTCGGTGGCGACGACCCGACCGGCGCCGCTCGCCGTACGACACAGCGTCTGGCTCACGATGCCCTGCAGGGCGCCGGCGAGCTGTACCCGGATCTGCTGCTGCTGGTGCGGTGGGAACACGTCGATGACCCGGTCGATCGTCTGCGCGGCGTCCTGCGTGTGCAATGTCGCGAAGACCAGGTGACCGGTCTCCGCGGCGGTCAGGGCAACGGAGATCGTCTCCAGGTCGCGCAACTCCCCGACGAGGATCACGTCCGGGTCCTGCCGCAGGACATGCTTGAGCGCGTTGGCGAAGCTGTGCGTGTCCTCACCGACCTCGCGCTGGTTCACCAGGCACGACTTGTGCTTGTGCAGGAACTCGATGGGGTCCTCGACGGTGACGATGTGGTCGTGCCGCTTGCGGTTGGCCAGGTCGACGATCGAAGCGAGCGTCGTCGACTTGCCCGACCCGGTAGGGCCGGTAACGAGGACAAAACCGCGTTGCAGGGTAGCGAAATCCGCGACTCGTCCGGGTACGCCGAGAGTCTCGAGCGGCTGGATCTCGTACGGGATCACCCGGAAGACGGCACCCGAGGACTGGCGCTGCCGGTACATGTTCACCCGGAACCGGGCGAGGCTCGGTACGGCGTACGCGAAGTCGAGCTCGAGGGCCTCCTCGAACCGCTCCCGCTGGCGCTGCGTGATGATGGCGAACAGCAGCTGCTGCAGCCGCCTCGGGGTCAGCGGTTCCTCGTCCAGCGGGACGAGGTGACCGTGCACGCGGACACTCGGCGGTGCGCCCGCCGTCAGGTGCAGGTCTGAGCCCTTGCGCTCGAGCAGCGTGGAGAGCAGCCGGACGAGCGTGCCGCTGTCTTCGATGCCCTCCACCTGTGCGGCGCCGCGCATCCGCACCGGCTCGCTGGGCGCCGAGACCGAGGGTGCCGGCGCCACGGCAGCCAACACCGGCGCCGGGACGGGCTGGGCGGGCACCGGCGCCGATGCACCGAAGTAGTCGTAGGACTCCACGCGGGCTCCTTGCGGGCTCGATTGGTTCTCCTCTCGCATCGGCGCGGGCAATCGACCCCTTGAGCGTGACCGGCGAAACCTCAGGCGATGACGCGGAAGATCTCGTCGAGTGACGTCGCGCCCTGGAGCACCTTGTCGATGCCGTCCTGGCGCAAGGTTTCCATCCCCTGGCCGCGGGCGATGCGACCGATCGCGTCGGCCGACGCGCGCTCGACGGCGAGGCGCTCGATGTCCTCGGTGACGGTCATCACCTCGTGCAGGGCCAGCCGCCCGTGGTAGCCCGTGTTGGAGCACGATGAGCAACCTCCCGGCCGGAACAGCGTCGGCGGCGACTCGCCGTCGGGCTGCGGGAACCGCGCCCGGCGCAGCGCCTCGGGACTCGGGACGTACGCCTCCTTGCACTTCGGGCAGAGCCGCCGCGCGAGCCGCTGCGCGAGGACGCAGTCGAGGGCGGACCCGACGAGGAACGGCTCGATGCCCATCTCGACGAGGCGACTGACCGCGCTGGGCGCGTCGTTGGTATGCAGCGTGGAGAGCACGAGGTGCCCGGTGAGGGCGGCCTCGATGGCGATCTGCGCGGTCTCGTGGTCGCGGATCTCGCCGAGCAGCACGATGTCGGGGTCGGCCCGCAGGATCGAGCGCAGCGCCTTCGCGAACGTCAGCCCGGCCTTCGGGTTGACCTGCACCTGGTTGATGCCGGGCAGCCGGTACTCGACGGGGTCCTCGACCGTGATGACGTTCTTCTCCGGCGTGGAGACCATGTTCAGCGTCGCGTACAACGTCGTCGACTTCCCCGAGCCAGTGGGGCCGGTGACCAGGAGCATGCCGTAGGGCTTGCGGAAGCTTTCCGCGTAGCGGTCGAAGTTGCCGGCCCGAAAGCCCAGCTCGGCCAGGTCGAGCCGCGCGGTCGAGTTGTCGAGGATGCGCATGACGACCTTCTCGCCCCAGACGGTCGGCAGCGTCGCCACGCGCAGGTCGACCTTGCGGCCGCCCGCGTTGATGGACAACCGACCGTCCTGCGGGATGCGCCGTTCCGCGATGTCGATATCCGACATGATTTTCAGTCGGCTGACCACGCCGGACTGGATGTTCTTCGGGGGCCGCATCATCTCGTGCAGTACCCCGTCGATGCGGAAGCGGACTCGCATGTCCCGCTCCGCCGGCTCGATGTGGATGTCGGATGCCCGGTCCTGGATGGCCTGGGTGATGAGCACGTTGACGAACTTGACGATCGGCGCGTCCTCGACCACCTCGGTCGCCACCGGCCCCGCGTCGTCGCCGACGTCCATCGAGAGGGTGATGTCGTCGATGCCGTAGTCGGCGCGGTGGTATCGGTTGATCGCCTCCAGCAGGTCGGCTCGGGTGGCGACTGCAGGACGAAGCTCGCGCCCGGTCACCGACCGTACGTCGTCCACTACCAGCACGTTCGCCGGATCGGCCATCGCGAGCAGCAGCCGACCGTCCTCGATGGCGATCGGCAGGACCGTGTGCCGCCGGCAGACGGCGGCCGGTACGGCGGCGACGGCGATGGGGTCGACCGGATAGTCGGAGAGATCGACGAAGCGCATTCCCAGCTGACGGGCGAGCGCCGCGACGAGCTGGTTCTCGTTCAGGACCCCGGCGTCGACGAGCACCCGACCCAGGCTCCTACCGACCCGGCGGTGCTCGTCGTCTGCCTCGTCGAGCTGTGCCGCCGTCGCCAAGCCGTCCTCGAGAAGGACGTCGCGTAGCTGCTTCACGTACGTCGTTGTCGGCGCATCAGGCCGGCAGGTTCACTGCAGGTTCGCGGCAGGTTCACTGCAGGTTCGCGGCGGCCGCGTTGAGGAGTGCCAGCAGGACCTGCTTGACCCCGTCGCGATCGCCGCGCTGCACGGGAGGACCGGCACGGTCTCCCCGAAGCCGAGCGCTGTGCGGACGGCCGCGGGATCGGGCGCCTGGGCACGTGTGAGCGCGACGACAACGGGCCGCGGCAGCTCGGCGACCGCGGCGGGCGAGAGGTTGCCGAGTTGTTCGTCGAGTCGCTCGGCGGTGGTGCAGTCGAGCAGCAGCACACTTCCGAGCAGGGCGCCGCCAAGTGCGGCGGCGAGACCCGGCGTCTCCTCGGGGGCCGCGATGGTCAGGCACAGGGCGAGATCGGCGGCCACGTTGATCTGCCCGCGGTCGAGAGCGGCCGGCAGGGCCACCGGGGCGGCCGCCCAGTCCGCGCCGGAGCCGTCGTACCCGCTGTCGCATCCGGCGTCGAACCCGGCGTCGTATCCGACGACCATGATGTCCGCGGCCGCACTCACGAACGGATGCCGGCCGCTGCCCTCAGGCCCAACAACCGCGATGGTGCCCGCCGTCCCCGCCGTCACAGCCGCCGCACCCCGCCGACGAGGCGGGCGAGGGTGGCCCGGTCCGGCCCGGACGCGGTCGACAGGCCGGGCGACGACGCGGCGGGCGGCTCGGTGGCGCCATCCCGCGGCTCCGGCAGAACTGGCCGCACCCGCTCGATCGGCGGGACCGGCAGCGCGGCCGGGACCGGCGGCGCGGCACCGGGGGCTCGCCGGCGAGCCGGGAGAGCACCTGGTGACGCCGGTCGCGGTCCGCGGCGCCCCGCCCGCC
>JBBSIN010000020.1:0-35151 GCA_038232055.1 Mycobacteriales bacterium
CCGGCAACCTGCTGCCCGAGCCACCTCCCACGCTGCTGCCGGCCGACGCGTCGGCTGCCGCCCTCGCCGCCGGCACCGATCCCGAGGCGGCCGCCGCGGGCTTTCCGGCGTACTCCGCTGCGTGGGCGGCGCTCGCCGACCGCGCGCACACCGCCGGCCGCCCGGTCGAGTCCTACGCCTACGCCCGGGTCGGCTACCACCGCGGCCTCGACGCGCTGCGCCGCAGCGGCTGGAAGGGCCACGGGCCGGTGCCGTGGTGGCACGAGCCGAACCGGGGGTTCCTGCTGTCGCTGGCCTACCTCGGCCGCGCGGCAGCCGCGATCGGTGAGCGGGACGAGGCGGAGCGCTGCGCGACGTTCCTCCGCGACTGTGATCAGACCGCTGCGGAGACGCTCGCCGGCTCGTAGGGCGAGCTTTCAGTTTCCTTCGCACGGCCTATGGTGGTTCCGCGATCTTCAAACGGAAAGAAGCCCGCATGCCCGCACTCGTGCTCGTCGGTGCCCAGTGGGGCGACGAGGGCAAGGGGAAGGCCACCGACCTGCTCGGCGGCTCCGTCGACTACGTCGTGCGCTACCAGGGCGGCAATAACGCCGGTCACACGGTGGTGGTGGGCGAGGAGTCCTACGCGCTGCACCTCGTCCCGTCTGGCGTCATCACGCCGGGCGTGGTCCCGGTCATCGGCAACGGGGTCGTCGTCGACCCGGGTGCTCTGCTCGAGGAGATGGCGGCGCTGGAGGCCCGCGGCGTCGACACCGGTCGACTGCTGCTCTCCGCCAACGCCCACCTGATTATGCCGCACCAGCGGGCCCTCGACCGGGTCACCGAGCGCTACCTCGGCCCGGCAAGGATCGGGACGACCGGCCGCGGCATCGGCCCGACGTACGGCGACAAGATCGCCCGCATGGGTATCCGCGTCCAGGACCTGCTCGACCCGGGCATCCTCCGGCAGAAGCTCGACCTCGTCCTGCGGGAGAAGAACCAGGTCCTCACCAAGGTCTACAACCGCAAGGCGATCGACCCTGACCAGGTGGTTGAGGAGTACCTCGACTTCGCCGAGCGGCTGCGCCCGTACGTCGCCGACACGGGGCTCGTCCTCAACCGCGCCCTCGACGACGGCAAGGTCGTGCTGCTCGAAGGTAGCCAGGCCACCCACCTCGACGTCGACCACGGCACCTACCCGTTCGTGACGTCGTCCTCGCCCACCGCCGGCGGCGCCTGCACCGGCAGCGGCATCGGGCCGACCCGCATCACCCGGGTGATCGGCGTCGTCAAGGCGTACACGACCCGGGTCGGCGAAGGACCGTTTCCGACCGAGCTGAGCGACGAGTACGGCGAGCGGCTGCGCTCGGTGGGTGCAGAGTTCGGCGTCACCACCGGGCGGGCCCGGCGTACCGGCTGGTTCGACGCGGTCATCGCCCGCCATGCCGTGCGCGTCAACGGGCTCACCGACCTCTTCGTCACGAAGCTCGACGTGCTCACCGGTCTCGACCGCATCCCGGTCTGCACCGGCTACCGGGTGGGCGGCGGCACGTACGACGTCATGCCGATGACCCAGACCGACTTCCACCACGCGACGCCGGTCTACGAGGAGCTGTCCGGCTGGGCCGAGGACCTCTCCGCCTGCCGGGTCCTCGACGACCTCCCGCCGGCCGCCCGGGCCTATGTGGCCGCGATCGAGGATCTCTCTGGTTGTCGGGTGTCGGCGGTCGGCGTCGGCCCCGGCCGGGAGGAGACGATCGGCGTGCGCCCGCTGCTGTGACGCGGAGGCGACCTGCCGGCCGGTACGGTGGCTGCGCCATGCACGTTCTCGTCGTCGGATCCGGTGCCCGCGAGCACGCGTTGTGCCTGGCGCTGACGCGCGACCCGTCCGTGCGGCGCATCACCTGCGCGCCGGGCAACGCGGGCACCGCGCAGGTGGCGGCGGCCCGGCCGCTCGACGCCGCCGACCCCACGGCCGTCGCCGCGCTGGCGGCCGAGCTCGGCCCGGATCTCGTCGTGATCGGGCCGGAGGCGCCGCTCGTGGCCGGCGCCGCGGACGCCGTACGCGCCTTGGGCACTCCGGTCTTCGGCCCGTCGGCCGCTGCCGCGGCCATCGAAGGGTCGAAGGGATACGCCAAGGAGGTCATGGCACCCGCGGGGGTGCCGACCGCGCACGCGCACGTCTTCGACGACCTCGACGCGGCCCTCGACTACGTCGAGGCGATGCCGCCGCCGTTCGTCGTGAAGTACGACGGGCTCGCCGGCGGCAAGGGGGTCACGGTCACCGACGATCTGCTCACCGCCCGGGAAGCGGTGCGGGCCAGCCTCGCCAAGCCCGGTGACCGGGTCGTCGTCGAGGACTACCTCGACGGGCCCGAGGTCTCGCTGTTCGCGGTGACCGACGGGGAGACCGTCGTACCGTTGCTGCCCGCACAGGACTTCAAGCGTGCCGGGACGGGCGACAGCGGTCCGAACACCGGCGGGATGGGCGCCTATGCACCGTTGCCCTGGGCGCCACCGAGCCTCGTCGACGACCTGAGCGCCCGCGTGCTGAGGCCCACGGTCGCCGAGCTGGGCCGCCGCCGTACGCCGTTCATCGGCCTGCTCTACGCCGGACTCGCGCTCACCTCCGACGGGCCGAAGGTCGTCGAGTTCAACTGCCGGTTCGGCGACCCGGAGACGCAGGTCGTGCTTGCGCTGCTCGAGTCGCCGCTCGGCGGGCTGCTGCTCGCGGCGGCGACGGGCGCGCTGGCGGGCCATCCGCCGGTGGTCTGGCGCGACGGCGCAGCGGTGACCGTCGTGCTCGCCGCCGACGGCTATCCGTCGGCTCCGCGCTTCGACGACCCGATCGCCGGCCTCGCCGACGCCGCGTCGGTGGCCGGGGTGTCCGTGCTGCACGGCGGCACCCGCCGCGACGGCGACGAGGTAGTGAGCAGCGGCGGCCGGGTGCTCTCGGTCACGGGGTCGGGGCCGTCGCTGGACGCCGCGCGCACGGCGGCGTACGACGCCATCGGGCGCATCCGGCTCCGCGGCGCCCACTTCCGCACCGACATCGCGCTCGCCGCTGCCCGCGGCGAGGTCCCAGTCCCGCAGGGCATCACGTGATCGAGCGCTACACGCTGCCGGCGATGGGTTCGGTCTGGAGCGAGGCGCACAAGTACCAGCTGTGGGCGCGGGTCGAGACGCTCGTGCTCGAGGCGCACGCGGCGGCTGGCACCGTACCCGTCGATGCCGTCCAGCCGGTGCGCGCGGCCCCGGCTCCCACGCCGGAGGCGGTCGCCGAGGTCGAGGCGGTGACGCAGCACGACGTCATCGCGTTCCTCTCGGCGTGGGCTGACAACACCGAGCCGCGTTCGGCGGCGGCCTACGTGCACTTCGGCATGACGTCCTCCGACCTGCTCGACACCGCACTCGCCGTACAGCTCGTCGAGGCCACCGACCTGCTGCTCGACAAGGCCGACGCGCTCGTCGCCGGCTTGCGCGACCACGCGCTGGAGCATCGCGGCACGGTCCGCGTCGGGCGTACGCACGGCGTGCACGCGGAACCCGACGTCTGGGGACACCGGGTCGCCGACTTCGCCTTCGCGGCGGCCAGGTCCCGACACCGGCTGCGCAGAGCCCGCGCCGCCGTCGCCGTGTGCAAGATCTCCGGCGCGGTCGGCACGTACTCCAACATCGACCCGGCGGTCGAGCGTTCGGTCGCCCACGCGCTCGGGTTGCGCTCGGCCGACGTCGCCACCCAGGTCGTGCTGCGCGACGGCATCAGCGAGTGGGTGGCGGCCCTCGCCGTCCTCGCGTCGGTGTGCGAGGCGGTGGCGCTCGAGGTGCGCCACGGCCAGCGCACGGAGGTGCGCGAGCTCGAGGAGCCCTTCGGGAGGGGGCAGAAGGGTTCCTCCGCGATGCCGCACAAGCGCAACCCGGTCCTCTCCGAGCGGATCTGCGGACTGGCCCGTATCGTCCGGGCGCAGGTGGTGCCGGTGATGGAGGGCATCCCGCTCTGGCACGAGCGCGACATCTCCCACTCCTCCGTGGAGCGGGTCGCCCTGCCCGACGCCGCGATCGCCACCGACTACCAGCTGCACCTCACGCAGCGGCTGGTCGGCGGGCTGACCGTCGACACCGCCCGGATGCGGGCCAACCTCGACGCGTCCGGCGGGTTGGTCTACAGCTCCGCGGTCCTTCTTGACCTGGTCGAGACCGGTCTGTCCCGGGAGGACGCCTACGGGCTCACCCAGGCCGCTGCGATGCAGACCTGGTCGACCCGCGTGCCCTTCCGCGAGGCGCTGCGCAAACGGGCCGCCGACGCCGGCATCGCGTTGGACGAGAGCCGGCTCGACGACATCTGCCGCCCTGAGCGTTACGTCGCTCGGCTCGGCGACGTCTTCGACCGGGTGGCGGCGCTGTCGTGAGGCTGGCGCTGTCGTGAGGCTGCTCGCGAGTGGCAAGGTGCGGGAGCTCTACGAGGTAGACGATCGGCACGTCCTCGTCGTGGCGAGCGACCGCATCTCGGCGTACGACGTCGTCCTCGCGACGCCCGTACCCGACAAGGGCCGCGTGCTCACCGCGATGACCGCCTGGTGGCTGAGCCAGGTCGAGGACCTGGTGCCGCACCATCTGGTGCGGGTCGACGGCCCGGAGATGCTGTGCACCCGGCTGCGCATGGTGCCCGTCGAGTGCGTGGCCCGCGGCTACCTCGCCGGGTCGGGGTGGCGGGACTACCGGGCGTCGGGCGCGGTGTGCGGCGTGACGCTGCCGCCGGGCCTGCGCGAGGGTGACCGGCTGCCGGAGCCGATCTTCACGCCGGCCGCAAAGGCTCGCGAGGGCCACGACGAAAACGTCTCGTACGACGCCGTCGCCGAGTCGGTCGGTACCGACCTGGCTGCGCAGCTGCGCCGGCTAACGCTCGCCGTCTACGAGAGGGCGGCGGCCGTCGCCGAGCACCGCGGCATCCTTGTCGCCGACCCCACGCTGGAGTTCGGGTTCGACCCCGAGGGCGTGCTGACGCTCGGCGACGAGGTGCTGACCCCCGACTCGTCCCGCTTCTGGCCCGCTGCGCAGTGGCGCCCCGGCCGAGCGCAGCCGTCCTACGACAAGCAGTACGTCCGGGATTGGCTCAGCGAGGAGGGGCTGGCCGGTACGCCGGCCGAGCTGCCACCGGACGTGGTGGCGGCGACCCGCGCGCGCTACGTCGAGGCTTACGAGCGGCTGACCGGCCAGCCGTTCCAGTAGGGTCGCGTGGTGCGGGTGATCGTCGACGTCATGCCGAAACCGGAGATTCTCGACCCGCAGGGGCAGGCTATCGCGCGGGCGCTGCCCGGCCTCGGCTTCAGCGGGGTGCGCTCGGTCCGGCAGGGCAAGCGCTTCGAGATGGACCTCGTCGGAGAGCTCGACGACGACGAGACGCTCCGCGAGGCAAGCGGGATCGCCGAGACGCTCCTCGCCAACCCGGTGATCGAGAACTTCACCGTGCGCCTGGAGCGCTGAGCCGGTGCCCACCGCCGGAGCCGCTCGGGTGGGGGTCGTGACGTTCCCGGGGTCGCTCGACGACCGCGACGCCCAGCGCGCGGTGCGCCACGCCGGGGGCGAGGCCGTCCCCCTGTGTCATGCCGACCCGGGCCTGCACGGCGTCGGCGCAGTCCTCCTCCCCGGCGGCTTCTCCTACGGCGACGACCTCCGCTGCGGGGCGATCGCCCGGTTCGCGCCGGTCATGCGGTCGGTTGCCGACGCGGCCCGCGGCGGGCTGCCGGTGCTCGGTATCTGCAACGGCTTCCAGATCCTCTGCGAGGCGCACCTGCTCCCGGGTGCGCTGATGCGCAACACCGGCCGCCGGTTCACCTGCCTCGACCAGCGGCTGCGTATCGAGTCCAACCGCACCGCATGGACATCGGCGTACGACGAGGGCCAGCGCGTCGTCGTACCACTGAAGAACGGTGAAGGCTGCTACCTCGCCGACGAGCCGACGCTCGACGAGCTCGAGGCGCAGGGCCGCGTCGTCGCCCGCTACCTCGACGTCAACCCCAACGGCAGCGCGAGAGCGATCGCCGGCATCGCCAACGCGCAGGGCAACGTGGTGGGGCTCATGCCGCATCCGGAGCACGCAACCGACCCGCTTACCGGACCGGGCGACGACGGGCTCGGCTTCTTCGTGTCGCTGCTGAAGGCGCTGGTGTGACCGAGGCGTACGCCGAGCTCGGCCTCCGGCCCGACGAGTACCAGCGGATCCGCGACATCCTCGGCAGAACACCCTTCGACGCAGAGCTCGCGATGTACGCCGTGATGTGGAGCGAGCACTGCTCCTACAAGAGCTCCAAGGTGCACCTGCGGCAGTTCGGCGACCTGCCGGCGAGCGACGTGCTGCTCGCGGGGATCGGCGAGAACGCCGGTGTCGTCGACGTCGGCTCCGGCCTCGCCGTGACGTTCAAGGTCGAGAGCCACAACCATCCGTCCTACGTCGAGCCGTACCAGGGAGCGGCCACCGGCGTCGGCGGCATCGTCCGCGACATCCTCGCGATGGGTGCCCGCCCGGTCGCGGTCATGGACCCGCTGCGCTTCGGCGACGCCGACGCGCCCGACACCCGGCGGGTGCTGCCCGGCGTCGTGGCCGGGATCGGCGGCTACGGCAACTGCCTCGGCCTGCCGAACGTGGGTGGCGAGGTCGTCTTCGACCCGTCGTACGCCGGAAACCCGCTCGTCAACGCGCTCTGCGTCGGCGTCCTGCCCCGTGAGCGGCTGCAGCTGGCTCGGGCGACCGGCGTCGGCAACCGGGTGGTCCTGCTCGGCGCGCTGACCGGTCGCGACGGCATCGGCGGCGTGTCGGTGCTGGCCAGTGCGACGTTCGACGGCGCCGGCGGGCCGGCCAATCGGCCCAGCGTCCAGGTCGGCGACCCGTTCACCGAGAAGATGCTCATCGAGTGCTGCCTCGACCTCTACGACCGCGGCCTGGTCAGCGGCATCCAGGACCTCGGCGGGGCCGGGCTGACCTGCGGCCTGTCCGAAACCGCTGCCAAGGGCGGCGTGGGCATGCGCGTCGAGCTGGAGCGGGTGCCGCTGCGCGAGCCGTCGATGGAGCCGCTCGAGGTGCTCACCAGCGAGTCGCAGGAGCGGATGCTCGCGATCGTCCCGCCTTCCGACGCGGACGAGGTGCTCGCCGTCGCCGAGAAGTGGGGCGTCGTGGCGACCGTCATCGGGACGGTCACCGACAGCGGGCGGCTCGTTGTCACGTGGCACGGCGACGTGGTCGCCGACGTACCGCCCGGCAGCCTGGCCGACGACGGGCCGGTGTACGACCGGCCCCGCGCACGGCCGGCCGACCTCGACCTGCTCAGGGTCGACGACCCTTCGGCCCTGCCGAGGCCGACCGACCTGCGCGCAGCTGTCCTTCGCCTCGCCGGCAGCCCCAACCTCTGCTCGCGGCGCTGGGTCACCGACCAGTACGACCGCTACGTCCTGGGCAACACCGTGCTCGCACAACCGGACGACGCAGGCATCGTGCGCCTCGACGAGGAGTCCGGCCTCGGTGTGGCGCTCTCCCTGGACGGCAACGGCCGCTACTCCCGGCTCGACCCCTACGCCGGCGCGCAGCTCGCCTTGGCCGAGGCCTACCGCAACGTCGCGGTGACCGGCGCGCGACCGATCGCCGTGACCAACTGCCTCAACTTCGGCAGCCCCGAGGATCCCGAGGTGATGTGGCAATTCGCGGAGTCGGTCCGCGGGCTGGCCGACGGTTGCCGTGCGCTGGGTCTGCCCGTCACCGGCGGGAACGTGAGCTTCTACAACGCGACCGGCGACGTCGCGATCCACCCGACGCCCGTGGTTGGCGTGCTCGGCGTGCTGGACGACGTGGCGCGGCGTACGCCGATGGGCTTCCGCTTCCCTGGCGACGCCGTGTATCTGCTCGGGACGACGCGGGAGGATTTCGGTGGCTCGGAATGGGCCTGGGCCGAGCACCGTCACCTCGGCGGTCGGCCGCCCGGAGTGGATCTCGCGGCCGAGCGTCGCCTCGCGGAGCTGTGCGCGGCCGCCGGCCACGACGGTTTGCTGTCCTCGGCGCACGACCTCTCCGACGGAGGGCTCGCGCAGGCGCTCGTCGAGTGCTGCCTGCGCCACGGCGTCGGCGTGGCGGTGCGCCTGCCGGGCGACCCGTTCCTCGCGCTGTTCGCGGAGTCGGTAGCCCGAGCGGTCGTCGCCGTGCCGCCGGGCGGCGCGGCCGCCTTTTCTCGGCTCTGCGCCGAGGCCGACGTGCAAGTGACCCGTCTCGGCAAGGTGGGCGGGGAGACGCTCGACGTGGAGGGCTCGTTCAGCCTCCCGCTGACCGAGCTGCGCGACGCCCATGAGAGCACGCTGCCCAAGCTCTACGGATGATCAGTACGCCGCCGGGCGGCGCGGCCGTCCCGGGACCGTCGGGCGATCTCCTTCGCGCGGCCCGTGGTGGCTTGTTGATCTCCAATGGGCACCTTCAGCAACAACAGCGCGGGCGAAGGAGATCGCGGGGCGATGGCCAGGTCAGCAACAGCGACCTCGACCACCATCCGCCGGTCACTTCCGACCAACTACGGTCGAGACCGTGGCATCGAGACGGGCGTACGACGGGATCCGCGCGGCGCTGCTCGGTCAGTACGCCGCGCTGGCGGCGTGGATTGCCGACCTCCCTGACTCCGCCTTCGTCGCGTCGACCAGGCTGGGGGAGTGGCGGGTCGCCGAGTTGGTAGCGCACCTCGCGGCGACGATCGAAGCCGTGCGCCGCTACCTCGGGCAGCCCGCGCCAGCCCGCGCCAACCTCGCGCTGGCGGACTACTACCGGGGCGCCGCCGCGATGGCTGCCGGCGTCGACGAGCGAGCCCGGTCGGAGGCCGCCAGGCCGCTCGAGGAGCTACGCATGGTGCTGC
Source organism: Mycobacteriales bacterium (assembly GCA_038232055.1). Taxonomy (GTDB): domain Bacteria; phylum Actinomycetota; class Actinomycetes; order JADGOV01; family JADGOV01; genus JBBSIN01. Next base: position 8,865 of record JBBSIN010000020.1, read on the forward strand.
CGCAGGAGGTGGGCCGGGCCACGGCTGCGCTGGAAGGGGCCGACCCCGAGCGACTGGTGGACACGCGGCTCGGCGCGCTGCCGCTCGCTGACTTCCTCGTCACGCGCTGCGTCGAGGGCACCGTGCACGCTCTCGACCTCGCCGCCGCGCTCGGACGCGAGCCGGCGCTGGAGCGCGACGCCACCCGCATCGCCGTCCGCCTGCTCGCCGACATCCTTGCCGCCCAGGCGCCGGGGCGTTCGGTTGAGGTGCGGATCCCGCCGTACGCCGCCGTGCAGTGCATCGCCGGCCTTCGGCACACCCGCGGTACGCCTCCCAACACCGTCGAGACCGACCCGGTCACCTGGTTGGAGCTGGCCGGCGGGCGGGTCGGCTGGGTGGCGGCGGTCGCGGAAGGCCGGGTGGCGGCCAGTGGGAGCCGCGCCGACCTCTCCGCGTATCTCCCGGTCCTCGCCTGAGCGCGCCGTACACTGGCCGGGTCGTCTTCCCCGCCGCCGACCTGCGAGGAGTTTCCCGGTGCCTGCCGGCGACGGCCGACTGACCTTCGATCTCGACCCTGCAGACCGACCGCCCAAGGATGCCTGCGGCGTTTTCGGCGTCTGGGCCCCCGGTGAGGACGTGGCGAAGCTCACCTACTTCGGGCTCTACGCCCTCCAGCACCGTGGCCAGGAGGCGGCGGGCATGGCGGTCAGCGATGGCGCGACCGTCCTCGTCTACAAGGAGCTCGGGCTCGTTGCCCAGGTCTTCGACGAACCGACGCTGGCATCGCTACGTGGCCACCTGGCGATCGGGCACACGCGCTACTCCACGACGGGTTCCGGCACCTGGGAGAACGCGCAGCCGTCGTTTCGGGCCCGCCCCGGCGGAGGCGGCATCGCGCTGGGCCACAACGGCAACCTGGTCAACGCCCGCGAGCTCGCGGGTCGGGTGGCCGCGATCGGCGAGCGGGACCCGACCGGAGCGACGAGCGACTCCGACCTGATCACGGCGCTGCTGGCGGCGCGGGTCGACGTACCGCTCGAGGTCGCCGCGGGAGCAGTGCTGCCGACGTTGCGCGGCGCCTTCTCCCTCGTGTTCATGGACGAGTCGACGCTGCTAGCAGCGCGCGACCGCAACGGCATCCGGCCGCTCGTGCTCGGCCGGCTCGAACGTGGCTGGGTGGTGGCCAGCGAGAGCGCGGCGCTCGACATCGTCGGCGCGTCATTCGTTCGCGAGATCGGGCCGGGGGAGCTCGTCGTCATCGACGAGCACGGGCTGCGCAGCCGGCGTTTCGCTGAGCCGCAGCCGACGGGTTGCCTCTTCGAGTACGTCTATCTCGCCCGCCCGGACACCGCGATCGCCGGCCGCGGTGTCCACGCCACTCGGGTCGAGGTCGGGCGGCGGCTGGCCGCGGAGGCGCCGGCCGACGCCGACCTGGTCATCCCGGTGCCGGAGTCCGGAGTGCCGGCGGCGATCGGCTACGCCGAGGCGAGCGGCATCCCGTACGGCGCCGGACTGGTGAAGAACTCCTACGTCGGGCGCACCTTCATCCAGCCGTCGCAGACCATCCGTCAGCTCGGCATTCGGCTCAAGCTCAACCCCCTGCGGGAGATCATCCAAGGCAAGCGGCTCGTCGTCGTCGACGACTCGATCGTCAGGGGCAACACGCAGCGGGCACTGGTGCGGATGCTGCGGGAAGCCGGCGCGACGCAGGTGCACGTCCGGATCTCCAGCCCACCGGTGAAGTGGCCCTGCTTCTACGGCATCGACTTCGCCACGCGCGCCGAACTCGTCGCGAGCGCCCTCGGCGTGGCGGAGATCCGGGCATCGATCGGCGCCGACTCGCTGGCCTACGTCTCGCTCGGCGGGCTGGTCGAGGCGACAACCCTGCCGGCGGAGCGCCTGTGCCGGGCCTGCTTCGACGGGAAGTATCCGATCCCGCTTCCGACGCAGGACGTCGTGGGCAAGCACGTGCTGGAGTCGATCGAGCGGGCGGTCTCCGCCGACACCGGCGGGCAGGATCCCAGCCCGGACGCGCTCGACCTGCTGCTGCCCGGCGTCGGCGCGAGCGACGCGCTGCAGCGTCCGTGAGCGGTACGTCATACCGCGCCTCCGGTGTCGACATCGACGCCGGCGATCGGGCGGTGGAGCTGCTGAAGGAACGCGTCAGCGCAGCTACCCGGCCCGAAGTGGTGGGCGGGCTCGGCGGCTTCGCCGGACTCTTCGCGCTCGACCTGACACGGTGGCGGCGGCCCCTGCTCGCGGCGTCCACCGACGGAGTGGGCACCAAGCTCGCGATCGCCCGCGCACTCGACCGGCACGAAACCGTCGGCATCGACCTGGTCGCGATGGTGGTCGACGATCTCGTCGTCTGCGGCGCCGAGCCACTGTTCCTGACCGACTACATCGCATGTGGGCGCGTAGTGCCCGAGCGGATCGCGGCCATCGTCACCGGCGTCGTGGAGGGCTGTCGTCAGGCCGGCTGTGCGCTGATCGGCGGCGAGACCGCCGAGCATCCCGGGCTGCTCGGGCCGGACGACTACGACCTCGCCGGCTCGGGCGTGGGCGCGGTGGAGTCCGACGAGGTGCTCGGTCCCGAGCGGGTACGGCGGGGCGACGTCGTGGTCGCGATGGGCTCCTCCGGGCTGCACTCCAACGGCTTCTCGCTGGTGCGACACGTCCTGCGCGACGTGTCGCTCGACAGCACCGACCTGGGCGCCCCGCTCGGCGACGTGCTGCTCGCGCCCACCCGGATCTACGCCGCGGACTGCCTCGCCCTCGCCGACGGCGTCGACGTGCACGCCTACGCGCACGTCACCGGTGGAGGGCTCGCCGCCAACCTGATGCGGGCGTTGCCACCGACGGTCGACGCGGTCATCGACCGGTCGACCTGGACGCCGGCACCGGTCTTCGGCTACGTCGCCGAGCGGGGGCCGGTCGACCAGGGCGAGATGGAGCGCACGCTCAACCAGGGCGTCGGGATGGTGGCGGTGGTCGGGTCAGCCGACGCGGACCGCGCCGTGCGGATGCTCAACGGTCGAGGCGTGCCGGCCTGGACCGCCGGCATCCTCGTCGAGGGAAGCGGTCAGGCTCGGTTGACCTCAGCGCACCCCGGCTGACGGCCCTGCGCTGGCGTCAGCCGTCCCGCCCGTGTCATCAGTCAGGCGTCAGCGTCGGCCGGGCCTCTCGTCGTCGTCGGGCGCGGAGGAGTCGTCGTACTCCTCGGCGTCCCCGTCGTTCGACGGTGTACCGGCGAGCTCCGTGCGCAGCTTGTCGAGGTCGGTGTCCGGACTGAAGTACTTCAGCTCGCGGGCGACCTTCGTCTGCTTGGCCTTGGCTCGGCCGCGCCCCATTGGCTCGACCCCCTTGCACTGTTCATCCACAGACACCGATTGCAAACACAGCTATGGCGCAGCTTGCTTCCGCCGCCGCGCCGGCGCCGACGTTCTCTATTGGCCAGGATACCTGCTGCCCCGCCGTACGGCGACCTGGCGCGGCCGGGGCCTGATGCACCCCAGAGGGCGCCCGCTCAGGGGAGCCAGACCCCGCGCAGCCGGCCGACTTCCAGCATCCGGCGCTCGGCGAAGCGGTCGGCGGCCACGGCCGGCGGGATGCCCTCGTCGGCGGCGACCCGGAATACCGACCGGGTGGTGTCGAAGATCCGCCCTGCTTTGGCGCGGGCGCGTGCCTCGGAGTAACCGGCGATCTCGTCGGCGACCTGAATCAGGCCACCGGCGTTCACGACGTAGTCCGGCGCGTAGAGGATGCCACGGTCCTCGAGCACCTTCTCGATGCCCGGATGCGCCAGCTGGTTGTTCGCTGCGCCGCAGACGACCCGTGCCTGCAGCGCCGGCACCGTCTCGTCGTCGAGGGCACCGCCGAGTGCGCAGGGCGCGAAGACGTCCATGTCGAGCGTGGGCAACCGTTCGACGTCGGAGACCTCGACCTGACCGGCCAGCGCCCGGACGCGGTCGACCGCCGCCGTGCTGACGTCGGCCACGACGACGGAGGCACCGTCGGCGAGGAGATGCTCGACGAGGTGGTGACCGACCTTGCCGACGCCCGAAACGCCGACCCGCCGGCCGGACAGCGTCGGCGTCTGCCACACCGCCTCCGCCGCGGCGCGCATCCCCTGGAAGACGCCGTACGCGGTCAGGATCGACGAGTCGCCGGCGCCGCCGTACGCCGGGGAGCGGCCGGTCACGAAGCGGCACTCGCGTGCGATGACGTCCATGTCCTCGACGTAGGTCCCGACGTCACATGCGGTGAGATAGCGCCCGCCGAGTGACTGCACGAAGCGGCCGTAGGCGCGCAGCAACCCCTCGCTCTTGTCGGTCGCGGGGTCGCCGATGACGACGGCCTTCCCGCCGCCGAGATCGAGCCCCGCTGCCGCCGCCTTGTAGGCCATGGCGCGAGAAAGGTTGAGCACATCGGTGAGCGCGTCGTTCTCGCTGGCATACGGGTAGAAGCGCGTGCCGCCCAGGGCTGGGCCCAGCGCCGTGGAGTAGATCGCGATGATGGCGCGCAACCCGGACAGCGGGTCCGAGCAGAAGACCACCTGCTCATGTCCGGTGCCGCGGAACACACCGGTGGAATCAGAGCTCACCTCGCCACCCTATCGGGACCTATCTGTGACGACACGATGGCAGTCCGTAGCGGACAGGGTGGACATTTGGTAGCGCACTGCTACGATGTGTACACGTACAGCGGCACGCCGTTTGTCCACGAGGCAGGCCCTCGGCCGCCCGAGCACTGGAGGAGTCATGAGCACTCGCACCCCGGAAGCCGAGGCCCTGCTCACCCCGGCTGAGGTCGCGACGATGTTCCGCGTCGACCCCAAGACGGTGACCCGGTGGGCAAAGGCCGGCAAGCTCACCTCGATCCGGACGCTCGGCGGCCACCGTCGCTACCGCGAGACCGAGGTGCGCTCCCTGCTGGCCGGGATTCCCACCCCGCGCTAGATCCGCATCGCGTACGACGACCGCCGTCGCGTCCGCGCCCGGGTTGGATAAGCCGATGGACCTCGGGCTGAACGGATTGGGCGTGCTGGTCACCGGTGGCGCCGGTGGCATCGGTACGGCGGTCTGCCGGGCTTTCGCGGCCGAAGGGGCCCGGGTGGCCGTGCACTACCGCACCTCCGCCGCTGCGGCCGAGTCTCTCGCCGCCGAACTGGGCGGGGTCGCGGTCGCTGCCGATCTCACCGACGAGGTCGCCGCAGACGCGCTGGTCCCCGACGCCGTGGCCGCCCTCGGCCGGCTGGACGTCGTCGTGGCGAACGCCGGGGAGTGGCCGCGAGACGACGTACCCGTCTGGGAGATGTCGCTGGAGCGGTGGCGGCGCACGATCGACGTCAACCTCACCTCCTGCTTCCTGACGGCGCGGGCGTTCCTGCGCCATGTGGCCGAGACGGGCGCGGGAGCGCTCGTGTTCGTGTCCTCGACGGCCGGGATCTTCGGCGAGGCCGGGCACGCCGACTACGCCGCGGCCAAGTCGGCGATCGGCTACGGCCTGCTGCGCTCGCTGCAGAACGAGGTCGCGCGCGTCGCGCCGTACGCCCGGGTCAACGCCGTGGCGCCCGGCTGGACCGTGACGCCGATGACGGAGGGAAGGCTCGACGACGCCGCGGTCAGCCGCGCGACATCGACGATGGCACTGCGCAAGGTGGCGAGCGCCGACGACGTGGCTCGCGCAGTGGTGTGGCTGGCCAGCGACCGCGCGGCCGGGCACGTCACGGGGCACCTCCTCGACGTGGCCGGTGGGATGGAGGGCCGGCTGCTCCATCCACCCGGCTGAGTCACGCGGCCACCGCTCTGGACACTGGGGTCGCGGGTCCGCGAGAGTCGACCCATGCCGTTCTCCCGACGTATGCCGTTCGTGGTCAGCGTCGCCGTACTCGCAACGTTGGCCGCCACAGCTCCTCCAACGCCACAGCTCCTCCAACGCCACGGCGGCTAGATCGTCCCGTACGTCCTGCCCGGCTCGGCCGTCTTCCCCGAAGGGGTGGCAGTTGTCGGCCAGCACTACTACGCGACGTCGACAAACGGTGGCGCCGTCTTCCGTGGCCGGCTCGACCAGCGCCGAGCGCGGGTGTTCCTGGCGCCGGGCAAGGACGGCCGGAGCGTCGCCGTCGGCATCAAGCGACTCGGCAGCGGCTCTACGTCACCGACTCGGTTCGCCCGGTGGTCTACCGGATCCCCGCTGCGCAGACCCGGCACCGGGCCAGCGGCACGACGCGGCTGCGGCCCTTCGTCCGGTTCGGCGGCACCCCCTTGCAGTACGGCGCGGGCTTCAACGTCAACGGCATCGTCGTGACGCCGGACAAGACGGCGCTGGTCGTCGTACAGACCAACACCGGCCGGCTCCTCCGGATCGACCTGGCGACGCGCCGGGTGACCGGCGTCGGAATGCACGGCCGTCGGCTGCTCGGCGGGGACGGGATGCTTCTCCAGCGGCGCACCCTCTACGTCGTCTCCGGCGCGAAGCGCCCAATCGTCAAGCTGGTGACGAGCTCTGCCGGCCGCCATGTGCGGTTCGTGGGCTTCGCCGGCGGCCGGTCCCTCAAGGACCCGACGACGCTGGCCCGCGCGGGGCGGCGCCTGCTCGTCGTGAACAGCCAGTTCAGCGAGCGGACGCCGGGCGGGCACCCCGACCTGCCGTTCACCGTGTCGGTCGTTGCGACTTCGGCAGCTCTTCGGGTCGAGCCGCTGAGGAAGGGCCGCTAGGCCCGGGGCTGAGATAAAGCCACTGGCGTGGGCAGGGGCGGGGTCGAACCGCCGACCTCTCGCTTTTCAGGCGAGCGCTCGTACCGACTGAGCTACCTGCCCCGGAAGGGGAGCGGTCCCGACGGGATTTGAACCCGCGACCTCCGCCTTGACAGGGCGGCGTGCACTCCAGACTGCACTACGGGACCTAGCGGTCGTGCTGTGCCCCCAACGGGATTCGAACCCGTGCTGCCGCCTTGAAAGGGCGGTGTCCTGGGCCGCTAGACGATGAGGGCGTCATCGGTTCGCCGTCGGAGACGACAGGAGTCTACGGGACGGGACCGCCGCCGCCCAACTGGCTTGGGGCGACGTGGCGCTGGACACCGGCCGAGGAGAGTCCCAGCCCGCCGAGGGTGATGTCGTCGTAGGCGAGGAGGCGGCGGGTCGCCCGGTCGAGGTAGAGGACCGAGCACTCCAGCGGTGTCGGTCGCTCGCCCTCGAGGCCACGCAGACCGGCGCCGCCGGTCGAGCCCTCGACGAGCAGCAGAGACGTGCCGAGGTCCTCGGTACGCCGAGCGTGTACGTGGCCGGCGAGAAGCAGTGGCGCCTGTCCGGCGAACTGGCGGGCCACCGTCGGGTCGTGCGCGACGGCGATGTCGACCGGTCCGAGCGCCGCCAGCCGATCGGCGGCCTGGCGCCCGTAGCGGGCGAGAGCGTCCTCCGCCACCTGGTCGTCGCGAGTCGTCTTGTCCGGCGTGAAGCGGGGGTCGCCGACGCCGAAGAAACGCAGCCCGGCCACCCGACGGACGGCGCCGTCGAGCACGACGATGCCGGGCACGCGGCGTACGGCGTTCTCCGTCGCGACGGAGTCGTGGTTGCCGCGCACGTAGACGTAGGGGACGCCGAGTGACCGCGTCGGGTTGACGAAGCGGTCCTCGGCCCGGCTGCCGTGGTCGGTGAGATCGCCGGTGTCGACGACGACGTCCACGCCGTACTGGCGCACCACGCTGCGGATGACGTCCCACGCAGCCGGGTTGAGGTGCAGGTCCGACACGTGCAGGAGTCGGATCGTGGAGGCGTCCGGCTGGTAGGTGGGCAGCGCCGACGTGGCGTCGTACAGCCGGGAGACGTCGGCCACCAGGCCGGCGAGCTCCTCGGAGTAGACGTCGAAGCGGCGCACGATGTCCTCGGCGCTGCCGACCAGCGTCGGCGCGTTCGCGAGCAGACCCGTGTAGTGCGGCTCGGCGACGGCCTGCGGGCGCCAGGTCAGCACGGCGAATCCGCCGATCACCACCACGCCGACCGCTGCGGCACCGGCGGCCCACAGCGTGCGACGGTAGCGGCGGCGGCGGAAGACGAGCAGGCCGAGCAGGCCCGCGCCGGCCGTCGCGGCTAGCAGCGCCCGGCCGGCCAGGAGGATCACCGCGGACCTCAGGTCGGCGGCGACGGAGGTGCCGAGGCCACCCAGCGAGGCCGGGTCCTGCAGCGCGCGCCGCGCGGCGTCCGGCCGGAGCTCGGTCACCGAGATCACTAGGCTGAACGGACCGCTGTGGCTGTCGACGCTGATCGACCCGAGGGGCGCCACGTCGACCGTGCTGCCCCCATCGAGCGCGGGTCGCAGCGACAGCCGCGTCTTCACCGGCCCCACGTCGTGGCGCACGGTGGCGCCGAGCAGCAGCCCGACGACACCGCCGACGAGCGCGACGACGGCGATCTGCAGTCCGACGCGCGACCGCCGGAGGCGAAGGACGCGGAAGACCGCCCGCCCGGCACGACGCACCCGGGTACGGGCACCCATGTACCCAGGCTGCCTCATGGTGCGGCCCGCTGCCAGCGACGACGGCGCCGTTTCCGGTCGGATCCGCTGCCGGCGTTCCGGTCGGGTAGGGTATGCCCCGGTCGCAGTTCCCTGAGTGTGTTGCACGCCCGCGGAACGTTTCGTGGGCACTGCCCGCGGTGACCCGGTGATCGTGCATCGCGACACCGACATCGTCCCGTCCAGCAGGAGAGCAGCACATGCCCGAGGGCACCGTTAAGTGGTTCAACGCCGAAAAGGGTTTCGGCTTCATCGCAGTGGACGGCGGCGGCGCCGACGTCTTCGTGCACTACTCGGCCATCGACGCGCAGGGCTACCGCAGCCTGGAGGAGAACCAGCGCGTCGAGTTCGAGATCACCCAGGGTCAGAAGGGCCCTCAGGCTGAGCGGGTCCGCCCGCTCCACTGAAGTCGCGTCGGCGGCCTGGCCGGAATCTTCACCGGCCAGGCGGCCGACGCCCCATAATTCTTCGCCCACTCGCTCCTCGCCACGGCCTGGCTCAGGTGCGCGCCAGCACTGCTTCGGTTGTCGGCGCGGCTTTCGGTCGGCCGGTTGCGCCAGCGGTCACGCCGACGAGGACCACGAGGCAGCCCAGCAGCTGCACCGGTGACGGTCGCTCACCGAGGATCGCGGCGGCCAGGGCGACCGCGCCCAGCGGCTGCAGGAGCAGGATCAACGACGTGACGACGGCTGGCAGCCGAGGCAGTGACACCGAGATCAGCAGCCAGCCGACGACCTGCGCCGACAGCGCCAGAAGCAGCAGCCACCCGTGCGCCGGCCACTGCGGCACCAGGTCGACGCCGTCTGTGGCAAAGCCCAGGACGGCTGATGCCACCGCACCCACCGCGGTGGCGTCGAGCAGCGGTCCGGCCGGCCGTCGGAGGTCCCCCGCGCTGCGCCGCAGCAGCATGAGGAACCCGGCGTAGGCCAGCGACGCTGCGAGGCCGTAGTAGGCGCCGCGCGCCGGGGAGTCGCCGTACGGATTGCCGCCGAGCGGGCCGGAGACGAGGACGACACCGAACAGCACCACCGGGACGGCGAGGATGAGCCGTCGGGTGGGGCGCTCGCCCAGCAGCAGCCAGCCGGCGACCGCGACGACCACCACCTGCAGGTTGCCGAGGACGGTCGCGACGCCGGCGCCGATGTCGGCGACGGAGTGATGCCACAGGACCAGGTCGAGGGCGAAAAGGATCCCCGCCGCGGCTGCCAGGAGCCGTTCGGACCGGCGCCGCGCGCCATGTCGGCGCCGCTCCACCGCCGCCACCGCGGCGAGCAGCGGCAGCGCGTAGAGGCACCGAAATGTCGCCGCCGTGGCCGGGGAGACCGCCGCGAGCCGCACCAGCAACCCAGACGAGGCAATGCAGGCAGCGCCGCCGACCGCGGCGAGCACCGGCCGCTCGCCCACCGCGGCGAGCGCCGGCCGCTCGCCCACCGCGCTTCTCCCATCGTCGCCTTGGACCTGGCAGCCGAAGGCTACGCGAGGCGCGGCCAGCGACGGACCGGCCCGACCAGCACGTAGCCTTCCAGCGACCGGAGTAAAATGGAGGAGAACGAGATGCGCGTGCTGGTGACCGGCGCCCGCGGCAAGGTCGGTCGGGCGGCGGTAAGCGCCCTGCAGGGCAAGGGGCATGCGGTCACGGCCACCGATCTCGTCAGCCCGACGTACGAGCGCGCCGCACCGGACGAGCCGGCGTACGTGCAGGCGGACCTGACCGACGCCGGCGACGCCTACGCCGTCGTGCGCGGCCACGATGCCGTCGTACACGCCGCGGCGATTCCCGAGCCGACGCAGAACACCCCGCACACCGTCTTCGCCAACAACCTGATGAGCGTCTTCAACACCCTTGAGGCGGCGGTGCGGTTCGGCGTACGCCGATTCGTCAACGTCTCCAGCGAGACGGCGCCCGGTTTCTTCTTCGCCGAGCGCGAGTTCCTGCCCGACTACCTGCCGGTCGACGAGGAACACCCGCTCCGGCCGCAGGATCCGTACGCGCTGGCGAAGGTCTTCGGCGAACAGCTCTGCGACGCGGCGGTCCGCCGTAGCGAGATGCGCTGCATCTCCATCCGCCCCTGCTGGGTGCAGTGGGAGGGCAACTACGAAAGCAACCTCGCCCCCCAGGTGCGCGACGTCTCGGTGCTCACCCAGAACTTCTGGTCCTACATCGACGTGTACGACCTGGCGGACGCGCTCGTCCTCGCAGTGGGGAGCGACCTGCCCGGCCACGAGGTCTTCTACATCGCGTCGCCGGACAACGTCGGCGGCCACGACTTCGCGGCGTCCGTCCGACGGTTCTACGGGGAGCAGCTCGAGCTGCGCCCGCTCGACCGGGTCGACGCGTCCGGTATCTCCTGCGCCAAGGCGCGGCGGATGCTGGGTTACGAGCCGAAGCGGTCGTGGCGCGACTACCTCGACCCCAACGGACGCCTGCTCCCTCAGGTGGTCGAGCGGCTCGAGAGCGGAAGCGGCCGCTCCCTTGACGATGCCACGGCGTTCGAGTGGCCTAACCTTTCCCCCGAGGACAGACCTCGTGATGTCTCTCGTGCGAGGGGCCGTTAGCTCAACTGGCAGAGCAGCGGACTTTTAATCCGCGGGTTCCGGGTTCGATCCCCGGGCGGCCCACTGGTGTTCCTGACCAGGGAGAACGCGAGCTGTCGTTCACGGCATACGAACCCCAGGGCGCTGGACAGGAGTGTGCGTCCGATGTCAGCGGTCCGACTCGGGCGACAGGACGCGGCCGTACGGCGTCTGGCAGGTCGAGGTTGGCGTTGCCGAGCGCCGCGGACGGACAAGGCGAGGTCGTCGGTCACGTCGGGTCGGCGTAGGCGAGCACGGTGCCGTCTTCGACGCTGACTCGACAGTTTGCGAGACCCCTGAGCAGTCCGAGCGCCATCTGGCGTGCCGCGTCATGGAGACCCAGCGCGGCTCGTCGGACGAGGTCGTCAGCCTCCGGCTGCAGCAGCTCTTCGAGGATCTCGCTGGCGGCCTCGTTCTCGCGCACACAGCCCCGCCCGGCGCGGTAGGCGAGTTGGTCGGCGTCGGCCCCACGTAGCGTCCATTCGATGGACGCGGCCACCTCTTCCGCGTCGAGAGCGGCCAGTTGCGCGAGGGCGCGGCGTTCAGCCTCGGCCACCAGTTCCGGATGGGCCGCGAGCAGTTCGCCGAGCACTCGGGCGAGGCCCAGCCCAGGGGCCGGTGGGCGGGGAACGGTGGAGGGTAGAACCAGGTCGGGTAGGCGGCGTGGAGTCACCCGACAATCGAATTCGGTCGAAATGCACGTCGGCAGGCGAGGGCGTCCCGCAGGCCCATTGAGGCCCGGCAGCTCGCCAGCTACTGGTCAACCACGACCGGACGTGTGAACGTGCTTACCACGGTGCGCTGACGCTGTGCGCGGCCGACGGGCGAGCCGGGTTCCACCCACGGTGTGCAGGATGATCGCCGCACCGAGGAGAATCACCGCGTCCCCGATACTGAAGCCGTTTCGGAACGGAAGAGAGCCCGGGGTGGCGAGCACGTCGCCGAGCGCGGCGAGATGCGGGTGCGGCAACATGCCACTGTTTGCGAAGTCCTGGCCGCCGACCGCCAGCCCGGCCCGGCGCAGCGCCGCCGCCGACGCCGACAGGGTCCCGCCGTTGACCGCGATGACCAGTCCGTTGAGGGTGCACGGCCTGCGCGACCACGGGCGCGAGAGCCAGCAGCGCCCCGGCGGTCATGAGCTGCCAGCGGACGTCTCCCCGGAGATGCCGGAGCACGGGTTCCCGAAGTTTATGGCGACGGCGATGCCGGTCAGACCGTAGTTGATAAGGAAGAACACGACCGCCGCGGCTAGCGCGGCCGGCAGCGCGCCACCTATGAACGCGGGCGGGGCGCCGCCTAGCGACTGCCCGGTGAGCAGGCTGAAGACAAGGCGGGTACCGAACAGAGCCAAGGTGTACTGGCCGACGTTGAACGCCATGCGCAGCCACAGCCGTCGCTTGACGCTCTCGTCGATGACGAGGGCGAGTGCCTGCGCGGCTAGTGCCACGCCCACCGGGGCGATGAACAACAGTGCGACCGCGAGGGTGCTGGAGATCGAGATCTCGTCCCCCGCCTCGCCGCCGCGAGTGACCGGGATGGGGGCGCAGCTCACCGAGTATCAATAGAAGGCACATCGCCAGGACTGCTGGCAGGTGTCGGGAGCTGTTCCGGCCGCAGCGGCATGAGCGCCCAGGCCAGCAGCGGCAGGCCAGCGGCGCTCGCGCCGAGGAGGTAGGCGGTCAGTCCTGGGGAGCGCTCGCCACCGCGACACTTCGAACATCTCGGTTCTCCTGGACTGAACGGACGGTCTAGAACTTGTCGATGGTCTGCACGGCGATCAGAGCTTGTGTCTCTTGAGCCTGGTCGTCGCGGGCTTGAGTCGAGCCATGTGGAACTCCTTTGGGTAGTAGCGGGTGGCCTACGACTATGGATCGGAACCCACGCCGCCCCTCCGCTGGTTCATCCGGCTCAACTTCCGGACTGCCGTCCGCCGCGGCATTGCTCGGGCACTAGGCCATGCGAGACCGTCGCAGAGCGCGGAGCGAAAGACTTGCTAATCCGCCCTCGGCAGCGTCACGAGCAACCGGGCGCCTTCGCCGTCGGAGGAGGTGATGGCAACCGTGCCGGTGTGTCGCGGCCGAAATGCCGGGGACATCGTCGTGGCCGGTTCGCTAGGACGGGAACCGCGTTCCGCGGCGCTCTCATTGTCCCTTCATCGGGGCCGTGCCACCGTCTGCTGGTGTACGACGACGGGACGAACCTACTGTCCCTGGTCCCCGACAGGGACGCTCACAGCCGGCTTCGCCGGGTTGCTTGCACGCTTGTCGTGTCGCGGCTGGTCGTCCTCGGCGCCTGCGCGGTCGCCGTCCATGCCGACGCCACCCGGCTGGCGAAACGATGGGACGGCGGACGCTACCTAGCGATCGCTCAGCACGGATATCCTCCGACGTTGCACCACGTCGGCGAACGATACAGCGAATGGGCGTTTTTCCCGCTCTTTCCAATCCTAGTGCGGGTCACACACGAGACGACCTCTCTGAGCTACCCCCTTTCCGCGCTGCTCATCAACGGAGTCCTTGACGTCGGGCTGGCGGCCGCCCTCTTCGCTCTGGCGGCTGCGGTCACCGACCCCGAGACAGCGACGCGGTCCTCGCTGCTCTTCTGGCTGTGGCCCGGGTCCGCCGCGTTGTCCCTCGCATATAGCGAGCCGCTCTTCCTCCTCCTCGGCTGCCTGTGCCTTCGAGCCCTGCTGGCCCGTCGCTGGGTGTCGGCGGGCCTTACCGCGGCGCTCGCCGGCGCGACGCGACCGAGCGGAATCGCGCTCGTCGCCGCGTGCGCTGTCGCGGCGGCGGCGGCCATCCGCGCCCGTAGGGACTGGCGTGCGCTGCTCGCCGTTGCACTCTCGCCAGGCGGCCTCGTTGGGTTCATGATCTACGGCCGCTACCGGACAGGGGACGCGCTCATCTGGCAACGCGCAGAATCGCTGTGGAACCAGCGCTTCGACGCCAGCTCTCACTTGTTCCATAGGCTCCGGGTGAATCTGACCCACGTGACGCCGCTGTCTGCCGAGTACGCCGTCCTTGCGGTCAGTCTGGTGCTGCTCTGCTGCGCGATGGCCGTGGTGCTCCGCGATTGGCGTAGCGTGCCGTCGCCGCTGCTCGCCTATCTAGTAGTGCTGCTCGGCCTCTGCTTCGGCTATAGCAACGTCGGGCCGCGTCCGCGATTCGTGCTAGCGATGGTGCCCGTCTTCGTCGCTGTCGGCAGTCGGCTGCGCGGGTTGGCGCTAGCCGTCACGGCCGTGGTCCTCGCGGCGCTGTTGCCCACGACCGCCTATCTGTACACGACGGCGCATGTGGTGCCGTGAACCGGCGCCTTGCCCTTCTCCGCTCAGTCGTGGTCTATAGCGCCCCGCAGCCACGGCAACGGAAGTCGGGCGGCTATGACGACCGTACCGGCCCGACGACTTGTTACGTAGGTCCAATCGCCCGGTGCGCGCTCGACGTCCGCACCCGAGGATGTCTGCCACAACGACGTCCAGCGCACCCTGACGAGCGAGGTGCCCGGCCGGGTGAAGCGCAACACGAGCGAGGCGATGTCGAGCTCGGTGAGCTGCGCCGGCGCCGACGCGACAGGCGTTGGCTGGGCGACCCGCCATACCGTCCAATGCGTGGATACGAACACGGGCACCAGCCACGACGGCGGGTGTTCGAGCAACGCCGCCTCGGCAACGCCGCCGGTGTCCAACGGAACATCCGGCCGGGCCACGAGCGTGACCGCGTTGTCATCGAGCCAGTGGCGGTAGGCCGCCGCAGACAGCGGTTGGTAGAGGACGGCGTTGCGCGCAAGATCCACCTGACGCTCCCATCCACGAGCCAGAGCGGCATGGGCGGCGACGAACCGGGCCTCCCAGTGGTCGCGGGTGAAGGGCACCTCCACACGTCCCACGGGCTCCGGGTGTGTGCGGAGATAGGTCAGCAACGGCCTGTAGTAGGCAGCGTTTGCGGAGGGCGCCCGCGAGCCCTGTACGGCCGCGGCGACCGGTGCGGTCTGCCAGAGCAGGAGCGGAGGCAGCAGCGCGAAGAGCAACGTGCGTCGGCGCGCCTCGAGCAGCCCCCATGCGGCGACTGGCCCCCCCATGACTGCGGCAGCTCTGACGATGTTGCCTCCTACCGGATTGGTCACCGAGAAGCACACGCAGCCGGCGACACCGTAGAGGGCGATGGCGCGACGCGCTGTGATCCGGGTAGCCGGCAACAGCAGAAGACCAAGACCGACAAACGCAAGAAAGCCGAGAAACGTTGGAAGGGGGAAGGGGAAGGGACCGCTTTCGTGCCCCACGAAGGCCGCGAGCGGCCCGGACACTGCCGCGCACAGGGGGCTTGTGGTCCGGACCCCGATTTCGAAGAACCAGGCGAGCGCGGCGATCAACAAGAGCACGCCGACCAGCGGACTGGAGAGGCCACACGTCAGTGCGCACAGGCCGGCCACCGCCCGCCGGTTCGTGCGGGCGGCGAGCAGCGCTGCCAGGCCGGTGGCCAGCCCGAGGGCGAAAGGCCCCCGACCCACTATCAGGTCTACGACCGTGGAGACCGCGAACCACCAGGTAGCGACATGCGCGGCTCGGGACTGACCGAGAAGTCGCGAGAAGCAGGCCGTCGATGCGAGGCAGGACAGGGCACTCACCGCGGCCACCCCCAGCACAGCGGCGAGAGGGGGAAAGAGCACGCTGTATCCGAGGATCGGATGGCCGCCGTACCACCGGCTGTTCCACAGCAAAACACCGTGCTGGCGGACCAACCAGGCTCGGTAGTCCTGTGCCGCAAAGTCGGGCCCGTGCAGCCCCGCGGCCATGACGGCGACACAGGCGAGCCCGGTCAGCGTCTCGGGTCGCCAGGCCAGCCGACGCAATCGGCGATGGCTCATGGCCGCACCGCGCCCCTGGTGCACGTGTCGATCCCCGTCAAAGGCCGTCGGCCGTGAGTCGCGTGGGCTCCCGCCCGGGGCGCTCCACCGCACTCTGCCTGGCTGCGGTGGGCGCGCTGGCCTCGACGCTGCTGGCCCTGTGCGGCGCTCCAGTGGCAGGACGGGTAGCCGGTCCGGGCACAACGCTCGCCCACCACCTCGCAGTGCCGGCTCGCGGACTCGGTGCGCACCGGCTAGTCGCCGTCGCCGTGTGCGTCTTGACCGCCTCGTGGTTCGTCGCGGTAGGACTTGCGGCTCGCGGCCGGCTCTCCGTACGCGGGACCTGGCTCGTCGGCGCCGGGTGGCTGCTGCCGCTGGTCATGGGTGGACCGGTGCTGTCGGCGGACTCGGCGGCGTACCGCGCAGACGGACTGCTCCTCGCCCAGCACCGTGATCCGTACACGACTTTCCTCTCAGCCGTGCACTCCCCGTTGCTTACCGCGGTCGACCCCCGATGGCTTGCCACCCGGGCGCCGTACGGACCCTTGGCGCTCATCGGCCTTCGGGCGGCCGATGCGACGCCGTACCCGGTGGCCGTCCTCCGGGTCGCCGCGCTGGTCACTGTCGTGCTGGCGGCGGCGTGCATCCATCTGGCTTCGGGACGGACGGCAGCTCCTCTCGCCTTTTTCCTGCTGGCACCCGTCGTCACCGTGCATGTCGTTGGCAGTGCCCACCTGGACGCGGTCGTGGCCTCGCTCGTCGCAGCCGCCGCGCTCTCGCACCGCAGCGGGCGACCGGTCGGGGCGGCTGCTCTCGCCGGACTGGCGGCGGCGGTCAAAGCGCCGGCGGGGCTGCTCGCCGTCGCCGTCGTCCTCGGACCAGCGGCCTCCGGCCGGGAGCGCGTGCGCCGGGCCTTCGCCGCCATGGCTGCGTACGCCGTACCCGCTGTGCTGGTCGGGGACCCGTTCGGGCCGGTGCGCGCCGCGGTCGGCGTCGGCGGTGTGGTCCCGGCACCGGGGTTGTCCCGGGTCCTGCCAGCCTCAACCCGTGGTGGACTCACGGCCGTTGCGGTCGTCACGGCATTGGTGCTGGTCGTGGTCCAGCGTCGGGACGTCCTTCGGGCCGCAGGCACCGGACTGCTCGCGATCGCGGTGCTCGGGCCGGCTGCCTACCCGTGGTACGTCGCATGGTCCCTGCCGCTCCTTGCTCTCACCCTGCCCGAGAACTGGTTACCCCGGTGCGCTCCTGCGGTGGGGCTACTCGGGCTGCTCGCCCTCCCCAGCGTCATACACGCGTCGGCTGCCCAGGCGGGAAGCAGCACCGCTGCCATCACACCCGGTACTGCGGTCCCGGAGTCGTTGAGCACCGCGCCGACCGCGCCGGCGACCACCAGCGGCAGGCCGGCAAGGCGGGCGGCGGCCGGTAGCAGGGCCCGGCTTCGTCGATGCACCGTGAGCACTGCGGCGACGAGGGTCCCGACGGTGAAGCTGCTGTGGATGAAGCTGCCGCCGCTGGCCGCGAATCGCCGACCCAGCACCGGCAGGGCGGCTCCACTGCGGAGTCCCGCCGTGAACCGCTGGACATGCCCGTGCTGCATCGGGTGTGCCACGACGAGTGCGACCAACGCGGCGCCGGCCGTCGCCAGTGACAGCGGAGCGCGGAGGGGATACCGGCGGATCCAGACCCCGAGCAGGGGGGCGCCGAGCAGGGGGACGGCGAGAAGGAGCGTCAAGAGGCCGCCCAGATCGTCCCCGAAATGCGGCAGGCCGTCGGAGAGGGCGGCTGCGCCGAGCACGAGTACGGCGAGCGACGAGTGACGCGCCGTCGCCAGCCCCGCCGCCAGCACCAGCACGGACCCGGTGAGCACGGCGGCGGCCAGGTTTCCAGTGCCGACAAATCGTCCAGCCACGAGCGGCGAGTCACCGAGCGGGGCGGACAGCTGCAGCGGGCCACGCGCGACCGCGTCGAGAGCGAGAACGGCAACGCAGACAGCGGCGACCGACTGGTCGACGCTCACGGACCGCCGCAGCGCCATGAGGGCTACCGTCAGCAGCGCCGCGATGCCCACGACCAACACGGCGTACGGCCAGCGCCCCCATCGCCACCACGGCAGCAGCATGGCAAGCCAGCTTGCGACTGGCAGCAGCGCGGCAGCCACCAGCAGCGAAGCAGTCGGGTCGGGTGGCGCACGCCCGAAGGAGAGCGCGGTGAGCACCGCCGCGGCGAGCACAGTCGTGCCGAGCAGGATCCAACCTAGGTCGCTCGCGAGACCGCGGCCGAGCACCGCCCGTCGGTCGGCATCAACAAGGGCTGCTACCGACGGGTGGTGAGCGGTGACGGTCATGGCCGACCCGACCATGGCGGCCGGTGTGTGGAGGCCGAGCGCCGCCATAACGGTCGGGCCGACGTCGATGAGCTGCACATAGGGCGGCCGGCCGGTGCTGGTGCTGGTGAGCGCACCGCGCCGCAGCCCGGTGGCCACGGCGACGTGCAGGCGCGCGTGACCGGGCCGGTCCGCGGTGCCTAGGACGAGGAGGAGGTCGGCCGGCGTGAACCCCGCCAGGCAGCTCGCGACCACCGCGTCGGCGCGGTGCTGATCCGCCCGACTTCCGCCAGCGCCGGCCAGGGCGTCGGTCTGAACCGCGACGACGACGGCCCCCGCTGCCCATGCCGCCGCGACGTTGGGGGCCGACCGGGCGACGCGCTTGCCATTGCTGAGGAGCAGCCCGGCGCCCGGCCCGACAGCGCCGGTCGCGACACCGGCGGCCTGGAGCGCTGAGCCGAGCACCCCCACTTGGGCGGCGTAACGGGAGTGGGCTTCACGCCTCCCCGCGGTGGCCAGGGAGGGTGATCTGCCGCAATCTGTGCCCGAAGTCACCGCCCGGTTGGCCGCGCCTAGGGTCAGCGCCCCGCCGATGCACGAGGTGACCGGCTCGCCGGACGCGACGGACAGCAGGCCCACCGCTGACCGGTCGACAAGGGCCCGAAGCACGGGCATCTCGCTTGCGGTGACGTCGTCCCACACCAGGCCCGGGATGGCGAGCAGGATGACGCGGCGGACATGGCGTGGTGCAGGTGCGGTCGCCTGCGCCGTCTCGCCTACCAGCAGAGTCGCGGCCCCGACGCACGCCGCGACGGTGACGGACCGAACCGCTTGCGACCACATCGGACCCGGACGATGCCAGCCACGGATGAGAGCAGCGTGAGGACGGCCGGCGCCGATGGCGGTTGGCCGGGACGGCATGCCTGACCCTCAGCGGATGAAGCGTGATTGTCCTACACCAACGAACATAGTCGGCGCGGGCCCTTAGACGTGGGTGACGGCGAAATGTTGGTGTGCCGCTCCCGGCGGCGGGTAGGACGCATCGGACACGCACCGAATCACGAGCAGGGAGACATATCGGATGAGCAATCGTTCCTCAGGAAACGCCTCACGGGACTCTCGTCGGATCAGCACCGAAACAAAGGCATCGACCAAGACCACTGAGTTCTTCGCCTATGCGGCTGCGGTGGTCGCGATCGTCATCACCGCCTTGGTTGTCGGCGACGAGGGAACCGGGGGCGATGCTTTCGGCGCCCCGACGGCCCTTCGGCTCATCACCTACTTGACCATCGGCTATATGGTGGCCCGAGGTTTGGCCAAGGCCGGTAGCCGCGACTTCTACGACGACCGGGGCGACAACTGACGCATCGTGCCCCCACCGGGGAGCGTAGCCGCAGGCAGTGGAGTGAAGCGGGTCCGGATATTTTCCGGCCCGCTTCGCTTTCTGTTTTCGTGGCAAGGCGTAGGACGTCGTAAAGCAGAACTGTCTTTTAGCCTCGCGAATGCCATAAGACTGGACGGGACGGCATCGGGAGTCGGGGAATCTTCGTCGACCGAAGGCAGGTGCTGTGACTACGGCACCAGGCCCTTCGGTCGTGCCCGGACGCGACGCCTCCGCCCTGGAAGAAGTGCAAGGCCGCGGCCGGCTGCGGGGAGTGCTGCCGCTGCTGGGGCCGGCGTTCGTCGCCGCGATCGCGTACGTCGACCCGGGCAACTTCGCGACGAACTTCAGCGGCGGCGCGGCGTACGGCTATCGGCTGCTCTGGGTGATCGTCGCGGCCAACCTGATGGCGATGCTCATCCAGTCCCTGTCGGGCAAGGTGGGCCTGGCGACCGGGTGCAACCTCGCCGAGCTCTGCCGGGAGTACTACCCGCGCCCGGTGGTGTGGGCGCTGTGGGGTCAGGCAGAAGCGGTCGCGATGGCCACCGATCTCGCCGAGATCATCGGTGGGGCGGTCGCGCTGAACCTGCTGTTCGGGATTCCGCTGTTCCCGGCTGGGATGCTCACCGGCGCGGTGGCGTTCGGCCTGCTGGGCTTACAGAGCCGCGGCTACCGCAGGTTCGAGATCGTCATCGCCGGGCTGCTGGGGGTGATCCTGCTCGGCTTCGGCTACGACCTGCTGCGGGTGGGGGCCGACGCCCGTGGCGTGGCCGCCGGTCTGCTGCCCAGCTTCGCGGGGACCGACAGCGTCCTGCTCGCGACCGGGATCCTGGGTGCCACGGTGATGCCACACGTGATCTACCTGCACTCGGCGCTGACCCAGCAGCGGATTCCGCCTCGCGACGCCGCCGAGCGGCGCACCCTGCTGCGCCACCAGCGCCTGGACGTGGTCCTCGCGATGAGCCTGGCGGGCCTGGTGAACATGGCCATGTTGGTCATCGCCGCTCGGCTGTTCTTCGGCTCCAGCCAGGGCGCCGCCGCCGACACCATCGAGGAGGTGCACGCCGGGATCAGCCGACTGGTGGGCCCGGCGGCGGCATTGGTGTTCGCGCTGACGCTGGCGGCGTCCGGGTTCGCCTCCTCCAGCGTCGGGACGTACGCCGGGCAGGTCGTGATGCAGGGCTTTCTGCGCCGGCGGATCCCGCTGCTGCTGCGACGTGGGTTGACGATGGCGCCGGCGTTGCTCGTCCTTGGCGCCGGCGCGGACCCGACGCGGGCGTTGGTGATCAGTCAGGTGGTCCTGTCGTTCGGGATCCCGTTCGCGCTGGTACCGCTGGTCCTGCTGACCCGGCGGGCGGAGATCATGGGTGAACTCGTCAATCGGCCCCTGACCACGGCCGTGGCCGCGGTCGCCGCGGTCGTCATCGTCGCGCTCAACGCGCTTCTGCTCTTCCAGACCCTGTTCGGCTGACGGCCCACGTCCTCGCTTCGCCGAGGCGCCCGTCGGATAGCGGCACCGCATGACGGAGAACACGAACCGCGTGACCCCCCTCGAGGCGCAGCAGCTCGACCCTGACCACGCCACGTGGGGACTCGCCCCCGAAACGCCCCCGCACCCCGACGCTGAGCGGATGGAGGGGCGTTGCGAGAGGGCGGCCCGCTCGGCAGCGATGACGACGGTCCGGACCAGTCACAGACCGCGCCGGGTGGCACCTCTCTTACCTGAGGCAGTGGACGCAGTCTCGGGTGCACGTCACCTGAAGGACTGCCCACCCAGACATGGCGAGAGGCGCCGGAACGGGAAACCGTCCCGGCGCCTCGCTGCGAGGCGGTCGCTTACTGCACGGTCTGCTCGGAGGCGTGCCCGACCGGGTCGGTGTCGAACTGGAACCCGAAGTCGCTGTTGGCCTCTCCCAACTGGAAGCCCTCGGCGGTCTTGGCCTGCACCTTCTCACCCTCGCCGAACCCGTCGGAGTCGTGGATGTAGATGTGCGCCAGCTTCTCGTCGCCCTGCAGCGTCCCCGGCGGGAAGTTGTCGGTGATCGACGCGAGCGCCGCCTCGAACAGCTTCTGGTGCGTGATCTCGCGGGTCATGAGGAAGTTGAGCGTGTCCTTGACGCCGGGGTCGTCGCAGCACTTGATGAGGCGCTCGTAGACGATCTTGGCGCGACCTTCGGCGGCGATGTCGGACTGCAGGTCGGCGACCGGCTGGCCGATGGTGTCGATGTACGCCGCGGTCCACGGCGCGCCCATGGAGTCGGTGAGCCGCGGACCGCCACCGCCGAGCATGTTCGGACCGCTGTTCAGCGAGAGGCTCACGAACTTGTTGGCGTTGCCGTCGAGGAGTTCACCGAGGTAGTTGCCCTCGACCTTGTCCACCATCTCCGATGGGGAGCCCTTCAGCAGCAGGACGAGCGTCTGCGCCACCATCTCCAGGTGGGACAGCTCCTCCGTCGCGATGTCGAGGAGCATGCTGCGGCGGGCGCCGTCCGGCTCGTTCCACCCCTGGGTGAAGTACCGCATGGCCGCCGCGAGCTCACCGTTGGGACCGCCGAACTGCTCCAGCAGCAGCTTGCCGAACTCCGGGTTGGGCTGGTCCACCCGAACCGTGTGCATCATCTTCTTGTTGTGCAGGAACATGGCGTCCTCTCCGGGTCATCGAGGCGCGGAAGCGCGTCGTGTCCGAGGTCTACCCGATGCCCAGGCGGCCAGACGGTTCGGTGCGTGGTCATCGCGAGTTTTCGGGTGGGTAGAGCTTCCGTCGTGTCAGCGCATGGTTCTCGACCACCGGAGCGGGTCCGCATCCCGGTGATGCGCCATCGGTGGGAGACCATCGCGTTTCTGCACTGGTCCTATCCGGTCGAGGAGGTGCAGCAGCTCCTGCCGGACGGATTGTCGGTCGAGCCCTGGCGTGGTCAGGCCTGGGTCGGCCTGGTGCCCTTCCGGATGCGCATCGGCGCCCCTTTCGGGCCAGAGCTGCCGGGGATCTCGCCGTTTCCCGAGACAAACGTGCGGACCTACGTCGTGGGACCGGACGGCCGGCCGGGCGTGTGGTTCTTCTCTCTCGACGCCGGCAGCCTGTCGGCAGTCGGCGCTGCGCGCGCCAGTTGGCAGCTGCCGTACTTCTGGGCAGACATGGCGGTCCACAGCTCAGGCGGTACGGTCTCCTACCGCTCCCGTCGCCGCTGGCCGTCGCCTCGAGGGGTGGGCCACGACATCCGGGTGGCCGTCAGGGACGAGGTGGTCGAGCCCGGCGAGTTCGAGCACTACCTGACCGCCCGGTTCACCCTGTGGAACGTCGCGGCCGGTCGACTGATGCGGACCCAGGCCGAGCATCCCCCATGGGTGCTGCGCAGCGCTGACGTCGACGTCCTGGAGCAGGACCTGCTCGGCGCGGCCGGACTCACCCCACCGGTCGACCGGCCACTGGTGCACTTCTCCGACGGCGTGGACGTACGGATCGGCGCGCCGCGGCTCGTCCGGCGCCTTCCCTCCGCCGATGCCTCAGCGGAGCAGGGTCCCACTGACCAGGGGCAGCAGCGCGCCGCTTCCGACGCCGACGCCGAGTGACGCTGCGGCGGCGGCGTACGCGCCCAGGCTTGACCACCGGCCGGCCGGAGCGAGCGCTGTCGCGACATCCCCTGCGGGAGACGGGAGGAGGGCTGGCGCGAGCCATCGCAGGTAGTAGAAGAGGCTCGCGACGGTGTTGACCACGGCGACCACCGCCAGCCAGGCGTACCCGCCGTCGACCGCAGCGCTGAACACCGCGAGCTTGCCGATGAACACGCCGGTCGGCGGGGTGCCGACGAGGCCGAGCAGGGCGACGACCAGGCAGCCGGCGAGACCCGGATGTCGGCGCGCCAGCCCGCGGTAGTCGGCGATGGCGGGCGCGTTCGGCAGTTCGCAGACCACGGCGAACACGGCGAGGTTCGTGACGGCGTACGCGGCGAGGTAGAACAGCAGGCTGCGCAGGGCGATGTCGCTGCGCTGCGCGACCGCGACGGGCACGAGCAGGTAGCCGACCTGGCTGACTGTCGAGTACGCCAGCAGCCGCTTCACGCTGGTCTGAAAGAAGGCGCCCAGGTTCCCGAGCGTCATCGACGCCGTTGCCAGAACCGCCACCAACGCCGGCCAGTCGACCGTCGTCGTCGCCAGCGCCTGGTCGAGCAGCCGAAACGTCGCGACCAACGCGCCGATCTTGGGAATCGTGGTGAGGAAGGCGGCCACCGGTGGCGACGCGCCGTCGGTGACGTCCGGCACCCAGAAGTGCGCCGGCACTCCGCCCGACTTGAACATCAGCCCGCCGAGTACGGCGACGAGACCGACGGCGACCGCGGCGTGCGGCGCGCTCGCCATGGACGCGTGCAGTACGCCGTACCCGGTGCCGCGCCCGGCGCCGTAGAGGATCGTGACGCCGACAAGCATCACCACGCCGAGCAGAGCGCCCATCAGGTAGTACTTCAGCGCCGCCTCCACGCCAAGGCTGTCCTTGCGGAAGCCGGCGAGGGCGTAACCCGGGATGCTGGCCAGCAGATAGGCGGCCGCCAGCAGCAGCAGGTCGTTCGCGCCGGCCAGCGTGACTGCCCCCAGCGCGGCGAGCTGGAGCAGGACATAGAACTCTGTCTCGCGCTTGTGCCCGGCGACGGTGTCGATCGAGAGGCAGATGACGAGCAGGGTGCCGGCGAGAACGACCAGGCGCGTGGCGTTCGTCGCACTGTCCACCACGTAGCTGTCGTCGAACACCGACACCGGCTCGCCGGCCATCGCCACCGCGGTCGCGACGAGCCCGACGCCGCAGGCAACGGCGGCGAGTGCGCGGACCACCCATTGCCGCCGGCGGGGCAGCCATGCGCCGACCAGCAGGCCAAGCACCGACCCGGCGAGGAGGGCCAGCTCGGGTACCAGCCATGACGGGGTCTCGTTCACCGGGCGACCAGGCCGACGAGCGTGCGCGCGGCCGGCTCGATGACGTCGAGCAGGAAGCGCGGGACGACGCCGATGACGAACGCCAGGACGAGCAGCGGCAGGATCGCCGCCGCCTCGCTGGGTCGGAGGTCGACGAGGGAGCGTCGGGCACCCGGCGCGTCGGGCAGCCGCAGCGGACCGAGGAATAGCCGCTGCAGCGCGACGAGGAACAGCCCCGCGGTGAGCAGAATGCCGAGCAGCGCGACGCCCGTGGCGACCGCCTGCGCGTCGAAGCTGCCGGTGAAGATTTGGAACTCGGCGACGAAGCCGGAGAAGCCGGGCAGGCCGAGTGACGCGAACGCGGCGACCGCCGTCGCGCCGGCGAAGACCGGTAGGCGGCTGGCCAGTCCCGAGTACTGCGCCATGACGTACGTGCCGCCGCGGTCGTAGAGGACGCCGGAGAGCAGGAATAGCGCGCCGGTGATGAGCCCGTGGCTCACCATCTGGGTCACCGCACCGGCCACGGCCAGCTGGCGGGCCTGCGCGTCGCTTCCCGCCACCAGGCCAGCCGCGCCGACGGCCAGTACGACGTAGCCCATGTGGTTGACGGAGGTGTAGGCAACCATGCGCTTGAAGTCGGTCTGCGCGAGCGCGACGAGCGCGCCGTAGAGCACGCTGACGACACCGAGGACGACGAATCCGAGCGCGTACCGCCGCCAGGCGTCCGGAAGCATCGGCATGGCGATGCGAACGAAACCGTAGGTGCCCATCTTCAGCAGTACGCCGGCAAGGATCGCCGAGCCGGGAGCCGGCGCATTCGTGTGCGCTGGGGGCAGCCAGGTGTGGAACGGGATCGTGGGCGTCTTGATCGCCAGGCCGACCGTCAGGGCGAGGAGCACGAGCGCGCCACCGACGGCGTGACCGGCCAGCGGTTGGCTGCGAACGAGCGCGACGACGTCGAAGGTGTGCGGCGTCGCCGCGAGGTAGAGGCCGATGAAGCCGAGCAGCAACGCGAGGGAGCCGAGGAAGGTGTAGAGGAAGAACTTCAGCGCCGCCCCCCTGGCGTCGCCGTGCCCCCAGCCGGCGATGACGAAGTACATGCCGACGATCGACAGGTCGAAGAAGACGAAGAACAGGATGAGGTCGAGCGCCACGAACAGGCCCAGGCAGACGGTCTGCAGGAACAGGAACACCAGCACGTACGTCTTGACCCGCCGCGTCTCCCGTAGCGAGTAGACGGCGCAGGCGAGGAACAGGCCGGCGGTCATCGCGACCAGTGGCAGCGACAGCCCGTCGATACCGACGTGGTAGCTCGCGCCGGCGTTGGGAATCCACGTCGCCGTCGTCTGATAGCCGAACCCGTTGCGGGGATCGAAGCACAGCCACGCGACGACGACGAGCCCCAGGTCGACGGCGCTTGCGGCGATCCAGGCGGCGACGAACCCACGGGGCGGCGCTGTGCGGGGCACGAGCAGCAGCAGCACGCCGACAACCGCAGGCAGAAACACGATCGCGGTGAGCACCGGCTACCTCACCAGCGCGAAGACGACAGCGAGCAGCCCGAGAGCGGCGGCTGCCTGGGCGTAGTACTGGTGCAGCTGCCCGGTCTGCGGGCGGCGGGCGACCCGACCGAGGCGTTCGGCGCCGCGCGCGACGGCACTCACGAGCCCGTCGACGGAGAGCTCTCCGCGTCGGTCGGTCCATCGGGCGAGCACCGCGGAGCTGCGCGCCGTGGCCGTCACGCCGCGGTCGAGTACCGCGTCGTC
>JBBSIN010000021.1:0-33906 GCA_038232055.1 Mycobacteriales bacterium
GCGACGGCTGCAAGGTCTGGATCCATCGAGCAACATCTCGCGAACCGGCACGGGGAGGGTGACGCTGTCCACAGGCCGCTGAAGCCGTCCACAGGGCTGGTGCCTCTCCGGCGGGGCGTAGTTCGCAGCAACCAGCCGAGCGAAGGAGATCGTTCTCAAGGTCACCGATGCCATGCACGCTTCCGGCGATCTCCCTCGCCTGGCGCGTTGCGGTTAATCGATCTCCGTCGGGCCCAATCAGCAGCAACCAGTCGAGCGAAGGAGATCTCTTGTAAGGCCGGGATGCCTGCCCGCTGAGATGCGCCGGAGCCCCCAGCCGCCGCCGCCGACGTACGCTGATTCGTGCTCACGTTTGTTCGCGCCGGTGTCGTCGAGTACGACGCGGCGTGGGCCGAGCAGCGCCGTTTGCACGCACGGCGGGTCGCCGACGAGGTCGACGACACCTGCCTGCTGCTCGAGCACCCGTCCGTCTACACGGCCGGCAAGCGGACCGAAGCCCACGAGCGGCCGTACGACGGCACACCGGTCGTCGACGTCGACCGCGGCGGCAAGATCACGTGGCACGGACCCGGGCCGCTCGTCGGCTACCCGAGCCTTAAGCTGCCCGACGGTGTCTTCGTCGTCGACCATGTCCGCCGCATCGAAGCGGCGCTGATCGCGGTCTGCCAAGAGCTCGGCGTCGAAGCCGCCCGGGTCAGGGGCCGGAGCGGCGTCTGGACCGCCGACGGCGGCCGCAAGATCGCCGCCATCGGCATCCGAGTAAGCCGAGGCGTCACGATGCACGGGTTCGCGATCAACTGCGACTGCGACCTGACGGCGTTCGGCCGCATCGTGCCCTGCGGCATCTCGGACGCCGGCGTCACCTCCCTCACCGAGATGACTGGCCGGCGCATTTCGGCGCCGGCGGCGCAGGACAGCGTCGAGCGCTACCTTCAGGAGTGGCTGAGTGCCGCGTGGCGGCCGGCGCTCGTCGACCTTTCGGCATGAGCACCGGTACGCCGATCTACCCGCTCCCGTGCGCCTGTTGTCCGGCCGCCCATGGAGCCACGCCGGCTCGCCAACCGGCGTAGCCTGAGTCCATGTCTGTCGTCCCGGAGGGCCGCAAGATGTTGCGGCTCGAGGTCCGCAACGCACAGACGCCGATCGAGAAGAAGCCGCCGTGGATCAAGACGCGGGCGCGGATGGGTCCGGAGTTCACCGAGCTCAAGAGCCTGGTCAAGCGGGAGGGGCTGCACACCGTCTGCGAAGAGGCCGGCTGCCCCAACATCTACGAATGCTGGGAGGACCGCGAGGCCACCTTCCTCATCGGCGGCGACCAGTGCACCCGACGCTGCGACTTCTGCCAGATTGACACCGGCCGCCCCGAGCCGCTCGACCGCGACGAGCCGCGCCGGGTCGCCGCGTCGGTCGCCGCGATGGGGCTTCGCTACGCCACGGTCACCGGTGTCGCCCGGGATGATCTCCCTGACGGTGGCGCATGGCTCTACGCGGAGACGGTGCGCCAGATCCACGCACAGCTCGCGGGTTGCGGGGTCGAGCTGCTCATCCCCGACTTCAACGCCAGGCCCGACCTGCTCGCTGAGGTGTTCGGCGCGGCACCCGAGGTCCTCGCGCACAACATCGAAACCGTGCCACGGATCTTCCAGCGCATCCGCCCGGGTTTTCGCTACGAGCGCTCTCTTGACGTCATCCGCGAAGCTCATGCTGACGGCCTGGTCACCAAGTCCAACCTCATCCTCGGCATGGGCGAGGAACGGCAAGAAGTCAGCCAGGCGATGCAGGACCTGTACGACGCGGGGTGCGAGCTGCTCACGATCACCCAGTACCTGCGGCCCTCCCCGCGCCACCACCCGGTCGAGCGGTGGGTGCGGCCCGAGGAGTTTGTGGCATTGCAGAACGAGGCAGTGCAGATCGGCTTCGCCGGCGTGCTGAGCGGACCGCTGGTGCGCTCGTCGTACCGCGCCGGCCGGCTCTATCGGCAGGCCATCGAGACCCGCGCGGCCACGCCGGCCTGACCTCGCGCCGGCGCCCGTATCCTCGGCAGCATGCCCAGCATGCCCCGCCTCCGCCTCCGCCGGAAGAGCGGCCGAGCGGTCCCTTCCCCCGCCAAGACCGCCAGGACCGCCAAGACCGCCACGACGACCAAGAGCGGTAAGGCGGCTAGGCGCACCCGTGCCGAGCGCCGGGCCGCTCGCGCCAATCGGTTCTCCCAGCTCCGGCAGGCCTTCACCCTCACCCGGCAGAACGACTCGCGGATGCTGCCGATCGTCATCGGCGTCTTCGTTGCCGTCGTCGTGATATTCGTCCTGCTGGGCGTGCTCCTGCACCATCCGATCCTGCTTTCCATCTTCGGAATCCTGTTCGGCTTCCTCGCCGCCCTGAGCCTGTTCGGCCGCCGGGCGCAGCGCGCGGCCCTGTCCCAGGTCGAGGGGCAGCCGGGCGCCGCGGTCGCAGTTGTGCAGTCGATGCGCGGGCAGTGGGACGTCACGCCGGTGGTCGCCGTCACCCGCAACCAGGACGTCGTACACCGGGTCATCGGCCGGCCGGGCATCGTCCTCGTCGGCGAGGGCAACCCCGGGCGGCTCGCCCAGCTACTTGGGCAGGAGAAGCGCCGCGTCGGCCGGGTAGCCGCCGAGACGCCGATCTACGACGTGCTCGTCGGCGAAGGCACGGGTCAGGTACCGCTGCGCAAGCTGCAGTCCCACATGATGAAGCTGCCGCGCAACCTCAAGCCGGCGCAGGTGCGAGCAGTCGAGGGACGGATGCGCGCTCTCGGCCAGCCCCAGGTCCCCCTTCCGAAGGGCCCGTTGCCGAAGAACGCACGGATGCCGCGGGGTCGCATGCGCTGAGGCGTTTCGCCGAGCCGATTCGCGGAACGACTCGGCCATCGCCCGTTCGAGATCCTCGCCTGGGAGGCACCCGTGGACGCCATCGTGCTCCTCAAGAACGACCACAAGACCGTGGAGAAGCTCTTCAAGCAGTTCGAGAAGGCGGGCGACGACGCCTACGACGCCAAGCGGAAGCTCGTCCAGCAGATGATCGAAGAGCTGTCGGTCCACGCCTACATCGAGGAGCAGATCTTCTACCCGGACGCCCGCCAGGAGGTGCCGGAAACCGAGGACCACGTTCTCGAGAGCCTGGAGGAGCACCACATCGTCAAATGGGTGCTCTCCGAGCTGCAGGATATGGACCCGCACGACGAGCGGTACGACGCCAAGGTCACCGTCCTCACCGAAAACGTCCGGCACCACGTCGAGGAGGAGGAGCAGGAGTGGTTCCCCGAGGTGCGCAAGGCCCTCGGGCGCAAGCGCCTGCAGGAGATCGGCGACCGGCTCGACGAGGCGAAGCGTACGGCGCCGCGCGACCCGCGGCCGCGGGCTGCTGACGAGCCGGCCCGGTGAGGGAGCCGGCCGCGCAAGCGGAGCCGGCCGCGTAACGTCGGCGAAACACGTGAGACACCGGCGAGAAACGCCGTACTCCTAGCGTCGAGCGGCAACAGGGGTTCGAGCCAGCCGACGGGAGGCCGTACGTGTTCAGCACCGCCGACGAGGTCCTCGGGTACCTCGCAGACAACGACGTCGCGTTCATCGACGTCCGGTTCTGCGACCTGCCCGGAGTCATGCAGCACTTCACATTCCCGGTGCAGAACTTCACCGAGGCGGTGTTCACCGACGGCCTGATGTTCGACGGGTCGTCGATCCGCGGCTTCCAGCAGATCCACGAGTCCGACATGCTGCTGCTGCCCGACCCGTCGACGGCCGTGATGGACCCGTTCCGCCAACACCCGACGTTGAACATGAACTTCTTCATCCACGACCCGCTCACCGGCGAGGCCTACAGCCGAGACCCCCGCAACATCGCGCGCAAGGCGGAGATGTTCCTCAAGGGCAGCTCGGTCGCCGACACGGCGTACTTCGGGCCCGAGGCGGAGTTCTACATCTTCGACGACATCCGCTACGACACGACGCCGCACTCGTCGTACCACTACATCGACTCCGTGGAGGGCGCCTGGAACTCCGGACGCGTGGAGGACGGTGGCAACAAGGGCTACAAGCCGCGCTACAAGGGCGGCTACTTCCCGGTCTCGCCCACCGACCACTTCACCGACCTGCGCTCGGAGATGGTGCGCCAGCTGCTGGGCGCCGGGATCGCGGTCGAGATGCAACACCACGAGGTCGGTACGGCGGGGCAGGCCGAGATCGACTTCCGGTTCGACACGCTGCTGAAGACCGCCGACAACTTGATGCTCTTCAAGTACGTCGTCAAGAACACCGCCCGGGCAGCGGGCCGGACCGTCACCTTCATGCCCAAGCCGATCTTCCAGGACAACGGCTCGGGCATGCATTGTCACCAGAGCCTGTGGAAGGACGGCAGCCCGCTCTTCTATGACGAGCTCGGGTACGCCGGGCTCTCCGACACCGCTCGGCACTACATCGGCGGTCTGCTCCGGCACGCGCCGGCCCTCCTCGCGTGGACCAACCCCACGACGAACTCCTACCGGCGGTTGGTGCCCGGCTACGAGGCGCCGGTCAACCTCGTCTACTCGCAGCGCAACCGGTCGGCCTGCTGCCGCATCCCGATCACTGGCAACAACCCCAAGGCAAAGCGGGTGGAATGGCGGGTGCCGGACCCGTCGTGCAACCCCTACCTGGCGTTCGCCGCGATGCTGATGGCCGGCCTCGACGGCATCCGCAACAAGATTGAGCCGCCCGACCCGGTCGACAAGGACCTCTACGAGCTGCCGCCGGACGAGCTCGCCGCCGTACCCACCGTGCCCGGCTCGCTCGAGGCGGTGCTCGACGAGCTGGCGGGTGACTCCGAGTTCCTTCTCGAGGGCGGCGTCTTCACCACGGACGTGATCGAGACCTGGATCGAGTACAAGCGGGTCCAGGAGGTGGACGCCGTACGCCTGCGCCCGCACCCCCACGAGTTCGCGCTCTACTACGACATCTGAGCGATGGTTCCGCGGCATACCGGCGGAAAGCACCGGACTGTGGAGTCCTATCGAGGTCAGGACCGGGACGGGAGTCCACACCCCGGCCTGGAGCCGGCGCGATCAGACCACGCAGTTATCGCCTTCGCAGCCGACGGAATTGGCTGAGCCGGTGCCGGGCACCCCGACCAGCACCGGCGGCCGGCGCTGGGCCCATGCCTGCTCGAGAACCTCCAGCAGCACGCCCGGGGACTGCGCGCCGGACACGCCGTACTTGCCGTCCACGACGAAGAACGGCACGCCGCTGATGCCCAGCGCGGTGGCCTGACGCTCGTCATCGCGTACGTCGTCCGCGTAGGCGTCACTGTCGAGCACGGCTTCGACGTCGCCGCTCGCCAGCCCAGCGTCGGTGGCCAACCGCTTCAGGGCGTCGGTCTGGCCGATCGGCTCACCTTCGGTGAGGTATCCGGCCAGCAGCCGCTCCTTTAGCTCGTCCTGGAGGCCGCTTTCGGCGGCGAGGTGCAGCAGCCGGTGCGCCGCGAAGGTGTTGCCGGGGCGGGCCAGGTCGAACCGCATCGTCACGCCGTCGCCGGCAGCCGCCTGCGTCATTGTGTCGATCATCTTCTGCGCCTCGGTCGCGGAGCAGCCGTACTTGCCGGCCAGCCGCTCGGCGTACTGGCCCGTTCGGACGTCGGGCGCCGACGGATCCAGCTCGAAGCTGCGCCACCGGACCTCGACCTCGTCCCGATGCGCGAACCGCGTCAGGGCCGCCTCGAACCGGCGCTTCCCGATGTAGCACCACGGACAGACGATGTCGGACCAGATGTCGACCTGCACGCGCAAACTCCCTGCCCTCGCAAGTATCTCCGCTCTCGTCAACCCGCGGAGGGAGGCACCCATTCCGAGGAAGTGTCGACATCCAGACAGGTTTGGATGGTCGCGTCCTGGCGAAAACCTGGTGCGCGTTCTGGCAGACTTCTCCTCATGGGCGTACGGCGATCCGTGCTCCCGCCGCTGCTTCCGGAGCGCTGGCGGGCGTCTCGTCGTCCCCGGCTGTGGGAGGAAGCGCTCTTCATCGGGCTGGCGTACGAGCTCTACTCGCTCATCCGCAACGGCGTGCCGACGCACGCCGCCACCGCGTTCGGCAACGCGGCCCGCATCCTGCACCTCGAGCGGGCGCTCGACCTGAGCATCGAACCGACCCTCAACGCGGCCGTCGCCGGCACGCACTGGCTCTCGCTGACCGCCGACTACTGGTACGCGACGATGCACTTCGTCGTCACGATCGGCGTTCTCGTCTGGCTGTGGCGAGCCCATCCACTGCGCTATCGCTCGGCCCGGTCGGTGCTCCTCGCCACCAACCTCGTCGCGCTCGCCGGGTTCTGGGCGTTTCCGCTGGCACCACCGCGGATGATCTCCTCCGAGGGCTTCGTCGACACGGTTCTGCGCGACCACATCTGGGGCTCCTACGCCTCCGGCGGCATCGCGGCGGCGTCCAACCAGTTCGCCGCCATGCCCTCGATGCACGTCGGCTGGTCGCTCTGGTGCGGCATCGTCATCCTGAGCCTGACCCAGCGTCGGTGGCTGCGTACCCTGGGTGCGCTCTATCCGATCGTCACCTTCGCCGTCATCGTGGGCACCGCCAACCACTACGTGCTCGATGCGGTTGGCGGGGTTCTCGCGCTCGGCATGGGCTTCGCGGTGCAACGGTTGCTGTCCGGCCGATCGGCTTTTGCGACACCGACTCCGCTGCCGAGACGGCTGGCAGTTGTGCGCATGGAGGAAGCTGCCTAGCGCCGCCTGAGGCGGCGAGCGGGGCCTCAGGCGGCGCGCAGGAAGTCGGCGATGACCGGTACGGCGACATGCGGCGCCTCCTCGAGCGGAAGGTGGCCGACTCCCGGCAGCGTGACGAACTGGGCGCCCGGTCCCAGGTCGCGCATCACCGACTCGCCAATGGCCAACGGCAGCACCGGATCGAGGGCACCCCATAGGACGAGCGCGCGCTCGGGCGAGGGTCGGGCGGGCGTCGGCTGGGCGGGCGAGGGCCCTGGTTGCCGTTGACCGATCGCCGCCGCGAGCCGCCCGCGCAGAGCCGCGCGGTAGTAGGCCAGCATGGCCTGTACGCGGGCCGGATCGGCGTACGCCGTCGCATAGTGCTCGAGCACCTCTCGGTCGAGCTCGCCGGGCGCCCGCCAGCAGTAGCGCAGCATCCGGCGCACGAGCTCGCGGCCACCCAGTGCGAACGCGACCTCGGGCAGCATGGGCAGGGCGAAGAGGGGCAGGTGCCAGGCGTGCAGCAGGCCGATCCGGCGGTACGGCGCGCTGACCACCACGAGTCGACGTACCAGGTCGGGGCGCTCCGCGGCGAGCGCGATGGCCAGGTAGCCGCCCCAGTCATGGCCCACGACGTCGACCCGGCCGTCGACTTCATGCAGGACCAGGGCGGCAAGCTCTCGGACCAGCGTCGCGGTGTCGTAGGGCCCGACCACCTCGCTGGCGCCAAGCCCCTTGAGGTCCGGCGCGACGACGAGGCGGTCGTTCGCCAGCTCGGGCAGGAGCCCCCGCCACATCGCCCCGGTCTGCGGCACGCCGTGCAGCAGCAGCGCGGCGGGGGCCCCCGCGGACGTGCCCGCGGACCTGCCCGCCGACGTGCTGGTGGCCGTCTTGGCGGTGCCGGCGCGGGTGACCCGGAAGCGCACGCCCTCGACCGCGGAGTCGGCGGACTCCGTGCCGGGCAGAAGGCTCACTGGACGAAGACCCTTTCGACGACGGCCCGGGCCCGCCGGGTGACGCGACGGTAGTCCTCGAGGAGCCGCCCGGAGTGCCCCGGGGGGTAGCCCATCGCGCGTGCCACCGCCGCCAGGTCGCGCCCGCCGGTCGGCACGGCGTCGGCCGGCCGGCCGCGCGCCAGCAGCACCGCGTTGCGCACCGAGCCCGCGAACCGCCAGGCGGCGGCGAGCACGTCGGCGTCCGCGCGGTCGAGCAGGCCGGCCTCGGCCGCCGCCGCCATCGCCGGCAGCGTCGCGGTCGTGCGCAGGCTGGGCAGCCGGGCGGCGTGTCGCAGCTGGAGGAGCTGCACCACCCACTCCACGTCGGCCAGCCCACCCCGGCCCAACTTGATGTGCAGCCCTGGATCGGCACCGCGCGGCAACCGCTCCGCCTCCACCCGAGCCTTGATCCGCCGGATCTCGCGGACGGTGGCGTCGTCCACGCCACCGTCGGGCCATCGAACGGGACCGATCAGCTCGGTGAATCGGGCGGCGAGCTCGTCGTTCCCGGCAATGGGAGCGGCGCGCAGCAGCGCCTGCATCTCCCACGGCGACGACCAGCGCGCGTAATAGGCGGCGTACGACGCGAGGCTGCGGGTGAGCGGACCCTGCCGGCCCTCCGGCCGCAGGTCAGCGTCGACGGCCAGCGGTGGGTCGGGGGCCGGCAGCGCGAGCAGCCGGCGGAGCTCGTTGGCTACCTCATGTGCGGCGGCCGCCGCCACGTCGTCCGCGGCGCCGACCGGTTCGTGCACGAAGAGCACGTCGGCGTCACTGCTGTAGCCCTGCTCCCGTCCGCCGAGCCGGCCCATCGCGACGACGAGCAGCCGGACCGGAAGGCCGTCCGGCCGGCGGTCGGCGACGGCACGCGAGGCGACGTCGAGGGCGCTCGCCAGAGTCGCCCCCGCTATGTCCGCGAGCGCCGCACCCACCTGAACCGAGTCGAGCTGGCCGAGTACGTCGGCGCTGGCGATCCGCAGCAGCTCCTGCCGCCGCAGCCCTCGGACGGCGGTCATGGCGGTCTCGGGGTCGTCGCTGCGCCCGGCGGTGGCGCGGAACTCCACGCGCAGGGCGGCCGGTGCGCGGGGCACCAACTCCGCGTCGCCGCCCAGCATCGCCACCGCTTCGGGTGCCCGGGCGAGCAGGTCAGCGACGTAGCGGCTGGTGGCGAGCAGCCGGGCCAACCGCTCCGCGGCCGCGCCCTCGTCGCGGAGCAGGCGCAGGTACCACGGCGTCGTGCCCAGCGCTTCGCTCACCTGCCGGAAGGACAGCAGGCCGGCGTCGGGGTCGGCCGCATCGGCGAACCAGCCGAGCATGACCGGCAGCAGGGTGCGCTGGATCGCAGCCCGCCGGCTCACCCCGGCGGTCAGTGCCTCGAGGTGGCGCAGTGCTGCTCCCGGGTCGGCGAACCCGAGCACCTCGAGCCGGGAGCGGGCGGCGGTGGGCGAGAGCCGGGTCTGCTCGGCCGGCAGCCGCGCCACAGCAGTTAGCAGCGGCCGGTAGAACAGCTTCTCGTGCAGCCGACGTACCTCTCGGGCCTGCCGCCCATGCTCGGCCCGCAACTCGGCGACGGGCTCGGCTCGAAAACCCACGGCCCGTGCCAGCCGGCGCAGCTCGGGCTCGTCAGCCGGCAGGAGGTGCGTACGCCGCAGCCTCGCCAACTGCAGCCGGTGCTCCAACAGGCGCAGGAAGCGGTACGCCGATCCCAGCCGGACG
This sequence comes from Mycobacteriales bacterium, assembly GCA_038232055.1. Classification (GTDB taxonomy): domain Bacteria; phylum Actinomycetota; class Actinomycetes; order JADGOV01; family JADGOV01; genus JBBSIN01. The sequence goes on from JBBSIN010000021.1 coordinate 9,415, forward strand.
GCGTCGTCGCGCCCGACATAGCCGCCGGCGGCGAGCTCGTCCAGAGCGGCGAGGGTGCTTCCGCTACGCAGCGTCGGGTCGGCCCGGCCGTGCACGAGCTGGAGCAGCTGGACCGCGAACTCCACGTCGCGCAGGCCGCCGGGGCCGAGTTTCAGTTCGCGCTGCGCCGACTGGGGTGGCAAGGTCGCCGCCACCCGCCGGCGCATGGCCTGCACGTCCGGCACGAAGCCCGGCCGGTCCGCCGCGCTCCACACCAACCGGCCGGCCATCTCGGCGTACGCCTGGCCGAGCGCCGGGTCGCCGGCGACGGGGCGGGCCTTGAGCAAGGCCTGAAACTCCCACGTCTTCGCCCATCGCTGGTAGTACGCCTCGTGGCTGGCCAGGGTGCGCACGAGTGGGCCGGCCCTGCCCTCGGGCCGCAGCCCGGCGTCCACCGGCCACAGCGTCCCCTCCGCCGTCGTGGCCGAGCACGCCTGCATCAGTCCTGCCGCGAGTGAGGTCGCGGTGTGCAAGGCCGAAGCCTCGTCGGCTCCGGCGCCCGCTGCGGCGCCCGGTGCGGCACCCTGCTCCGCGACGAAGACCACATCGACGTCGCTCACGTAGTTGAGCTCGCGGCCGCCGCACTTGCCCATGCCGATCACCGCCAGCCGGCACGGCGCCGCGTCCGGCGGAAGTTGCGCCTGCGCGATCGCGAGCGCCGCCGTGAGCGCGGCGGCGGCGAGATCGGCGAGCTCGCCGGCCACCTCGTCGACAGCCAGGCCGGCGCAGAGGTCCCTGGCCGCCAACCCGAGGAGGAGCCGCCGGTAGGTCCTGCGCAGCGCGTCGAGGGCTGCGGTGCTGCCGCCGTACGGCGTCACGGCGTCGACCAGCGTCTGCTCCAGGCCGAGCGCGGTCGGCCGGCTCGCGGCGAGCGTCTCGTCGGCCAGCACATGCCAGTCCCCGGGATGCCGGGCAAGGTCGTCGGCGAGCGCGGCGCTCGCGCCGAGTACCGCGGCGAGTCGCCCGCGGACCTCGGGGCAGGTGCGCAATGCCGCGAGCAGTTCCCGTCGGTCCGGTGCGGCGTCGGCGAGGCGCGCGAGGCCGCGGAGCGCGAGGTCCGGGTCCGCGGCGTCGGCAAGTGCAGCGATCACCGCGGGGTCGGCGAGCACGCCGAGGCCGGCGAGGGTCCGCTCGGCGACACCGGAATCGGCAAAGCCGAGCCGGGCCAGGCGCGCCGCAGCCGAGCCCCCGCGGGGATGCTCGCTCACGGATCCCCGCGCAGCCGGCTGTAGAGGACGAGGTCGTGCCACCCGCCGGCCCGCCACTGGGCGCCCCGCAGCACGCCGTCCCGGCGAAAGCCGGCCTTCTCCAGCGCCCGCTGCTCCGCGACGTTGTCGACGTCGGTGCCGGCATCGACGCGGTTGACCGGGTAGGTCGCGAAGAGATAGCCGACGAGCATCCGCTGGGCGCGGGTGCCGAGGCCGACCCCGCGTTGGGCCGGCAGCAGCCGGATGCCGATGTTCAGCGCGTGTCCGGCGCCTGGTGGCCCGTACGGCTGGGCGTGCCAACCGACGTCGCCGACGACCCGCTCGTCGAGGGTGACGAGCAGTGTCCCGCCCTCCGGGGTGAGCAGCCCGTCCTCGTGCCAGGCGCGGGCAACGGTGAACGTCCGCTTGAAGCCGAAGAAGTTGAACGGGTCCTGATCCGCCGCGGTCGTCGCCGCGTCGGTGAAGTACGACAGGTCCGTCTCCTGAACCGGCCGCAGCGCTAGCTCGTCCCGATCGCCCATGACCGGAACGGTAGTGACTCCAGTGCCCGGTCGACGCTGTCACCTGGTGGTCGCCGGACGCGAGCGTCCGCAGGTGCGCTCGACGCCACCGAGCTGGAGTTCGCTCTTGTCACGGTCGTTTACGTCGCGGTCGAGATCGCAGCCGAGGCGCAGAGTCGCCTTCTGTCCCGCCTGCGCCGATAGCGGCGAAGCGGGCGGCGACCGGCTGCCAGGTCGCCGCGAGCGCAGGCTGGCTCTCGGCGACGTGCCAGAGGAGCTCGGCCGGGTCGCGGCCGAGTCGCCGGAGGTCGCCGCTGCTCTGCCGGGCCCACGAGGTCGCCATGGACAGCGTCACCTCGGGATGCCACTGCACCCCCCACACCCGCTCCCCGAGCCGGAAGGCCTGATGCCGGTATGCCGTGGACTCCAGCAGCGGCACCGCCCCGCGCGGCAGCTCGACGACGCCGTCGAAGTGCCACTGAAAAGCCGGTACGGCCGGCGCCAGAGCGCCCAACAACGGGTCGTCCGCGGCCGTCGGGAGCCGCCGGACGTCGCAGACGCCGATCTCCGGCCCGGGTGCAGCGCCGACCTGCACCATGCCGCCGGTCGCCCTGGCCAGCAGCTGCGCGCCCAGGCAGATCGCCAGGGTGGGCGTCTGGTCCTCGACAGCTGCCCGCAGCAGCGCGCGCGTCGCCGGCAGCCACGGCGCGACCTCGTCGTCGTACGCCGACATCTCCCCGCCGAGTACCACCAGCGCGTCGGCGTCGACCCGGCTCGGCAGCGGCTCCCCGGCGTACGCGCGGATCACCTCGAGGTGCACGCCGGCGGCCGGCAACCACTCGCCGAGCCAGCCCGGACCGTCGCCGGCGGAGTGCTGGACCACGATCGCCCGGCTCACTGACGCGCTTCCGGGCCGATCACAGGACCGGAAGGTAGCGCTCGAGCTCGAACGGCGTGACCCGCCGGCGGTACTCGCTCCACTCGGCGCGCTTGTTGCGCAGGAAGAAGTCGAACACGTGCTCGCCGAGCGTCTCCGCCACGAGCTCGGAGCGCTCCATGACCGCGGTCGCTCTGGACAGGCTGTCCGGCAGCGGCTCGATGCCGAGCGCCCGCCGCTCGCCGTCGGAGAGCGCCCACACGTCGTCCTCGGCGCCCGCCGGCAGCTCGTAGCCCTGCTCGATGCCCCGGAGGCCGGCCGCGAGCATGACCGCGAAGGCGAGGTAGGGGTTGCACGCCGTGTCCGGCGAGCGGACCTCGACCCGGGTCGCCTGTCCCTTCTGCGGCTTGTACATAGGCACCCGGATCATCGCGGAGCGGTTGTTGTGCCCCCAGCAGACGTACGCCGGCGCCTCGCCCCCGCCGTAGAGCCGCTTGTAGGAGTTGACCCACTGGTTGGTCACCGCGGTGATCTCACCCGCGTGCCGAAGCAGCCCGGCGATGAAGGCACGGCCGGCCTTGGACAGGTGGTAGGGATCGCCCGCCTCGTGGAAGGCGTTGCGGTCGCCCTCGAACAGCGACAGGTGAGTGTGCATGGCCGAGCCCGGCTGGTCCTCGAACGGTTTCGGCATGAACGAGGCGTAGACGCCCTGGTCGAGCGCCACCTCCTTGACGATCAACCGGAACGTCATGATGTTGTCGGCCGTCGTCAGCGCGTCGGCGTAGCGAAGGTCGATCTCCTGCTGTCCGGGGGCGACCTCGTGGTGGCTGAACTCCACCGAGATGCCGACCTGCTCCAGGACGTCGATCGCCCGGCGACGGAAGTCGTGCCCGGCGTCGTGCGGCGTGTGGTCGAAGTAACCCCCGGCCTCGACCGGCGCCGGCAGGTCTCCGGGCACGCCCGGCCGGCCGCGGAGCAGGACGAACTCGATCTCGGGATGCGTGTAGAAGGTGAAGCCGAGCTCCCCGGCGCGGGCGAGTGCGCGCTGGAGGACGTGTCGCGGATCGGCGTACGACGGTGAGCCGTCGGGCATCAGGATGTCGCAGAACATCCGCGCCGTCCCCGCTTCCCCGCGGCGGCCGGGAAGCACCGCGAAGGTCGACGGGTCGGGGCGGGCCAGCATGTCCGACTCGTGCACGCGCGCAAAGCCCTCGATCGCCGACCCGTCGAACCCGATGCCTTCGGCGAAGGCTCCCTCCAGCTCCGCCGGAGCCACCGCCACCGACTTTAGGAAGCCGAGCACGTCGGTGAACCAGAGCCGGACGAAGCGGATGTCACGTTCTTCGATGGTGCGGAGCACGAACTCCTGCTGGCGGTCCACCGGGCGAGGCTACGACGGTCCGGTTACCGGCCGGTGTCCTGACCCCAGTGGCACGAGCACCGGACTTCCGCAAACCGACCCCGAAGACCCGGCATTTAGGGCACAGTGGCACGGACAGCACAGTCACACGGACGACCACAGCACCGAAGGAAGGTCATGCGCCGTACGCTCGCGCTCGGCACGGTCGTCGGCGTGCTCGCCGGTCTCGTCGTCGCGGGGGTCCTGCCCGCGACGCCCCGCCGGACCGCATCCGCAGACGTCGCGACGACCCCCTGCGGTACGGCGACGACCGCACCACCCGCGACGTTCTCCAGCGTGGTGTGGATCGTGTTGTCGAGCAAGACGTTCCCGCAGGTCGTCGGCAACCGTACGAACGCGCCTTACACCAACACTCTCGCCGACAACTGTGGTCTGGCCACCGCCTATACGACCGGGCTCGCGGCGTCCGCGCCGCCCTTGGCGAGCTACCTGGCGATGACCTCCGGCTCGCCGCAGGGCGTCACGGCCAACAACCCCCCGACGTCCGCCGGCCTCGCCGGACCCAGCCTCTTCGCCCAGCTCGGCACGGGCGGTTGGACCACCCTCGAGCAGTCCATGCCGGTCAACTGTGCCCGCGCCGACGCCAAGCCCTACGCCGTCACGCGCAACCCCGCTGCCTACTTCGCGTCCGCGAGAGACGACTGCGCGACCCAGGACGTGCCGCTCGGCGCGATGCCCAGCAGCTTCGGGGCGTTCACCCTTCTCAAGCCCGACCTCGAGCACGACATGTCACCGACCGCCCAGCACTCGAGCGTCGCTGGGCAGGTAGGCGCCGGCGACACCTGGCTGGCCGGGCAGCTGCCGCTCCTGCTCCGTTCCGCCCAGTACCAGGCCGGCAGCATGGCGATCTTCGTGACGTGGGACAAGGGCAGCGGCACGTCGACCCACGTGCCAACGCTGGTCATCTCGCCGTACACCCACGCCGGGACCCGCGGCACCGACGCCTACACGCACTATTCGATGCTGCGGACCACCGAGGACCTGCTCGGCCAGCCTGCGCTCGGCTCGGCGCAGACCGCGAGCTCGATGGCCGCGGAGTTCGGCCTGGTCGCGCGTCCCGCAGGACCGGCCGCGCCGTGCGGGACGGCGGTCTCCCCGGCGCCTGCCGTCTTCGACCACGTCGTCTGGGTGCTGCTGGAGAACAAGAACGACACCGACGTGCTCGGCAACACCGCTGACGCGCCGTTCCTGAACTCTCTCGCCCGCGCGTGCGGTGTCGCGACGAACCTCACCGCCGTCAACAACTCGCTGCCGAAGATCCCGCTGACGAGCGGCAACCCGTGGGGCATCACGAAGAACGCGCCGCCGTCGACGCTGACCCTGGACCACCCGAGCCTGTTCTCCCAGCTCGCCGGCGGTTGGCACAGCTACATGGAGTCGATGCCGAGGAACTGCTCCCTCACCAACACGCTGGAGTACGCCGCGCGGCACAACCCCGCGGCCTACTACGTGAGCACCGGGATGCGCAGCGAGTGCGCGGTCAACGACACGGCGCTCGGCACGGCCCCGGCGCCGTTGGACCTCTCCGCCCCCTTCACCTACGTCGAGGCCAACATGGAGCACTCCATGCACCTGACGTCGATCAACAAGACGATCCGCCAGCAGGTCCGCTCCGGTGACGCATGGGCGGCCGACCAGCTGCCGACCATCCTCAACAGCCCGGAGTACCAGGCCGGGAGCACCGTGGTCTTTATCACCTGGGATCACAGCAGCAGCACCGGCCTCACCCACCCCCTGCCCACGATCGTGCTCTCGCCGTACACCACACCGGGCACCGCCGACGGCACCGCCTACACCCACTACTCCTTGCTGCGCACCACCGAGGAGCTGCTCGGCCAGGGCCTGTTGGAGAACGCCGCCGGCGCCTCCTCGATGCTGACCGGTTTCGGTCTCGCGGAGCCGCTGCCCTGACCGATCCGGGGTGACCGGTCCTAAGATCGAACTGTGCCGCAGCTGAGGGTCGCCCTCGCGCAGGTCGACGTCACCGTCGGCGACCTGGCCGGCAACGTCGATCTGGTCCTCCGGTGGTCGCGGCACGCCGCCCAACAGGGCGTGCACGTCGTCGCCTTTCCCGAGATGGCGCTGACCGGCTACCCGGCCGAGGATCTCGTCCTGCGTCGCTCCTTCGCCGACGCGGCCGGGCGCGCGCTGGACGAGCTCGCCGGTCGGCTCGTCGCCGAGGGTCTCGGCGAGCTGGCGGTCGTGGTCGGCTACCTCGGCCGCCGCGCGGACGCGCCACCGCGGGTCGGGCGCCCGCCCGGGGAACCGCAGAACGCCGTGGCGCTGCTGCACGGCGGACGCGTCGTGGCCCGCTACGCGAAGCATCACCTGCCGAACTACGGCGTCTTCGACGAGTTCCGCTACTTCGTGCCCGGCGACCGGCTCCCCATCGTCCGGCTGCACGGCGTGGACGTCGCGATGACGATCTGCGAGGACCTCTGGCAGGACGGCGGTCCCATCTGCGTCGCGCGGGTCGCCGCGGCCGGGCTGGTCCTCTGCGTCAACGGTTCGCCGTACGAGCGCGACAAGGACGACTTCCGGCTCTCTCTCGCGGCGCGCCGGGCCCGGGAGGCGGGCGCGGCGCTGGCCTACGTCAACCTCGTCGGTGGCCAGGACGAGCTCGTCTTCGACGGCGATTCTCTCGTGGTCGACGCGAGTGGCGCCCTGCTCGCCCGGGCGCCGCAGTTCGAGGAGGGGCTGCTCACGCTCGACCTGGAGTGCCCGGCGGCCCGGGACGACCGCACGGGCACCGTCGACGCCCGCGACGGCACGACGATGATGGTCGAGCGGGTGACGGTCAGTCGCGACCCGATCCGGCCCCGGGAGCCGATCCGCGGCGGCATCGCCCAGCGGCTCTCCGACGAGGCCGAGGTCTACGCCGCCCTCGTCACCGCGACCCGCGACTACGTCCGCAAGAACCGCTTCTCCGCCGTGGTCCTCGGCCTCTCCGGCGGTATCGACTCCGCCCTGACGGCCACGATCGCCGCCGACGCCCTGGGCGGCGACGCGGTACACGCCGTCGGGCTGCCCAGTCGCGTGTCCAGCGAGCACTCGCTCACCGACGCGGAGGATCTCGCCAAGAGGCAGGGCTTGCACTGGTCGGTGTGCCCGATCGCCCCGATGGTCGACGCCTTTAACTCCGAGCTGAACCTCGACGGTCTGGCCGCCGAGAACCTCCAGGCCCGCGTACGCGGCACGACGCTGATGGCGCTGTCCAACCAGCACGGGCACCTCGTGCTGACCACCGGCAACAAGAGCGAGCTGGCGACCGGCTACTCGACGCTCTACGGCGACTCCGCCGGCGGCTTCGCCCCGCTCAAGGACGTGCCCAAGACGCTGGTCTGGGCGCTCGCCCGCTGGCGCAACGCCGTCGAGGACGCTCGGGGCGGGACACCGCCGATACCAGAGAGCAGCATCGCCAAGCCGCCGTCCGCCGAGCTTGCTGCGGGTCAGCTCGACAGCGACAGCCTGCCGCCGTACGACGTCCTCGACCGGCTGCTCGACGACTACGTCGAGCGCGACCTGGGCCACGACGCGCTGCTCGCGGCCGGCCATGACGCCGCGCTCGTCGAACGGGTGATCCGGCTGGTCGATGCGGCTGAGTACAAGCGTCGGCAGTATCCGCCGGGGCCGAAGATCTCACTTCGCGCGTTCGGTCGCGACCGGCGGCTGCCGATCACCTCTCGCTGGCGGGAACAGGCGGCGCCGCATGTGACGGACCCGGATCCGATCCGCCCCGAGCAGGCGCCGTAGCCGTGTCCGCACCGGACTCAGCGAGGGGCGAGGCCGTTGAGGATGTCGTCGACGAATGTCTCCAGCGCCTCGGGCGGTAGCGGACCGACCGTGTCGGTGAGTAACCGGCGATAGACGATCGGTCCGACGAAGAGGTCGACCGCCCGTTCGATGTCGATATCACCCCGCAGCTCGCCGCGGCCGACGGCCGCCCGCAGCACCTCACGGAAACGCGCCCGCCGCGGCTCGATGAAGCCTTCGCGGTAGCGGCGCAGCAGCTCCGGACTGGCGTTGGCGACGCAGAGGATGCGCGGCAGCATGCGGTCGGACGCGGAGCCCGACTTGCGGCCTACGGCGCCGACCAGCGCGACGATGTCGGTCCGGAGGTCGCCGCTGTCAGCTGGCGGCAGAGGGACCGAGATGGAGTCGATCGCGTCGACGATGAGCGCTTCCTTGTTGGGCCACCGCCGGTAGATCGTCGCCTTGCCCACGCCGGCGGACGCGGCCACCGCCTCGATCGTCGTCCCCGACAGCCCGGCGTCGGCGAGCAGCTCGAGCGTCGCGCCGAGGATCGCCGCGTCACACTCCGGCTTGCGCGGGCGACCGGGCGGTCGGGCGGTCGACGCCTCAGCAGTCATGACGCCTCAGCAGTCATGACGCCTCCGCGATCATGACGCCTCCCGCGGTCATGACGCCTCCGCGCCGACGGTTTCCCGCGAGTGCGGCGGCGGCGCCGGGCGCCCGGCGACCCTCTTGCCGGGCAGCCAGCGAAGGACGACGAGTGCGCCGAGAAACGCCACCAGCGCCGAGCCCAGCGACGCGACGTGCATGGCGTGGACGAACGCCGCCTGCGCGTGGGGCAGCAGGGCGTCGAGCCGGCCGTTCGACTGGTCGATGACTCCCTTGGTCGCGCCGAGCGACTCGCCGGCGGTGTGCCGGACGCCCGGCGGGAGGTCGGTGAGCAGCGGGCTGATCCGCGACCGGTACGCCGCCGACAGGATCGACCCGATGATCGCGACACCGAGGGCGCCGCCGACCTGCCGGACGGTGTTGTTCACTGCCGATCCGGCGCCGGCCCGCTCCCGGGGCAGCGTCGACATGATCGACTCCGTGGCGGGCGCCATCGTGTTCGCCATACCGACGCCTTGAATGAACAGCAGCGCCTCGAGCACCCAGATGGAGGTGTGTACGTCGATGAGCTGGTACATCAGGAACGCCGCCGTGACCAGCAGCAGCCCGACGGTGCAGGTCGCCTTCGCGCCGAAGCGGGCGACCATCTTCGCGCTGCGAGGTGCGAAGAAGGCGATCGCGAACGCCACCGGAAGCAGCCGGACCCCCGCCTGCAACGGCGAGTAGTTCCGGGCGAACTGCAGGTAAAAGGTGAGGTAGAAGGTCGCCCCGAAGAGCGCGAAGAACGCGGTGGTGATCGCCGCGCTGGCAGCCGAGAAGGCGGGGTTGCGAAAGAGCGAGATGTCCAGCGAGGGATGCTCGCTGCGCCGCTCCACCCAGACGAAGACGCCCAGGATGACGACACCGCCGACAATGGCGCCGAGCGCGCCCGGCTGGGTCCAGTCGCCGGCCTGGCCGCCCTTGATGATCCCGTAGACGAGCAGGACGAGCCCGGCGATCGAGAGCACCACGCCGACGGGGTCGATGCCGGTCGGGTGGGGGTTCTTCGACTCCGGCACGAGCAGTCGGATCGCGATGAGCCCCACGATGACCACCGGCACGTTGATGAGGAAGACCGACCCCCACCAGAACCCCGCGTCCAGCAGTGCGCCACCGACGATCGGGCCGATCGCGACGGCGAGCCCGCTGAACCCGGCCCAGATGCCGATGGCCTTGCCCCGCTCGGCCGGTTCGAAGACGTTCGTGATGATCGACAGCGTCGACGGCAGGACCGCGGCTCCCCCGATGCCCATGAGCGATCGGGTCGCGATGAGCATGGCCGGCGACGAGGAGAACGCCGACAGTGCCGAGGCGAGCCCGAAGATCAGCATCCCGATCAGGAGGATGCGCTTGCGGCCGAAGCGGTCGCCCAGTACGCCGTAGGTGAAGAGCAACCCGGCGAAGACGAGCGTGTAGGAGTTGATGAACCACTCCTCCTGGCTCTGCGACGCGTGCAGCGTCTCTTCGATCTTCGGCAGTGCCACGTTAAGGACGGTGTTGTCGAGGATCACCACCAGCAGGCTCAGGACGAGCACGCTGAGAATCCACCATCGACGGTGGTGGATGGTCTGCTGATCCATGCTTGCGCTCATTTCGATACGAGACCGTTTCGTTTCAGCAACCGTAGTGCCCCGGCCGGCGCGGAGGCAAGCTCCGGCGTGCCACCATGGGGGCGTCCGGGGACGCCGCGACGGCGCCTCGAGACTGGAGGTCCGATGTCCGAGCAGGCGCTGTTCGCCGGCACTTCGAGCGGCCGGGTGCGCCTGCCGCACCTGCTCGCCGCGAAGGAACGACACGAGCGTTGGGCGATGCTGACCGCCTACGACCAGTACGCCGCACAGATTTTCGACGAGGTCGGCATCCCGGTGCTGCTGGTCGGCGACTCCGCCGCCAACAACGTCCTGGGCTACGACACCACGCTCCCGGTGACGATCGAGGAGCTGCTGCCGCTCGTGCGGGCCGTCGTCCGCAGCACGCGGCGGGCGCTCGTCGTCGCCGACTTGCCGTTCGGCAGCTACCAGACCTCGGCGCGGCAGGCGCTCGACTCCGCCGTGCGCTTCCTCAAGGAGGGCGGGGCGCACGCGGTGAAGCTCGAGGGCGGCCGGGTCGTCGTACCGCAGGCGCGGGCTCTCGCCGAGGCCGGCATCCCGGTGATGGCGCACCTCGGCTTCACCCCGCAGAGCGAGCACCGCATCGGTGGCTACCGGGTGCAGGGCCGCGGCCCAGCCGCCGACGGTCTCGTGGGGGACGCCCTCGCGCTGCAGGACGCGGGCGCCTTCGCGGTCGTCCTGGAGATGGTGCCCGCCGAGGTCGCCAAGCGGGTCACCTCGGAACTCGCGATACCCACGATCGGCATCGGCGCGGGCAGCGACTGCGACGCGCAGGTGCTCGTGTGGCAGGACATGGCGGGGCTACGTGGCGATCCGCTTCCCCGCTTCGTGAAACGGTATGCCGACCTGCGTGGCACGCTCTCGGCTGCCGCTCATGCGTTCGCAACGGAGGTTCGCGACGGCGGCTACCCCGGTCCCGAGCACGCATACGAGTAGGCCGGTTCCTCAGCATGTTTCGGCGAGCTGGGCCGTCAACACATCCCGGGCCTCGACGAGTGACGGCCCATACCAGGTGAGGTGTCGGCCGCTGACGCAGGCGGCCGGGATCCCGGGGAAGGCTTCCGGACCGTCCTCGGGCGAGAACGCGTATGGCTCGTCGGGCAGCACCACCACGTCGTACGCCGGAAGCGCGCCGAGCTCGATCCGGGGATAGCGATCCGGCGAGTCGGCGAGCACGTTGTCGATGCCCAGCCGGCCGAGCAGATCGCCGGCGAAGGTCGCCCGGCCGAGGGCCATCCACGGCCGCCGCCAGATCGGCACGAGCGCACGGCGGCGCGGGTCGGCGTACGGCGGGCGCCATGTCGCCTCCGCGGCATCGAGCCAGGACGGGTGCGGTACGCCGATTCCGGCCAGCAGCCGGTCAAGGGAGCAGAAGGCCTCGTCGAGGGTGCGGGGGGCGGTGACCCAGACGGCGACACCTGCGGCGCGAAGCGCGGCGAGGTCGGCTGCGCGGTTCTCCTCCTCGTTCGCCACGACGACGTCCGGGTGTAGCGCGACGACCGACTGGACGTCGGGGTTCTTGGTCCCGCCCACCCGGGCCACGTCGAGGCCGGGCGGATGCGTGCACCAGTCGGTCGCACCGACCAGCAGCCCTGGTGCGCTGACGGCAACCGATTCGGTGAGGGACGGCACGAGCGACACCACGCGGCGCACGGTCGTCGGAATCGACACGACCCCGCCGAGGTCGTCCACGGTGGCGGCCGCGGTCATCGGAAGCTCACAGGTCGGTGATGCGCAGCCCGGCGTGCGACTTGTAACGCCGGTTGACCGAGATGAGGTTGGCGGTGAGCGCCTCGATCTGGCCGGCGTTGCGCAACCGACCGGCGTAGACGCCGCGCATGCCGGGGATGCGCGACGCGAGCGCACTCACGATGTCGGTGGCCGCCCGGTCGTCGCCGAGCACCAGCACGTCGGTCTCGACCCGCCTTCGCGCCGGGTCAAGGAGATGCACTGCGGAGACGTGGTGGAACGCGGCCACGACCCGGCTCTCCGGGAGGAGCTTGGCTGCCTGCTCGGCGGCACTGCCCTCCTCGACCGGTCGGACGAACGCGCCCTGGCGGTCAAAGCCGAGAGGGTTGACGCAGTCGATGACGATCTTGCCGGCGAGCGTCGGAGCGAGGGCAGACAGGAGTTCCCGATGGCCGTCGTACGGGACCGCGACGATCACCGGGTCCCCCAACCGAGCGGCTTCGGCGTTGTCCGCACCGATGATGTCGAGCGCCGGTTCCTGCTCGCGCATCGCCGCTGCGGCCTCTTCGGCCCGGTCCGCGACCCGGCTGCCGAGCACGACCCGCGAACCGGCGCCGGCCAGCCGCCGGGCGAGCCCCCGGCCCTGGTCGCCGGTGCCGCCGAGCACGGCGAGGACGAGATCGTCGACTCGGGGCGGCTCGCTCTCTGGGCTGGGGACCGTCACAGGGGCATCCTGCCAAGGCGGGCGTCGCGAGACGCCACGCCCCCGCGCGCGGCGGCCGCCCGGTCGGGGAGTCGGCTAGTCGACCGGCTCCTTGGTGGAGACCGGCCGGCCGGCGCTCGCGCTGTCACGATTGGCGCGGTACGACGCCCGCCGGCGGGCGAGCCAGACGGCGACCGCGACGAGCACCACGGCCACCGCCGCTCCGTATCCGGCCACCGACAGCCGCGCCGCCACCACCGACCAGCTCTTTCCGGCGACGTAGCCGAGGAGGACGGAGCCGCCGGCCCACACGACACCGCCCGCGACGTTCCACAGCAGAAAGGTGCGATACGGCATCCGCGCCATGCCGGACAGGCCGGGGACGAGCACTCGCAGGGCAGCCGCGAACCGGCCGGCGAAGACGGCCCGGCCGCCGAGCCGGCGGATCGTCGTACGCGCGCGCTCCACGTGCTCGGCCTTGACGACACGCCGGGGCAGCCGGTCCAACACGCGCTGACCTGCGGTCCGGCCGATGCCGTAGCCGATGCTGTCGCCGACGATCGCGCCGAGGATCGCCGCGGCGGCGACGGCAGCCAGCGGCAGCCGCCCCTGATAGGCCAGGACGCCGCCGAGCAGGCAGGCGATCTCACCCGGGAAGACGAACCCGACGAAGGCCGAGGCCTCGAGCGCCGGGACCGCAAAGATGAGCAGCAGCGCCACACCGGGCGGGAGCGTGAGGATGCTCTCGACGAAGTGCGGCACCCCGCCAGTGTGGCGGCTCGTCGGTCGCCGTGCCTAGCGAACGGTTACGCGACGAAGCGGTGCGCGCCGACGGGTCGCGGCGCCTCTCGCCGCTCGGCGAGGACCGCCGCGCGGTGCAGGAGCGGTCCCAGGCCCAGGGCCAGCACCGCAGAGAGAAGGCACCACCCGACGACGAAGGCGAGGAGGAGCGTCACGGGTCTTGCATCGGCCGGCACCGCCCGAACCTTGAGCCCCTTCTGCGGCGGTTCTATCCAGCCGGTTCGAGGCCGTGGATGCGGGCACGCCCCCGGCATGAGAGCAGTCACCTGGCAGCGCCCCCGCAAGGTCAGCGTCGACACCGTCGACGACCCGCGCATCGAAGAGCCCACCGACGCGATCGTCAAGATCACCGCGACCGCCATCTGCGGGTCCGACCTGCACCTCTACGACCACGGCGCCTCGCTCGCTGTCGAGCCTGGCGACATCCTGGGCCACGAGCCGATGGGAGAAGTGGTCGAAGTCGGCAGCGAGGTCAACCAGATCCGCCCTGGTGACCGCGTCGTCGTCCCATTCAACATCTCCTGTGGGCACTGCTTCATGTGCCGGCAGGGGCTCTACTCGCAGTGCGAGACGACGCAGAACCTCGGTGGCCGCAAGGGCGCGTCGCTCTTCGGCTACACCCACATGTACGGCGGTGTCGACGGCGGGCAGGCCGAGTACCTCCGGGTCCCGCAGGCCCAGTTCGGGCCGATCAAGGTGGACGACGGCGTACCAGAGCTCTCTTCGCTGCTGCTCTCGGACGTGCTGCCGACCGCGTGGCAGGCCGTCGACTACGCGGCGGTGCCGCCGGGCGGCACGGTCGCCGTCTTCGGTCTCGGACCCATCGGCCAGATGTGCGTGACGATCGCCAAGCACCTAGGCGCCGCCCGGGTCATCGGCATCGACCGCTTCCCGGACCGACTCAAGATGGCCCTCGACCATGGCGCCGAGGTCATCGACTACAGCTCGGTGGACGACGTCGTCGACGCCGTGAAGGCGCTGACCGACGGGCGAGGCGCCGACTCGGTCATCGAAGCCGTCGGTATGGACGCCGACGGGTCGTTCGCCGACCGGTTCCTACAGACGCTCAAGCTTCAGCCCGACCGCATGATCGCCCTGCATGAGGCGATGTCCTCGGTACGCCGCGGCGGCACGGTCTCCGTCGTCGGCGTCTACACCGGGTGGATGCCGTCGTTCCCCGTCGGCGCGTTGTTCGACAAGCAGATCCAGCTCCGCTGGGGGCAGGCCAATGTGCGGCACTGGACGGATGAGATTCAGCGGCTGCTGCGTGAGGGCGACCCGCTCCACGCGGGCGACCTCGTCACCACCGAGGCGCCGCTGGAAAAGGCGCCGGAAGTTTATGAGTCGTTCAAGAAGAAGGAGCCGGGCGTCATCAAGGCGGTCCTGCGCCCCTGACTCGACAGGCGCTTCTGCCTTTCCTGAGCTGCCACATCCATCGTGAAGCACCTTGGGATACTCGCGCACAGCGCGGAAGGGGCCGCGCTGTGTTTCCGAGCGTTCTGTCAGGACGGGTTCACTGAGCTCGGCCCCCATGAACATCCGGACGTAACCCTCGACTGCATCGCTCTGGCGCGCAGCATGCCAGCATGGAACGAAGGGGACCACCTCTCGATCCGTGCCACGCTCTCCGCAAGCGTGCAGCGGCTCGCCGGCGCGGGCGCAGACTTCTTCGTCTGCCCGGACAACACCGCGCACATGGCCCTTGAGCAACCGGGCGAGAATTTTGCCCTTCCCGGCCTGCATATCGCCGAGGTCGTCGCCGACCGCGCCGTCCGCGAAGACCACACGCGTGTCGGCGTGCTGGGCACCAGGTACCTGATGGAAGGCCCGGTCTATCCCAAGGCGTTTGCCAGCCGTGGGATAGCGGCGGAGGTGCCGGAAGCTGGCGACCGGCACATTCTCAACGAGATCATCTTCGAAGAACTCGTGAACGGCGTCTTTTCAGCGGCCTCGCGTCAGGAGTACGTGCGCATCATCGGGCAGCTGGGGGCACGGGGCTGTGATGCCGTCGCTCTCGCCTGCACAGAGATCCCGCTACTCGTGACGCGCGACGCCTCTACGCTGCCCACCCTGGACTCGACCCGCCTGCTGGCGCGCGCCGCCTTCGACGTTGCCGTCGGCCACCGAGCCCTGCCGACATGGCGCGGTGGACCAGTCGGGAGCTGACACCGCGAGCAGGGCAGCACAGCCCCAGTGCAGGCTGGCCCCAGACCAGACGCCGACGTCCGCGGTGGTCTCACTCCACCAGGATCACGGCGCGTGTTGCCGCGTCAACGACCGGGTAACTCGGCTTTCACATCAACCGGCTCGAGCCAGCCATGGAAGACGACCCCGCGCCCCGCCGGCACTCTCTCGAGGGTCAGCGTGACGGCGACCTCCCGTCCGCTGCGATGCAGGGCCGTCAGCTCGACACCGCGACCGATGATGCTGGTGCGTCCCGTCATGAGCTGTCGGGTGAAGCCGGCCACGTGGGCGTCGCGGAGCCGACGCGGGATGATCGCGACGATGCGCTGTCCGGTCAGCTCGTCGGGCGACCACCCGAGCAGGGCCGCCGCAGCCGGCGACACGCCGATGATGCGGTTGCCGTCGTCGGCCACGATCACCGCACGCCGCGTCGAATCGACCCAGGACGTGTCGACGGTGGCCGACGGCCCGACCGGCTCTCCGATGTCGTGATCGGGATGTCGCCACGGCTCCGGGAGCCGGCCCTCCAAAAGCTGTCCGACGAGCTGGTCGAAGCACCACTCCCGCAGCGTGCGGAGCTCTGGCAGCGCCGGGCGCGTGAGCAGCTTGCCCTCCATGGCGAGCCGTTCCGCGTCGGCGAAGACCCCTCCCAGCTGGGCGATAGCGGGAAGATCCTCCGGCTCGACCTCGACCGGCACGTCGACGTGCTCGGGGGGCGGCGCGTCGGCCGGCTCGGTCGAGAGCCGGCGTCGTACACAGGCGACCAACACCGACCGAGCTCGTTCCGCCGCCGCGACCTCGTCCCGGTGGAACCCTTCGCCGGCAGCGTGGGCGATGACCCACAGGGCGTACTCCCGCAGGAGTGCCTCGTTGTGCTCCTGCAGAACCTCGTACATGACGACCGGTAGGTGGCGTAGCTCGGCGACTGCCGCTGGACGAACTGTTCCTGGACGAACGGCGTCGGCGGCCGAGTCGACCCAGGCGTCCGGTGACAGGTCATCTGCCGCTCCGAGCGTGAACCACACCGCCTTGCCGCGAGCGGCATCGGCCCGGACGCCGTAGCCACTCGAGAGCATCTCGACGAGCTCGAGGCCCCGTCCGGTCACCGACTCCGTACCGTGGTCCCGCCGGACGAGGCTGCGCTCGCTGCTGTCCACGACCTCTATCCGGGCACCCCTGGCCACCTCGACGCGTACCTCAACCTCCGTGTTGGCATGCAGCACGGCGTTGGTGACGAGTTCGCTGACGAGCAGGACCGCGGTGTCGACCAGGTCGTCGTCGAAACCGGCTCTCCGCAGGCGTTCACCGACGTAACGTCGGGCGGCACCGACGCTCGTCGGCACCGGCGCGACGACGAGCGTGCCACCGAGGGCGGGGAAACCGGACACAGCACGCGCATCGTGCCACATACGAGGACTGGACGCATCGACGGTCCGAGCCGCCCGGGGCGACACTGTCGAGGACGGCGACTCCCGCCCCGTAACTACGGGGTGGGTGCGTGCCGCTCGAGGAAGGTGTAGACGTCGGTCGTGTCCACGCCGGGAAAAGTATCCGGGGGCAGCGCGGCGAGGACGTGGGAGTGCGCTCGCGCGGAGGGCCACGCGCGACCGTCCCAGCGGTCGGCGAGGTCGGCGGGTGGGCGTTGGCAGCAGGGCGAGTCAGGGCAGGCCGACTTCGCCCGCCTGGTGGTGTCGCGCCCGCGGAACCATCGCGCGTCGGCGTACGGCAGCCCGATCGTAACGGCGAACGCGGGCTCGCGGGCGATCTCCACGTGGGTGGAGCACCAGAAGGTGCCGGTGCGGGTGTCCGTGTACTGGCGGTGCGCGGAGAACTTGTCGGGTGAGGTGAAAACCTGGCGAGCCGCCCAGTGTCGGCACAGTCGCTGCCCTTCGATGGCGCCGGTCGCGTCGGCGGGGAACCGCACCCCGTCGTTCTCGTACGCCTTGTAGACCGTGCCGCTCTCGTCCGACCGCACGAAGTGCACCGGAAGCTCGAGATGCTGCGTGGCCAGGTTCGTGAAGCGATGGGCCGCCATCTCGTAGGACACAGAGAACACGTTCTCCAGGTCCTCGACCGCGAGTGCCCGGTCGTGCTTCGCCTGCCGCAGGAACGGTACGGCGACGCGCTCCGGCAGCAGGAGCGCCCCGGCGAAGTAGTTGGCGGCGACTCGCTGCCGCAGGAAGTCGGCGAAGTCGCGCGGGTCGGCGTGCTCGAGGGCGAAGTGGCCGAGCGTCTGGAGCACGACCGTGCGGGCGTCGTGGGTGCCGAGGGCGTCCCGCTGCGGGAGGTAGATGCGGCCGTGCCGGAGGTCGCTGACGCTCCGCACGCTGCGCGGTAGGTCCTGCTCGTAGTGCAGCGTGAAGCCGAAGTGGGCGGCGAGGTCGAGCAGGACGCGCTGCGTCAGGCCACCCTCGCCGCGGTGTCCCACGGCGGCGAGGGCCCGGGCCGCGAGCGACTCGATGTCGCTGAAGTAGTTCTGCCGATCCCGCATCTCGGCGCGCAGGGCGGCGTTGGCCGCGCGGGCCTCCTCCGGGGTGGCCGTGTGTCGCACGTCGCGTCGGCGCAGCTCCTCATAGAGCCCGACCAGGTGCTCAAGCACGTCGGAGGGCACCCGGGCCCGGGGCTTGAGGTGTGGCAAACCGAGCTCGGCGTAGATCGGGTCGAGCTGCGCTCGCTCGAGCGCGATCTCGAGCTGCGCGCGCCTGCTGGGCGCCGTCGACGCCAACAGGTCGGCGACCGGCACACCAAGGGCGGCAGCAAGACTGGACAGGAGGGACAGCTTGGGTTCGCGCCGGCCGTTCTCCAGCAGGGACAGCTGCGAGGGAGCCCGGCCCACCCGTCCCGCGAGCTGCTCGAGGGTGAGGCCGCGAGCCCGCCGCAGGTGGCGAAGCCGGTGCCCGAACGTCGCCAGGTCCAAGGCGTCCTGCGCCACCTCCTGCATCACGCCCTGCGCCGTCACTCCGGCGGCTCTTCCTTCCAGAATCTCCGTCATTCTGCGAGAACCTCTACCAACACGCGTCGGAATCAGAATTTCGTTCATTCTTTCCGTCATCGGGCGCCTCCGCAAGAGCGGAAGGCGGGGAACCTGTTCTGACCCGATCCGTTCCGTTCCACAACCGCGGAGACCGACATGTCACTGACGACCCAAGACCGGACCCAGCAGGTCGCCGAGCTGGACGCGCAGTGGAGCTCCGACCCCCGCTGGGCGGGCAGGACCCGGGACTACACCGCCGAGGACGTCGTACGGGTCCGCGGCTCGGTTGCCGTGGAGCACACGCTGGCCCGGCGCGCGGCGGAGCGGCTGTGGGACGCCCTGCACACCGAGCCCTACGTCGCGGCGCTCGGCGCGGTCACCGGAAACCAGGCGGTCCAGATGGTCAGGGCCGGGCTGCAGGCGATCTACCTGTCCGGCTGGCAGGTGGCTGGCGACAACAACCTCGCGGAGCAGGTGTACCCCGACCAGAGCCTCTACCCGGCGAACAGCGTTCCCGCGCTCCTGCGGCGGATCAACAACGCGCTTCGCCGGGCCGACCAGATCGACTGGAGCGAGAACAAGTCCGAGCGCGACTGGCTGGTGCCGATCGTGGCCGACGCGGAGGCCGGCTTCGGTGGACCGCTCAACGCGTTCGAGCTCACCAAGGCGATGATCGAAGCCGGCGCGGCGGGGATCCACTTCGAGGACCAGCTCGCGTCGGAGAAGAAGTGCGGCCACATGGGCGGCAAGGTGCTCGTACCGACGGCACAGCACATCCGGACCCTGACCGCCGCCCGGTTGGCGGCCGACGTCTGCGGCACCCCCACGCTGCTGGTGGCCCGTACCGACTCGCTCAGTGCCAACCTGCTGACCTCCGACGTGGACGAGCGCGACGCGGAGTTCCTCACCGGGACCCGGACCGCGGAGGGGTACTTCGAGGTACGGTCCTGCCTCGAGGCGGCGATCGCCCGAGCGGTGGCGTACGCGCCGTACGCCGACCTCATCTGGTGCGAGACGTCGACGCCGGACCTCGACGAGGCGGCGCGCTTCGCCGAGGCCGTCCACGAGAAGTTCCCAGACATGCTGCTGGCCTACAACTGCTCGCCATCCTTTAACTGGCGGCGGCACCTCGACGACGCCACGATCGCCCGGTTCCAGAAGGAGCTGGGCGCCATGGGCTACAAGTTCCAGTTCATCACCCTGGCCGGCTTCCACGCGCTCAACGCGGCGATGTTCTCACTCGCCCGCGACTACGCCGCGGAGGGCATGTCCGCCTACGCCCGGCTGCAGGACGGCGAGTTCGCCATGGAGGCGGACGGCTACACGGCGACGCGCCACCAGCACGAAGTAGGCGCGGGGTACTTCGACACGGTCACCCAGGTGATCAGCCGCGGCATGTCGTCCACGCTGGCCCTGCACGGCTCGACCGAGGAGTCCCAGTTCGTCGCCACGCCGTCCTCGTGACGGGCGGGTAGCGCACTCGGCCGGACCCCCCTGGCTGATGCGCGCCGTCCTGCGTACCGTATGCGTCACCGCCTGCCGGTACGACGCTCGGCGGCCCCACCACAAGAGCCTGGGAGGCTTTCCGGTGCGCACTCGGCCAGTTCCTACTTCACTGGCCGCGGTCCTCCTCACCGCGATGGCGGCGGCCAGCCTGATCGGCCGGCCGGCGGCCGCAGCCACCCCCAGCGCCCACTACTGGTACGGCACCGTCACCAAAATCGTCGACGGCGACAGCATCTACGTCGACATCGCGGGTGACGGGCTGGCGTCCGTAGCGGTCCGCATCGCCGGCATACAGGCGACCGAGATGTACGGCGGCGTGGGTGGCGGCCCCGAGTGCCACGCCGCTGAGGCCACGGCGGCAATGACCGGGCTCGTGCCGCTGGGAAGCAGGGTGCGCCTGGCGGCGTACCACCCGAGCAGCACCAGCGGCAAGGACTTCAAGGGCGCGCCGCGTTACATCCGCTACGTGAACAAGTACAACCCGTCCACCCGGCACTACGACATCGACGTCCAGCTAGCACTGCTGAAGGCCGGTCAGGTGCTCTGGAAGCCAGAGCCGGTGGAGAGCTTCCGCAACGCCGCCTACCACCTGCCCATGCAGCAGGCGATGGCGGCCCGGATCGGCATCTTCGACCTGCACCACTGCGGCGCCGGTCCGCACGTCGGGCTGCGGCTGCCGATGTGGATCCACTACGACGCGGACGGCGTGGACACCGCGAACAACGGTGAGTGGCTGCGGATCCGCAACCTGATGACCTACGACCTGCCGCTCGCCGGGTGGCGCCTGCGCGACGCCACTCACAGCTTCAACCGGGGCACCACGTACTACGTCTTCCCGGCGGGGGCCGTGGTGCCCGCCGGGAAGACGATCACGGTCTATCCCGGGTCTGGGACGACCAGCGTCGTGGCTGGCCGGTACTACCTGGGTACCGGATCGGGCCCGCATTTCGTCAACGTGAGCGACCCGAGACTGGGCTACCCCGGGCACTCGGTCTTCCTCGTCGATCCGGACCTGGACTTCCGCGGCTGGGCCGACTACCCCTGCCTCACCGGATGCGCCCGGCCACCGGTGCACATCGCCAATGTGCGGTACCGGACTTCGGACGAGTACGTCGACCTCAGGCTCGACACGACGGCGGTCACCCCGGTTGACCTGAGTGGCGTCGAGGTCACGAACGACGGCTTGACCAAGGAGATCGCGCCGGGCACCCGGCTCAACCCGGGCGAGACGCTGCGCGTCTACTGCGAACGCTCCGGCCGCGACTCGCGGCTGGTCCAGTACTGGGGACACTCCGGCGGCGGCACGATGCTGCAGAACTCCGGCGACACCGTCGTGCTGCGCACCGCGCGCTCCACGGTGCTGGACACCTACCGCTGGGGCACTGGCTGACGTCGCTTTGCGACGTCAGCCAGTGCCGTCAGGCTCAGAAAGCGGCCAGTCCCGACGCGCCGTCTGCGACGGGCAGGCCACCGGTGACGGTGCCCAGAGGCCGAAGGCTGCCGTTGTTGCCGATGCCGAATGCGGCGACCCCGCCGGTACCCCTGAGCAGCAGGTAGAGGTAGTGGCTGTCCGCGCTGAGTGCCACGTCGACCGGTTGGCTCAGCTTACCCAGGAAAGCCGCGCGACCCTTGATCAAGCGGACCCTTCCAGTGGAGTCGAACCGGTAACTGGAAATGGTGCCGCTACCGAAGTTGGCGGTGAACGCGTAACGCCCGTCCTTTGTGATAACGACCCAGCACGTGTCCGTCTGCTTGTTGCGGACGGAACCACTGATTGTGTTCAACATACCGTCGCGGGACAGTCGGTACGAGGACAGGGCCGACCTACCCAGGTCAGCGTTGAAGGACTCGGCCACGACGAGCTTGCCATCCTTGCGAAAGGCCAAGCTGAACGGACGAAGACCATGCGAGTGGTCCCGTCTGGGCAGGGCGCTCGTCAAGCCGTTGGCCCTGACGCTGAACGCGTCGATCGCGTCGATCGGCGACAGCAGCCGGTTGGGCGTCTTGTGCGTGACGAGCAGCGTGCGGCCGTCGGGGCTGAACTCCACCTGGCCGGGAACAGCGATGGGTGAGCTCAGCGCCCTGAACGAGGAAGACAGCGGTGCCAACCTGCCGTTGGCGGCTACCCGGAAGCCGCGAATGCCGTTACCGGCCACCGAACCGTCGAGCACATAGAGCAGGTTGCGGTGCAGGGTCAGGCTGTTGGGCTCGTCGCCCGCGTACACCTTTTGACGAAATGTAAGCTTCGTCCCGTCCACGGAGAAGACCGTGATCTCGTCGCTGCCCGCGTTGACGGCGTACAGGAAGCGATGGTCACTGCTCAGGCGCAGGCCGCCCTGGGTGTCCAGGTCGGTGCCGATGCCGTGTCCTCGGGTGGATACGCTGCCGACCCGGGTCAGAGCGCCGTTGGGCGCGCGCCGGTAGGTGATGATCCGGTTGTCGGCGATCCTGTTGGTCATCGCGAACGCCGCGGCTTCCCGGGAATGGGCCTGAGGCAGGGCGTCAGCGCCGACGCCGGACCCGGACCCCTGAGCCTGCCCGATCGCCACTGTGCTGAAGAGCGCGGCCAGCGACACGGCGCCTACCGCAACTTTTTTTGGATGGCTTACCATTCTCACTCCTCGACTTTCGTTGCGTTTTCTTCGAACCTGCATCATGCAATTAGCAGCTGTCGGCCATGATGGCGCGTCGTCGTACCCCCTCCTTATAGTTGTCGCCGACGCAACCTGTACCGTCGTAGTGGCCGTCTCTCAGGTCTACACCGCAACGGGGAGAAAGGGCAGCGCCGGTCGGCCACCTTCAGAATGTCGTAAGAACTTCTTCCCAGCCCTCGAGAGGCGGATCGACGGCGCACGGCCATCGAAAGATCGGCGGGTGACGGCAAATGTCCGATCACCGCTAGACCCGATCCTGCTGGCACGCGACACTTCTGGCTGTGGCACTCGCCGAGCTCCCCGACCCGGATGCCTGCTACCGCGCGGCGGCCGGCCGGGACCCCCGGTACGACGGGCGCGTGTTCCTCGCGGTGATCACCACCGGGATCTACTGCCGGCCCTCCTGCCCGTCACCCAAGCCCCAGCAGCGCAACTGCCGTTTCTACCCCACCGCGGCGGCCGCGGTGGCGGCTGGGTTCAGGGCGTGCAAGCGATGCCGCCCCGACGCCCTTCCCGGGTCGCGGCAATGGAACACGCGCGGCGACTTGGCCGGTCGAGCAACGCGTCTGATCCGCGAGGGCGCGGTTGACGAGGTCGGAGTCGGCCCGCAACAGCTGAACCGGACCCGCCTTGCACAGACCGCCCGGATGCTGATCGAGCAGACGCGGCTACCACTGGCCGAGGTCGCGTTTGCCGCCGGCTTCGCCAGCGTTCGCCAGTTCAACGACGTGATTCACGAGGAGTTCGCCGCGCCGCCCTCGGCGCTGCGCCGAGGGCGGTCGTACCGCGACGGGGCACCGGACGAGGTGGGCGCGGGACCGGCGGTGGTGCTGCGGCTGCGGCACCGGACCCCGCTGGCGATGGCGCCCCTGCGTCGCTTCCTGCGCACGCATTCCATCGCCGGTGTGGACCGTCACGACCCGGCTGCCGCGGAACACACTCGGGTGGTGCCTGCGCCGCATGGCCCTGCCGTCGTCACCGTGGGCCTGGCCGACGATGCGGCAGATGATCATGTCGTGGCCCGACTACGGCTGGCGGACATCGCTGACCTGGGGTCAGTGGTGGCGAGAACCCGCCGTTGGCTGGATCTGGACGCCGACCCGGCCGCCATCGACGAGGCGCTCGGCTGCGACCCGGAGTTGGCCCCGCTCGTTACCCAACGGCCAGGACTCCGGGTGCCCGGAGCGGTCGACGGCGTGGAGACGGCGCTGCTCGCTGTGCTTGGTCAGCAGGTCTCCTGGCGGCCGCGTGCACCTTCGCCGGTCGGCTCGTGAGCGCGTACGGCGTGCGTGCCCCGGAGGGGCTCAGCTGCTTCCCGACGCCGCAGGCAGTGGCCGCCGCCGACCCGGAGGAGCTACGGACGATCACCGGGGTGACCAGGTCGCGATCGCGAACACTGCAGGCGCTGGCCACCGCCTGTGTCGAGGGACTTGAGCTGGACCCTGGCGCCGACCGTGACGAGACCCGCCACGCCCTGCTGGCGCTGCCCGGCGTCGGCCGCTGGACGGCTGACTACGTCGCCCTGCGCTGCCTGGGCGACCCGGACGCCTTCCCCGCGGGCGACCTCGTGCTCCGGCGCGCGCTGAACGGTGTCAGCGCGCGGCAGGCCGGCGTGCGTTCCGCCGCGTGGCGGCCGTGGCGCGGCTACGCCGCCTTGCACTTGTGGACCTCGCAGGCGTTGTCCGGCTGTCGGACGCCTCGTTCGCCGGGCTGACGGGGTGATGCGTCGTGACGGGTGAGGAGTTGAGCCGGACTGCTGTGTCAACGCAGATCACTCGGCTCTTGCCCAGCGGCTGCTGCCGTGGTGTCCGACTTGCCAGGTCGATCATGTGCCTGACGGACTGTTCCGGATGGCGACCCTGCCGGCTGGGCTGCGGCTGCGGCCGGTCGGGAACCGCTCGGCCAACTTCGTTCGCGCCGCTGCCC
>JBBSIN010000022.1:0-33886 GCA_038232055.1 Mycobacteriales bacterium
ATCGGGCGCAGCTGGCAGATGGCGACGATCCAGCTGGACGGCCAGTTCCCACAGCGTTTCGCCCTGGAGTACCAGGCCGCAGACAACACCAGGCAGCGGCCGGTGATGATCCACCGGGCGCTCTTCGGGTCGGTCGAGCGGTTCTTCGCGATCCTGCTCGAGCACTACGCCGGCGCATTCCCGGCCTGGCTCGCGCCGGTGCAGGTGCGGTGCATCCCGATCGCCGAGCGGCACGTGCCCTACCTCGCGATGGTCGCCCAGCGGCTGCGGGCCCTCGGCGTACGCGTCGAGGTCGACGACAGCGACGAGCGCATGCAGAAGAAGATCCGCAACGCGCAGCACGAGAAGGTGCCGTTCATGCTCATCGCCGGCGATCGCGACGTCGAGGCCGGCGCGGTGTCCTTTCGTTATCGCAGCGGCGAGGAGAAGCGGGGCGTCGCGGTCGACGAGGCGACCGCCGAGATCGTCGAGGCCATCGAGTCCCGCGCCTGATGGAGCTGCTCGAGCAGTACGGCGCCGGCGTACCCGACGCCTGGCAACGCCTGTGGACGCCACACCGGATGGCCTACATCCAGGGCGAGGGCAAGCCGGCGTCGGACGCCGACTGCCCGTTCTGCCGGATCCCCACGATGTCGGACGAGGACGGCCTCATTCTCGCGCGCGGCGAGCGGGTCTACGCCGTCCTCAACCTCTACCCCTACAACGCCGGGCATCTATTGGTCCTGCCCTATCGGCATGTCGCCGACTACACCGAGCTCTCCGGCGACGAGACGGCCGAGGTCTCGGCGTATACCAAGCGGGCGCTGGAGACCCTGCGTTCGGCGAGCGGTGCCCAGGGGTTCAACGTCGGGATGAACCTCGGCGCGATCGCGGGTGCCGGGATCGCCGCCCACCTGCACCAGCACGTCGTCCCGCGGTGGGGCGGCGACACGAACCTCATGCCGGTCGTCGGCCAGACAAAGGTGCTGCCCCAGCTCCTGCCGGAGACGAGGGAACTGCTCGCCGCCGCCTGGTCGGCCTGACGGCGCCCCGGCCCTCGGGTCGGGCCGTCAGGTGCGCTGGCGAGGTACGGCGCCCGCCGCCAGCAGCTCGGGGACCGTGACGAACTCGAACCCGCGGGCCCGCAAGCCTTCGATCATCGCCGGCAGCGCACGGATGCCGACCGAGTGCGGCCCGGGGCCGCCGTCGTGCGCCAGGAAAATCGTGCCGGGTGTGACGGCGCTCACGGCGTGCGCCGCGTTCTGCTCGGCCGTGGCTGTCCTCTCGTGCATCTCCATCGACCACATCACGACTGGGTAGCCCATCCGCCCGGCTGCCAGAAGCGCCGGCCCGCCGATCCGGCCGAAGGGTGGCCGCAGCGTCGTCGGCGGCCGACCGGCGGCGCGCTCGATCGCCTCATGGGTGCGGTGCAGCTGCTCATAGGCCCGGCGCTCGTCGACCCGGCCGAGGTCGACGTGGCTCCAGGTGTGGTTACCGAGTCCGTGCCCGTCGTGGGCGGCTGCCCGCACGAGCGCCGGATTCTTGGCCACCGAGGAGCCGACGAGGTAGAGCGTCACCCGTACGCCGTACTCGCGCAGCGTGGCGAGCAGCGCCGGCGTGTACGTCGTCGTCGGCCCGTCGTCGCAGGTCAGCGCGACCAGCTTGCGGTCGGTCACTACCCGCCATGTCATCGTCAGAGCCGTGAGCTCGTGCTCGTCCTCGTGTCGCCCGGCGAACATC
This sequence comes from Mycobacteriales bacterium, assembly GCA_038232055.1. Taxonomy (GTDB): domain Bacteria; phylum Actinomycetota; class Actinomycetes; order JADGOV01; family JADGOV01; genus JBBSIN01. Next base: position 1,720 of record JBBSIN010000022.1, read on the forward strand.
GGCGGGGCCGGCGTCGCCGTCGCCACATGCGGCCGACCGACGGCACCGGCCACCGTACCGCCCGCCACCAACGCCCCCCGGCGCAGCAGTTCCCTGCGATCCATGATCTTGCCGTCCTCCCCGAACACAGTGTGGAGGACAGCGGAGAAGGGCGGAACCGCCCGAAAGGACTAGCTGATCGACGCCGAGCCGAGCCCTGTGGGGTGCCGCAGCTGATAGACGCCCAGCCACCATCAAGATTGTCCGAGTGATCGTCCGAGGAACTTCTACTGCGCTTCCGCAGGTGGTGCGCCCAGCTCTCCTCGGACAGGTCCTCGGACCGTCACTCGGACGATCATCTGCCGCTACGGCGACTCGGCCTCCGCCATCACCTTCTGCGCGACGTTGTGCGGCATCGGCTCGTGCCGGACGTAGCGCCGGGTGAAGGCGCCGGTGCCGTGCGAGATCGAGCGCAGGTCGATGGCGTACCGCACCACCTCCGTCTCCGGCACCTCCGCCTTCACCAGGCTGCGGCCGGTGCCGACGGGCTCCGTGCCGGTCACCCGGCCCCGGCGCGACGAGAGGTCGCTCATGACCGCTCCGACGTAGTCGTCCGGCACGAGGACGGAGACTTCCAGCACCGGCTCGAGCAGGAGCACCTGACCCGCTTTGACCGCGTCCCGAAGCGCCAGGCCGCCGGCGATCTGGAAGGCCATGTCCGAGGAGTCGACGGAGTGGGCCTTGCCGTCGACGAGGGTGACCCGCAGGTCGACGACTGGGTAGCCGGCGCCGACCCCCTTCTCCATCTGCGCCCGCAGGCCCTTCTCGACCGACGGGATGAACTGCCGCGGTACGGCGCCGCCGACGACCTTGTCGACGAACTCGAAGCCCGCACCGGACGGCAGCGGTTCCACCTCGATGTCGCAGATCGCGTACTGCCCGTGGCCGCCGGACTGTTTGACGTGGCGTCCCTTGCCCTTGGCCAAACCGGCGAACGTCTCACGCAGCGGCACCCGAAGGCTGACGCTCTCGACCTCGACGCCGTACTTGGTCTTGAGTCGGTCGAGCAGGACGTCGGTGTGCGCCTCGCCCATGCACCACAGGACCAGCTGGTTGGTCTCCTGGCTGTTCTCCAACCGCAGTGTCGGATCCTCCGCCACGAGCCGGGACAGTCCCTGCGAGAGCTTGTCCTCGTCGGCCTTGGACTTCGCATGGATCGCCACCGGCAGCAGGGGTTCGGGCATCTCCCAGGCCGCGATGAGCAGCGGCTCGTCCTTGCCGGACAAGGTGTCGCCGGTCTCGGCGCGAGTCAGCTTGGCGATAGCACAGATGTCGCCGGCGATGCAGTGCGCCATCGGCCGCTGCGCCTTGCCCAGCGGCGAGGACAGCGCCCCCACCCGCTCGTCGACGTCGTGGTCGGCGTGACCGCGGTCGGCGAGCCCGTGCCCGGATACGTGGACGACCGTGTCGGGCCGCAGCGTTCCGGAGAAGACCCGGACAAGCGAGATGCGCCCGACGTACGGGTCCGTAGTCGTCTTGACGACCTCGGCCACCAGCGGGCCGGCGGGGTCGCAGGCAAGCGGGTCGTGCGGACGGCCGTCCGGGCGGGTCACCGCCGGCAGCTCGTGCTCGAGCGGCGACGGGAAGGCGCTGGTCAACAGCTCGAGCAGCTCCGCGGCCCCGAGCCCCGTCGTCGCGGCGAACGGCAGCACGGGATAGAACGAGCCGCGCGCCACCGCCTTCTCCAAGTCGTCGACGAGCACCTTGAACTCGATGTCCTCACCGCCGAGGTAACGGTCCATGAGGGACTCGTCCTCGCTCTCGGCGATGATGCCCTCGATGAGCGCGGTGCGCGCGTCGGAGATCAGCGGCAGGTGCTCCGGATCCGGATCGCGTTCGACGCGACCACCAGTGGAGTAGTCGAAGACCCGTTGCGAGAGCAGACCGATCAGGCCGCCCACACCGCCGTCGTCGGTGTGCATCGGCAGATACAGCGGGAGTACGCCGGCGCCGAACACCCGCTGGCAGATCTCCACCATCGCTTCGAAGTCGGCCCGCGGGGAGTCGACCTTGGACACGACGACCGCCCGCGGCATGCCCACCCCCGCGCACTCGTCCCACAGCATCCGGGTCGTGCCGTCGACGCCATCGACGGCGGACACGACGAACAGCGCGGCGTCGGCGGCGCGCAAGCCGGCCCGCAGGTCGCCCACGAAGTCGGCGTAGCCGGGCGCGTCGAGCAGGTTGACTTTGATGTCGTCATGGACGAACGGTGCGAGCGCAAGGGAAACCGAGCGTTGCTGGCGCACCTCGGCCTCGTCGTAGTCGGCGACCGTCGTACCGTCCTCGACCCGGCCGGCCCGTGACACGGTGCCGGTCGCTGCGAGCAGCGCTTCGGCGAGCATCGTCTTGCCCGCCCCGGAATGGCCGACCAGCACGACGTTACGTACCTTGGCCGGCTGGTCGGCCATCGGTGCTCTGCCGGCGGTCTGAGCGCCTTTCTCTGCCATCGTCCGCCTCCACGGATGGGTGCTGTCTGGTCGCCACGAGCCTTCACCCCGAGCGGCACTGTCCACAAGAGGTACGCGCGGCGACGAGGGGTGACGGCGTCGCCGACCAGTAGACTCGGCGCCGGTTCGCGGCCGTGGCCGCGGCGGGCTCGGGCATCAGCAGCGATCGGAAGGTCATGCTCAACATCGTGCGTGCGCCGCTCGCACGCGCGCTCACGCCGGTCGCGGCGGGGCTCGCCCGCGCCGGAGTGAGGCCGGACGTGGTGACATTCGTGGGCACAGCCGGGGTCAGTGTCGCCGCCCTCGTCTTCTATCCACGCGGCTCGTTCTTCCTCGGCACGGTCGTCATCACGGCATTCGTCTTGTCCGACATGCTCGACGGCGCGCTCGCCCGGGTGCGCGGCGGCGGCACCCGGTGGGGGGCCTTCCTCGACTCCTCGCTCGACCGGGTCGGTGACGCGGCGGTCTTCGGCGGGCTGGTGCTCTACTACGCCGGTCGCGGGAACGACCTGCTACTCACGGGGCTCGCGCTCTACTGCCTGGTCGCCGGGGCGCTCACGTCGTACGTCCGCGCCCGCGCCGAGGGCCTCGGGCTGCGCTGCGATGTCGGGATCGCTGAGCGGTCGGAGCGGCTCGTCGTCATCCTCGTCGCGACCGGCCTGTCCGGGCTGCTCGACCTCGACGTACTGCGGATCGGCGCCCTGTGGCTGCTTGCCGTCGCGAGCACGGTTACCGTGGGGCAGCGGTTCGCCGTCGTCCGGCGCCAGGTGTCGAGCGCTGCGGAGGTGCCCCGAGCGTGACCGGCCGCCTGGTCGACGCCGCCTACGTCGCGGGCTGGGCCCTCGTCAAGGCGCTGCCCGAAGGCGTCGCCCGCCGCCTCTTCCAGCTCATCGCCGACGTCGCGTGGTGGCGACGTGGACCCGCCGTACGCCGGCTCGAGGCAAACCTACGACGGGTCTCCTCGCCCACCGACGACGGCGAGCTCCGCGCGCTGAGCCGGGCCGGGATGCGGTCCTACCTCCGCTACTGGATGGAGGTCTTTCGGCTGCCGGTCCTTTCCCCGGAGCGGATCGTCCGGGAGATGCACCTTCTCGACGACGACGTGCTGCGCCGGGCGGTCGCGACCGGGCGAGGCGTCATCGTGGCGCTGCCGCACACCGGCAACTGGGACCACGGCGGCGCGTGGCTCGTGCGTACCGGCGTGCCATTCACCACGGTTGCCGAGCGGCTCTCGCCGGAGTCGCTCTTCGAGCGGTTCGTCGCGTTCCGCGAGTCGATCGGCATGGAGGTGCTGCCGCTCACCGGTGGGATGAACGTCTTCGCCGAGCTGGCCAGGCGGCTGCGCGCCGGCGGCGTGCTCTGCCTGCTAGCCGACCGCGACCTCACCGCGACCGGCGTCGAGGTGTCGTTCTTCGGCGAGCCCGCGCGCCTGCCGGCCGGACCGGCGGCGTTGGCCGTGTCGACCGGAGCGGCCCTGCTGCCGTGCACGCTCTGGTACGCCGAGGACGGGCGCGGCTGGCGCGGACGCATCCATCCGCAGGTTCTTCCCCCCGAGGGCGGCACCCGTCGGGAACGGGTGACCGCCATGACGCAGGGCATGGCCGACGCCTTCGCCGAGAGCATCGCGGCGCATCCGGCCGACTGGCACATGCTGCAGCGGCTGTGGGTCGCCGACCTCGACCCGGCCCTGACCGGGGCTTCGGCATGAGGGTCGGGCTCGTCTGCCCTTACCCGTGGGACGTGCCGGGCGGGGTGATGGCCCACATCCGCGACCTGGCCGAGGCGCTGATCGAGCTCGGCCACGACGTCTCGGTGCTCGCACCGGTCGACGACGACGAGCAGCCCTTGCCGGCGTACGTCGTCCCGGCCGGACGCACTGTGCCGGTCCGCTACAACGGCTCGGTGGCTCGCCTCGTCTTCGGACCGATGTCGGCGCGGCGCGCTCGCCGCTGGCTGCGCGAGGGGCATTTCGACGTCCTGCACCTGCACTCGCCGGAGGCGCTCTCCCTCTCGCAGATGACCCTGCTCCAGGCGAGCGGGCCCATCGTCGCCACCTTCCACGCCGCCAACCCCCGGTCGCGGGTGCTCTCGGCGCTCTCGCCGGCGCTGCAGCCGCAGCTGGAGAAGATTCAGGGGCGGATCGCGGTCTCCCTCGCCGCGCGCAAAACGGTGGTCGAGCACGTCGGCGGCGACGCGATCGTCATCCCCAACGGGGTTCATGTCGCGGCCTACGCCGGCGGGACGGCGCTGGCGGGGTGGCCGGGCAGCGGTGGGGCGATCGGCTTCCTCGGCCGCATCGACGAGCCGCGCAAGGGCATCGCGGTGCTGCTCGACGCCTTCGGCCGGCTGGCTCCCGACCGGCCCGGCCTGCGGCTGCTGGTGGCGGGGCCTGGGAACGTCGATGAGGTCCGCGAACAGGTAGCCGCCGGCCTGCGCGATCGGGTCGTCCTCCTCGGCCGGGTGTCGGAGGAGGACAAGGTCCGCTTCTTCCAGTCGGTCGACATCTATGTGGCGCCCAATACCGGCGGTGAGAGCTTCGGCATTGTGCTGCTCGAAGCGATGGCCGCCCGAACGCCGGTCGTCGCGAGCGACCTCGACGCGTTCCGGAGCGTCCTCGACGACGGGCGGGTCGGGAGGCAGTTCCCGGTCGGCGACGCGGCGGCCCTGGCTGGCGTACTCGCTGACCTGCTCGACGACCCGAGGCAGCGGTCGGCGCTGGTCGCCGCGGGTGCTGAGCTGGTGTCGGCCTACGACTGGTCGGCCGTCGCCTGCTCCGTCGAGCAGGTCTACGAGGCCGTCCGGCTGGTGGCCGCACAGCAGCCGCCGGAGCCGGTTCCGCTGATCCGGCCGACCGCGGACGGCTAACCGTGCTGGTCGTCGTGGCGGTCGTGGCCGCCGTCGTAGTCATCGCGACGTACCTGACCTGGCTCGCCGGACGCCTCGACCGACTGCACGCGCGCACCGACGGCGCGCGGGCCTCGCTCGATGCGCAGCTGGTGCGCCGCGCGGCGGCCGCAGCCGCCGTCGCCGAGTACGCCGCCCGGCGAGACCTGCTGCCCAAGCGCGACGCGCGGGCGCTCGGCACCGCCGCCCGGGCCGCCTCGACCGCGGGCGCCGGGGAGCGCGAGCCCGCTGAGAACGACCTCTCACGCGCCCTGCACACGGCGGTCGCGGGGCTGCCGGGTCGGGACGGACACCTGTCGGGTCCGGACGGCCACCTGCCGGGTCCGGACGGCCACCTGCCGGATGCGGACGACGACCTGCGGCCTCTGCTCGACGACCTGGCGATCGCCGCCAGCCGTATCGTGCTCGCCAGGCGGTTCTACAACGACGCGGTGCGCGACACCACGGCCGTCCACGAGCGTCGACTCGTGCGGTGGCTTCGGCTCGCCGGGCACGCGCCTGCCGGGTCGTTCTTCGAGATCGACGACACCCCGCCCGAGGCCCTCGCCGGCTTCCCGTCGGCCCAGCCGCGCTGATCCCGCGCGTCGGGCGGCGAGGCGGCGCGCTGTCGTTCTACCTTGGACCGATGCGTCCGTCGCGCCTGTCCGGGATGCTCCTGGCGGGTAGCGTCGTCCCCGCGCTGCTCGTCGCCGGCTGCCACTCGGGGCGCCAGCCGGTCGCCGCCAGCCCCACACCGTCGTCGCCCGCGCCGTCGCCCAGTGGGGCGGCGAGGCCGACGCCCGCCGCGCCCGTCGGAGCCGCCGGCCTCAACGGCTCGCCGGCCGGGCTGGGCCGGCCCGTGTTGGCCGTGAAGATCGACAATACCGGCCCATCACATCCGCAGGTAGGGCTGGGGTCGGCCGACATCGTCTACGTCGAAGAGGTCGAGGGTGAGCTCACTCGGCTGCTGGCGGTCTTTTCCTCGCACCCGCCGGCCGTCGTCGGCCCGACCCGCAGCGCCCGCGAGAGCGACCTCGAGCTGCTCCGGCAGTACGGCCGCGTCGCTCTCGCCTACTCCGGCGCCAACCGCGGCGTCCTGCGAGCCGTGCGTCGGGCGCCCGTCGTCGACGCCGGCTTCGACGTGCTGAGCCGCGCGTACTTCCGCGACTTCGGCCGGCCGATGCCCTACAACCTCTTCGTCCGGCCGGCGACGGTGCTGGCCGCGAAGAAGCCGGTAAAGGCGCGTGACATCGGGCTGCGCTTCGGCGCCCCGGTACCGACCGGCGGCCGAGCCAGTCTCGGCTTCTCCGTGCGGTTCGGGCCTTACGCCTCCGCGGCCGTGCGTTACGACCCGCGGACGCACCGGTGGCGGCTGTCGATGGACGGCCGCAAGTCTCTTCTTGCCGGCGGCGGGCAGATCGCCCCGGCGAACGTGGTCGTGCAGTACGTCAAGGTGCGCGGGTCGCGCTTCCACGACGTCAACGGCAACGTCTCGCCCTTCACCGTCAGTGTCGGCTCCGGAAAGGTCACCGTCTTCCGGGACGGCCGCGCCTACTCCGGCCGGTGGAGCCGCCCGAAGGCCACCGGCGGCACGCGCTTTCGTAGCGCGGCCGGGCGTGACCTGCTGCTCCGACCGGGGCAGACGTGGATCTTGCTCGTGCGCAACGGACTGCCGCTGCGTAAGCCCTGAACGTGCGCAGCCCCTGACCTCCCGGACGGTTGCCGGCATTGCGGCCGGATGCGCTCGCCGTACGATGAGAGCGTTCCCGATCCAGCGAGGTTCGCCGTGTCCAGCCCCGAAGCCGTCCCCGGTCCGATCAGTGGCACCGCCCGCGTGAAGCGCGGCATGGCCGAGATGCTCAAGGGCGGCGTCATCATGGACGTCGTCACGCCCGAGCAGGCGCGCATCGCGGAGGACGCCGGCGCTGTTGCCGTCATGGCGCTGGAACGGGTGCCGGCCGACATCCGCGCCCAGGGCGGCGTGGCCCGGATGAGCGACCCGGACATGATCGACGGGATCGTCGGCGCGGTGTCCATCCCGGTCATGGCCAAGGCCCGCATCGGCCACTGCGTCGAGGCCCAGGTGCTGCAGGCGCTCGGCGTCGACTACGTGGACGAGTCTGAGGTGCTCACTCCGGCGGACGAGGCGCACCACATCGACAAGTGGCAGTTCACCGTCCCGTTCGTCTGCGGGGCGACGAACCTCGGCGAGGCGCTGCGCCGGCTCGGCGAGGGCGCGGCGATGATCCGGTCCAAGGGCGAGGCCGGCACCGGCAACGTCGTCGAGGCGGTCCGGCACATGCGCTCGATCCGTGCCGAGCTGCGCCGGCTCGCCACGATGAGCGCCGAGGAGCTCTTCGCCGCGGCCAAGGAGCTACGAGCGCCGTACGAGCTGATCGCGGAGGTGGCCCGCACCGGTTCGCTGCCCGTCGTGCTCTTCACCGCCGGCGGCATCGCCACCCCGGCCGACGCGGCGATGATGATGCAGCTGGGTGCCGAGGGGGTCTTCGTCGGTTCCGGCATCTTCAAGTCCGGCGACCCGGCCAAGCGCGCACGGGCGATCGTCGAGGCGACCACGATGTACGCCGACCCGGACATGGTCGCCAAGGTCTCCCGCGGGCTCGGCGAGGCCATGGTCGGCATCAACGTGTCCGACCTCGCACCCGAGCAGCGCCTCGCCAGCCGCGGCTGGTGAACGCTCCCCGCATCGGGGTCCTGGCCCTGCAGGGGGACGTGCGCGAGCACCTTCGGATGCTTGAGCTGGCAGGTGCGTCGGCGCTCGCCCTCCGGCGGCCGGAGGCGCTCGACGGGCTCGACGGGATCGTCGTACCCGGCGGCGAGTCCACGACCATCGGCAAGCTGGCCGTGACGTTCGGCCTGCTGGAACCGCTGCAGAAAGCGATCGCCGCGGGGATGCCGGCGTACGGCTCCTGCGCCGGGATGATCCTGCTTGCCGACACGATTCTCGACGGGAAGCCGGCGCAGCCGAGCATCGGCGGCCTCGACGTCGTCGTACGCCGCAACGCCTTCGGCCGGCAGGTCGACTCCTTCGAGGCCGACGTCGCCTGGCGCGGGTTCGACGACCCGGTGCACGCGGTGTTCATCCGAGCGCCGTGGGTGGAGTCGGCCGGCGAGGACGTCGAGGTCCTCGCGCGCGTCGAGGGCGGGCGAGTCGACGGTACGATCGTCGCCGTGCGTCAGGGCGACCTGCTCGCCACCTCGTTCCATCCGGAGCTCACCGGCGACTCGCGCGTGCACGAGGTATTCGTCTCGATGGTGAAGGCAGGCGCAGGATGAGCGGCCACTCCAAGTGGGCCACCACCAAGCACAAAAAGGCGGTGGTCGACGCCAGGCGTGGCAAGCTCTTCGCCAAGCTGATCAAGACCATCGAGGTGGCGGCGCGTACGGGTGGCGGCGACCCCACCGGCAACCCGACCCTCGCCGACGCGATCGCCAAGGCCAAGGGGCAGTCGGTGCCCAACGACAACATCGACCGCGCGGTCAAGCGGGGAGCCGGACTCGAGGCGGGCGGCGCCGACTGGCAGCCGATCACCTACGAGGGGTACGCGCCCGGCGGGGTGGCGCTACTCGTGGAGTGCCTGACCGATAACCGCAATCGGGCGGCATCCGAGGTGCGAACCGCGATGACCCGAAACGGCGGCACGATGGCCGACCCGGGCTCGGTCGCTTACCTCTTCGCCCGCAAGGGTGTCGTGCTGGTGCCCAGCGACGGCTTGGCCGAGGACGACGTGCTCGCCGCGGTGCTCGACGCCGGCGCCGAGGAGGTCAACGACCTGGGGGAGGCGTTCGAGGTGGTCTGCGAAGCGACCGACACGCACGCCGTGCGCCTGGCCTGCCAGGCGGCTGGCCTGCCCGTGGAGTCGGCCGACGTGTCGTGGCTGCCCTCGGTGTCGGTGCCGCTCGAGGACGACGTGGCGAAGCGGGTGCTGCGACTAGTCGACGCGCTGGAGGACTGCGACGACGTACAGAACGTCTGGGCGAACTTCGACGTGGCGGACGACGTCTTGGAGGCGCTGGCCGGCTGACCGGTCGACCGAGCCGGTTTGGGCCCTGACCGCCGGACGATCTCCTTCGCGTTGCCCGTGGTGGCTTGTCGATCTCCAAACGGTTCCTTCAGCAACAACAGCGGCGGCGAAGGAGATCGCCACGGACGCGACCGGCCGGTTCGGCTGCCGCGCCCCGGCTCCCGTCGGCGAGGTCGACTCGGCGAAGCGTCCGGAGACTCTTGCTCGGCGGATCGAAGCCCCGGTGGCCGCGGCCCCCGGGAGCGTCCCACCCGCTGAGGAACGATGGCGCCGCGAGCGAGGCCGCGTGTCGAAGCGCCGATATGTCGGCCCACCTCGCTACCCTGCCGAACGTGTGTTCGATACGTGTGCTCGGCGTCGACCCCGGGCTGACGCGCTGCGGTCTAGGCGTCGTCGAGGGGGCACCGGGGCGCCAGCTCGCCGCGGTGGCGTACGACGTCGTCCGCACACCGCCCGGCGACGACATCGGAGTTCGCCTCGTCGCCCTCGAGGCCATCGTCGAGAGCTGGCTGCGTCGCCACCGTCCCGACGCGGTGGCCGTCGAGCGGGTGTTCAGCCAGGCCAACGTTCGGACGGTAATGGGCACGGCGCAGGCCGGCGCCGTCGCCATCACCTGCGCCGCGCGGCTGGGCCTGCCGGTCGTCCTGCACACGCCGAGTGAGGTGAAGGCGGCGGTCACCGGCAACGGACGCGCCGACAAGGCCCAGGTCACCAGCATGGTGACGCGGCTGCTGCGGCTCGCCGACCCGCCGCGCCCAGCCGATGCGGCCGATGCGCTGGCGCTGGCGATCTGCCAGCTCTGGCGCGGTGGCGCGCAGGTCAAGCTCAGCGCGGCCGTCGCGCGGGCGGCGACCTCGTGATCGCCAGCGTGGCTGGCCGGGTGACCGCCCTCGCCCCCGACGGCGCCGTGGTCGAGGTTGGCGGCGTCGGGCTGTTCGTCTCCTGCACGCCCACGCTGCTCGCAGGGCTGCGGGTGGGCCAGCCGGCGCAGCTGGCGACGGCCCTCGTCGTACGAGAGGAGTCGCTCACGCTCTACGGGTTCGCCGACGACGACGAGCGCACGGTCTTCGAGCTGTTGCAGACGGCGAGTGGCGTCGGCCCCCGGCTCGCGCAGGCGGCGCTGGCGGTCCACCGACCCGACGCTATCCGGCGGGCGGTTACCACCGAGGACCTCGCCGCGCTCACGCTCGTCCCGGGCATCGGCCGCAAGGGGGCGCAGCGCATCGTGCTCGAGCTGCGCGACCGGCTCGGGCCGGAGACCGGCCCCTCGCCGGCGGTCACGATGCCGGGTCGGGCGTCACCCGACTGGCGCGACCAGGTACGCAGCGGTCTCGTGGGGCTCGGCTGGTCGCTCCGGGAGGCCGACGAGGCAGCCAGTGCCGTGTCCGGGGAGGCGGAGGCCGCGCTTGTGGCGGGCGAGGCGCCGCCGGTCGCGGCCCTGCTGCGCTCGGCACTGCGGCTGTTGGGCGCGCGGTGAGCGGCGCGTACGCCGGCCGCGAGGAGGCAGGCGTCGTGTCGGCGGTCGCCGCGCCCGATGACCGTGCGGCTGAGGCGGCGCTGCGGCCGAAGCGGCTCGAGGAGTTCATCGGCCAGCACCGGGTGCGCGAGCAGCTGTCCCTCATGCTCGAAGGTGCCCGCCGGCGCGGCCGGCCGCCGGATCACGTGCTGCTCTCCGGACCACCGGGCCTCGGCAAGACGACGATGGCGATGATCATCGCGGCGGAGATGAGCGCGCCGCTTCGGGTGACGAGCGGGCCGGCCATTGAGCGGGCCGGCGACCTTGCAGCGCTGCTCTCGACCCTCGGCGAAGGCGAAGTGCTCTTCCTCGACGAGATCCATCGGATGGCGCGGCCGGCCGAGGAGCTGCTCTACGTCGCTATGGAGGACTTCCGGGTCGACGTCGTGGTCGGCAAGGGCCCGGGCGCGACCGCGATCCCGCTCGACGTCGCGCCGTTCACCCTGGTCGGTGCCACGACGCGAGCTGGCCTGCTGCCCGGACCGCTGCGCGACCGGTTCGGTTTCGTGGCGCACCTCGACTTCTACGCGCCGCACGAGCTCGAGCGGGTCCTCGTCCGCTCGGCTGGCCTGCTCGGCGTGGCCCTTCGAGCCGACGCCGCGGTGGAGATCGCCGGGCGGTCCCGCGGCACCCCACGCATCGCCAACCGCCTGCTGCGTCGGGTCCGCGACTACGCGGAGGTACGCGGCGACGGTGTGGTCGACCTCCCGTCGGCCCGAGCCGCGCTCGCGCTCTACGAAGTCGACGAGATCGGGCTCGACCGGCTCGACCGCGCCGTCCTCGACGCGCTGCTCCGTCGGTTCGGCGGCGGGCCGGTCGGTCTCGGCACGCTCGCGGTAGCCGTGGGGGAAGAGCCGGAGACGGTGGAGGAGGTCGCGGAGCCGTTCCTCGTCCGGGCCGGGCTGCTCGCCAGGACGCCGCGTGGGCGAATCGCCACGCCGGGCGCGTGGGAGCACCTCGGCGTTGCACCGCCTTCGTCCGAGCCGCCCGGGCTCTTCGACGTCGGCTGACCCGGCGGCTCAGGCCAGCCGGAACTCGCTGTCCGGGACATCAGTGACGAGCATGTTCCCTGGCGCGTGCGTGATGGCGAACGGCGGCCGGGAGGCCATCAGCGCCGCCTGCGGGGTGACACCACAGGCCCAGAAGACGGGCACCTCGTCCGCCGCGATGTCGACCGGATCGCCGAAGTCCGGCCGGCCGAGGTCGTCGATGCCGAGGGCCCCTGGAACTCCGACGTGGACCGGCGCGCCGTGCACGGCCGGCATCAGCGCCGTCACCTGCACCGCGGTAGGCACCATCGACGCCCGAATCGGCCGCATGGACACCACCAGAGGTCCGTGCAGGCGGCCGGCCGGCCGGCACTGCCGGTCGGTGAGGTACATCGCGACGTTGCGGCCCTCGGCGATGTGCCGCAGTGGTACGCCGGCCTCGATCAGCCCGGTTTCGAAACTGAAGCTGCATCCGATCAGGAACGTCACCAAATCCTGCCGCCACAGCGCCGTGACGTCGGTCGGCTCGTCGACGAGTTCGCCGTCGCGCCAGACCCGGTAGCGCGGTAGGTCGGTGCGCAGGTCGACGCCGGGTGCCATCGGCGTCGCTGTCGCCCCGGCGTCGGTTACGTCGAGGATCGGGCAGGGCTTCGGGTTGCGCTGCGCGAAGAGCAGCAGGTCGTACGCCCAGTCGCGGGGGATCGCGACCAGGTTGGCCTGGGTGTAGCCCTGGCACCAACCGGTCGTCGTCGCGGCGGTGCCCGTGCGGAAGGCGGCGCGGGCCTGCGCGGGCGCAACCGTGCGCGGGTCGAGGGTGCTGGCGGTCGTCATCCTGGGTCCTCTCCTCGGCGGGCGCCGTCAACGCTAGGCTCCCGCCGTCCCGCGGCCGACATGGCGGGCGATGCCACCGCGTCATGCGGCACATGGGCTGGTGGGCTTCAGCTGGACAGACATCGTCTTGGCTAGCCTTGGCCAAGAAGGTACGCTTGCGGCATGCTCGTGAATGTCGGTCGAGCTAAGACGGACCTCTCGAAGCTGCTCGCGCGGGTGGAAGCCGGGGAGGTTGTCGAGATTGCCCGCGACGGCGTTCCCGTGGCGCGGCTTACCTGGATCGAACCGGCCACACCTGGGTCGCGGTTCCTGGCGGCGCGCGGTTCTCTCGCCGGTCGCATCTCGATCGCCGACGACTTCGAGTTCACCGGCGCCGAACTCGACGAGCTGTACGACGAGCCGACGTGAGGCTACTGCTGGACACGCATGTCGTGCTCTGGGAACTGGAAGGGTCACGAACCGTCTCGCCGGCCGCACGAGAGGCGATCGAGCAGGCTACCGACTTGCTGTTCAGCGTCGTGTCGTTCGCAGAGATCGGCGTGAAAGCAGCGATCGGCAAGCTTTCGGTTCCGCGAGAGCTGCGAGAGCACGTGCTGCACAGCGGCGTCCAGGTCCTGCGGCTCGACGCCGATCATGGCCTCGGGGTGGCGGACTTGCCGATGCATCATCGTGACCCGTTCGACCGGCTGCTCATCGCGCAGGCCCGTTCGGAGCAGTTGACGATCATGACCGCCGATCGCCGCTTCGCTGCCTACGACGTACCGCTCGTTGACGCGGGCTGAGCAGCGCGAGGTCAGGCAAGACTGTCCCGGAGCAGGATCCCCGGACTACCTCGGGAGCGTGACCAACACCACTCCACCGCCCCAGGTCTGGCTCACGCGGCGACAGCGACCAGTGGCCGCAGCCCGGAACCTTCGGGGTGTACGTCGCTACCGATGATGCAGACACGTTGTCTCAGCGTCACCGCCGACGACTGCTTTGACCGCGCCGGGCAGCGCGACGGCAAGATGCGACTGTGGCTGCCCAACGTCCTACCGTATCGGCCATGAGTCAGGACCCTGCTGTGCTCCCCGAGGACCTGCCGATCCCCGTGGACGATGGTGCGGCGGATCACCTCGTGGGCATGTCCGTGCCGGGCGTCGCGCTGCCCGCCACGAGCGGCGGGAGCGTCAATCTCCACGACTGCAGCCGCGGCAAGCGTCTGGTGGTCTTCGCCTACCCCAGAACCGGGCGTCCTGAGGTGGAGCCCCCGACCGGCTGGGACATGATCCCGGGAGCTCGAGGATGCACACCAGAGGCATGCTCCTTCCGTGACCTGTCCGAGCAGTTCGCCGACCTCCACACCGACGTCTACGGACTGTCGACGCAGGACACCGACTACCAGCGCGAGGTGGTCACTCGCTTGCGCCTCCCCTACCCGCTGCTCAGCGACGCCGAGCTTGGCTTCGCCCACGTCCTCCGGCTACCGACCCTCACTGTCGACGGCATGACGCTGCTACGTCGTCTCACGCTGGTCATCAAGGACGGCCATGTCGAGTACGTGCTCTACCCCGTGTTTCCACCGGACCGGGCAGCCGCCGACGTACTCACCCTCCTCCTTCGCTGACCGGGCGCCCGAGCTCCTACCTACTTAGTCAAGCTCCGTCCAGGAGCCTGCGGTGCAGACACCTTGCGCCGGTGCTGGGCATGATCAGCCTGTGAGATTCCTGCCGACCTACCCGATCAACACCCCGCGGCTGAGGTTGCGACCACTCACTGCGGACGACACCGACGCGCTGCTGGCCTACCGCGGCTGCGCCGAGGTGTGCCGCTACCTGCCGTTCGAACCTATGGCCGAGGATGTTCTGGCTAGGCGGTTGTCGGGCGACTTGGGCCGTCGGGAGATCACCGCCGAAGGCCAAGGGCTGACGCTGGGCGCGGAGCTGGCCGCCAGTGGGCGCCTGATCGGCGACGTTGTGCTGTTCTTCCACTCCGCCCGCCACGCCGGCGGGGAGATCGGCTACGTCTTCCATCCCGCCGTTGCAGGGCGTGGGTACGCCACCGAGGCCTGCGCAGCGGTGCTGGACTTGGCATTCGACGATCTCGAACTGCATCGGGTCATCGCTCGCATGGACGCTCGCAACAGCGCCTCAGCGCGGCTGGCCGCCCGCCTGGGCATGCGCCAGGAGGCCCACCACCGCAGCAGTGAGATGTTCAAGGGGGCCTGGGCTGACCTGTTCGTCTACGCGCTGCTTGCCCAGGAGTGGCGCAGCCGCCCAAGGACAAGAGGCCCACCCCGCCTAGCCCGCGGCCGCCAGCCGCGGCCCGATGACCCGGGCGAAGGCCTCGACCTCTGCCGCCGGGACGTCGTACGCGCTCGCCCACGAGTGCGCCGGAAAGAGGAAGACGTGCTCGACGCCGACCTGGGCGCGGGCCCGCAGCAGCCGGTCCGCGCAGTGCTCCGCGGGCCCGAAGAGGCCGAAGGCGTCGCAGATTCGCGCAGCGAGGGCGGGTGAGATGTCCGCCGGGCGGTGGTCGTCGGGGATGTCGATGCCGGCGTGCCGGAGCCACCGCAGGTTGGACGCGCTGGGGTAGCGCAGCCAGGGCTGGCCGTCGCGGAACCAGGTTCGCGGCCACGACGTCGCCACCTCCGGCTCGCCGACGGCGATCGGGACGATCAGGACCTCACGGAGACTTGCCGGGTCGCGGCCGGCACGCTCGGCGCCTTGGCGTACGTACGCGCGCGCCGCCTCCACCGCGGCCGGATCGAGCCCGACGAGCATGAGCACACCGTCAGCGACCTCGCCGGCCAGCTCGAGCAGTTTGGGTCCGGACGCGAGCAGCAGCACCTCGACCGGCTCCGCCGGGTGGTGGAACAGCTCCAGTGCTACGCCGTCCACCACGGTTCGGCCCTGCCCGAGCAGCTCCCGGACGGCGCGAACGACCTGCCGCACCTGCTCCCGCTTGCCGCTCGCCAGGCCGGCCTTCTCGACCGAGAGGAAGCCGGGGGCGAGCGTCAGCATCACCCGACCGGGCGCGAGCTCGCTCAGCGAGTTCGCGAGTGCTGCGAGGAGCAGCGGGGGACGTACGACGGTGTTCGACGTCGCCGGGTACAGGAACAGACTCGCGGTTTGCTGGGCGACCGCCGCCAGGGTCAGGTAGACGTCGCGCCCGGTGTGGTGGTGGTCGTGCACGCCGATGCCGTGCAGACCGGCGTCCTCGCAGCGCTGGGCGAACTCCACGATGCTCGGCAGCGGAGCGCCCACCGGCACCCGGATGTCGACCCGCATCGCCATGGCGGCCATCGTCTCCTAGCGAGCTTGTCCACGCGAAAGATGGAATCGCAACGGTTGCCCCGGCCGAGCCTGGGCCGCCCGGTCGACGTCGGACCGGGCGACGACGGCGATGACGGGGTAGCCCCCAGTGACCGGATGATCGGCGAGGAAGAGCGTCGGGCGCCCGCTCGGCGGAACCTGCAGCGACCCCGGCACCATCCCCTCGCTCGGCAGCTCGTCGTCGCGGGCGCGCGCCAGCTCCGGGCCCTGCAACCGCATGCCGATCCGGTTGCTCTCGCTGGTCACCTCGTACGGCTGCCCCGTCAGCACCCCGAGGGCAGAACTGACGAACCAGTCGTCCCGCGGACCGGGTACGACGGACACGTCGACGACCCCGTCGGGTGGGTCCGCGACGGCGGCCAGGTCGACGGACGGCTCGCCGGCGACCTCGTTTCCGACCACGAGGTCGGTACCCTCGGTGAGTCGCTCGGGTCCGACGCCGGCGAGCAGGTCGGTGCTGCGGGAGCCGAGGACGGGCGGCACGTCGATCCCGCCGCGTACGGCGACGTAGGTCCGCAGGCCGGTGCGGGGCGGCCCGAAGAACAGCCGATCGCCGTCGCGCAGGTAGAACGGCGCGTTGCTCCCCGCGTCCCCCGTCGGCCGGGTGTCCAACGCGCACGGCGCTCCGGTCACGGCGACGAGGAGCTCGCCGCGGGCCTGCACCGCGAGGCCACCGAAGGTCACCTCGATGCCGGCTGCGGAGGCCGCGTTGCCGACGAGGCGGTTGGCCAGCGCCAGCGACCGGCGGTCTGCGGCACCGGAGCGGCCGATCCCGAGCTCGGCCAGGCCGGGCCGCCCGCGATCCTGCACGGTCGAAAGGGCACCCGCGGCCAGGACCGTCAGGCCGCGCCGCCTCACGTCTCCTCCACGAACCGCACCCGGACCCCGGGACGCAGCAGTGCCGGCGGGTCCGCAGTGAGGTCGAAGATCGGGAGCTCGGTCCGCCCGATCAGCTGCCACCCGCCCGGGGACTCGCGCGGGTACACCCCGCTGAACTCCCCGGCCAGGCCCACCGAGCCCGGCGGGACCTTCGTGCGCGGGCTGTCCCGGCGCGGCACCTGCGGCCAGTCCGATCCGGCGACCAGGTAACCGAAGCCGGGGGAGAACCCGCAAAAGGCGACGGTCCACTCCGCGGCGAGGTGCCGCTCGACGATGTCCCGCTCGCCGAGTCCGGTGAGCGTCGCGACGTCGTGCAGGTCCTCGCCGTCGTACCGGACGGGGACCTCGACGTGCCCGACCGCCGGCGGGGTGCCCGCCTGCACCGGCGTCCGACGTACGACGTCGGCGATCGCGCTGAGGTCCTTCAGGTCCGGCCGGCAGATCAGCAGCAGGGTGCGAGCAGCGGGCACCAGCTCGGTTACCCCCGCCGGGAGGTCCTCCCGAAGCGCCGCTGCCAGGCCGAGCACCTCGTCGAGGGTGTCGACCTCGACGAGGAGCGCCGTGTCACCGCACGGCAGCACCCTCACCGGGCCGCGGCCCCCGTAAAGGCGGTGATCTCGACCTGCGCCTTCTCGAGCGCCGCACGGACCGCCCCAGCGATCGCCACCGCACCGGGGGTGTCGCCGTGCACGCAGATCGACTGCGGGCGGACCGCCACGACGCTTCCGTCGACCGCCTCGACCTCTCCCTGGGTGGCGAACCGCACGCAGCGAGCGGCGATGGCCTCGGCGTCGTGCAGCACCGCCCCCGGCTCACGACGCGATACCAGCGTGCCTTCCGGCGTGTACGCCCGGTCGGCGAACGCCTCGAGGACGGTGGGCAGTCCCGCCTCCCCGGCCAGGCGCAGCCACGCCGAACCGGGCAGGCCGAGCACGGGCATGCCCGAGTCGTAGCGGGACACGGCGTCCGTGACCGCGGCCGCCTGCTCCTCGTGGTGGACGATGGTGTTGTAAAGGGCGCCGTGCGGCTTCACGTAGCCGACGCGGGTGCCGGCAACCCGGGCCATCGCCTCGAGGGCGCCGATCTGGTAGAGCACGTCGTTGGTGAGCTCCGTCGGCTCGACGTCGATGAAGCGCCGACCGAAGCCAGGCAGGTCGCGGTAGCCGACCTGCGCCCCGATCACTACGCCGCGCTCGGCCGCCATCGCGCACGTCCGGCGCAGGATCGTCGGGTCCCCGGCGTGGAAGCCGCAGGCCACGTTGGCGCTGGTCACGACGTCGAGCAGGGCGCCGTCGTCGCCCAGCGTCCAGCTGCCGAACCCCTCGCCGAGGTCGCTGTTGAGGTCCATGCCGCTTACCGTACGGCCGGTCAGAACAATTTCCCGAGGCCAGTGAGGGAGTTGTAACCCAGGTAGATCGTCATGGCCCAGGCCACCACGCCGATGCCGACGAGCCAGCGCGGATAGTGGTATCCGTCGAGCAGGTCGTGGCGGCGTGCGGCGACCCAGAGCAGCAGCCCGAGCCCGACGGGCAGGATCAGTCCGTTGAAGGCGCCGGCGAAGATCAGCAATTTGACCGGCGTCGTGCCGGCGATGATGAAGATCACCGTCGAGACGAAGATGAACGCGCAGACGACCCACCGCTCGTACCGGGCCACCACGGGACCGATGACCTTGAGGAACGAGACCGAGGTATACGACGCGCCGATCACCGACGTGACCGCCGCCGACCAGATCACGACCCCAAAGATGATCTTGCCAGTCGTACCAAGTGCCTGCTGGAAGGCCGAGGCGGTGGGGTTCGAGGCGTCGAGCTTGGCGCCGCCGGCCACCACACCGAGGATCGCCAGGAAGAGCAGGACCCGCATCACCGCGGTGATCGCCACTCCGATGATCGAGCTGCGGGTGATCTCGGGCACGTAGCGCTGCCCCTTGATCCCGTTGTCCACGAGCCGGTGCGCGCCGGCGTAGACGATGTAGCCGCCGACCGTTCCGCCGATGAGCGTCGTGATGACGAGGAAGTCGATGGTGGCCGGCGCGACGGTCTCGCGCAGCGCGTCGCCGACCGGGGGTCCCGTCTTCACGACGACCCACACCGTGAGCAGGATCATCACGATGCCGAGGACGATCACGATGCGGTCCATCGCGACGCCGGCGCGGCGCACCAGGAAGACCGCGATGGCCACCGCGGCTGAGATGGACGCCCCGACGCGGACGTCGAGTCCGAAGATCGCCTTCAGCCCCAGCGATGTGCCGGCGATGTTGCCGATGTTGAACACCAGCCCGCCCAGCACGTCCAACGCGGCAAGCAGGTAGCCGGCACCCGGGACAACGCTGTTCGCGAGGTCCTGGGCGCGGCGGCCGGAGACGCCCACCACCCGCCAGACGTTGAGCTGGATCGCGATGTCCACGAGGATCGACGCGAGGATCGCGAACGCGAACGCCGCCATGAGCTGGTTGGTGAAGGTGGTCGTCTGGGTGAGGAACCCGGGCCCGATGGCCGAAGTGGCCATGAGGAACATCGCGCCGGCGAACTTGGCCCGCCCGCTGAGCTGGGCGTCAGCTGCGGCCGTGGTGGTAGTCGCGGCTGAGCGTTCCACGGGCTAGGGCCGCACGGCGCGGGCCGCGGCGGCGACGAGCGCGACGGTCTGGTCGACGTCGGCCTTGCGGTCGCGCTCGAACTCGGGGCCGGTCAGCCGGTTCCGGTCAGCGGGGTAGATGAGCGAGGAGATGTGCAGGTGGCCGCCCGGCACGTTCCGCGCGCCGAGCGCGAGTCGGAGCCGGTTCGACCGGTACATGCTCTCGTTCGACAGGTAGTTGCCGCCGGTGCCGGAGGCGGCGAGCGAGTGCGGGGTCGGGTCCGGGATGCAGGTGACCGCAGCGGGCTTCGGGTAGTCCTTCGGGTTGCGCCATTCGCAGATGCCGTCGTGGAAGATGACCGGCCAGGGCTTCGTCTTCGCCGCGATCATCGCGCGGTACGGCAGGGCGGTGTGGATCCACTGCTGCGGCGAAGCCGGTTGCGTCCAGCGCGGTGCCCGGGAGACCGGGCCGAACTGCGGGATCCGCAGGTTGTCCGGGAAGCCGCCACGGGCGTCGCCGGCCCACTTCTCGACCCACATCTCCCCGCGTACCGCCTGGCTGATCGTCATGATCATTGACGCCCGATGGGGACCCTTGACCAGCGAAGGGCCAAAGGCGTCCTCCACGATGCCTTGGTCGAAGTCCGTGTAGTTCACCGGCAGCATCACGGCCTGGACCACCGCGGTGCCGGTCCTGGTCCGGATCCGAGCGCCGTCGAGTTGCAGGGCAGCAGCGCCCGACGGGTTGGAGTGCCGCATGTCCCCGCCGATGCCGTCGAGGACGAACGGGTCGAACCCGCTGACCAGGACACGCTCGGTGTTACCTCGCGGGAAGCGGACACTGCTCACGCCGCGCGCGGCGTAGTCGAGGATGCGCACCAGGCCGGCGGCGGTGAACGAGTCGACGGGAAAGCTCGGGTGCCACTGGCGCAGCGCCTTGGTCATGGACAGGCGCGCCCAGTAGAGCGGCCGGTCGTCGTACGGGTCGTCCGTACCGAACCGCATCCGACCCTGCGCCCGAGCGACGGCGTCGTGCCACAGCCGGTCGCCGGCGTGGCGGGCGAGCCGCTGCGCCGCGGCCACGCTCTTCGCCGAGCAGAGGAGGGTGCGGAACGAGTCCACGTACGGGTGAAAGCCGCCGATCTCGAGCAGCCGCTGCGCGACCGGCCGGGCGAGCCGCTGCTCCTCCACCGTGATGGGCAGCCGTCGTTGGTAACACGTAGCCGCCGCTGCGTCGGCCGACCGCTCACTGGCGCGGACCGAGTGGGACAGCGAAGCGACGGAGGGCGGGACGGCGGCGGCGGCCAGCAGACCGAACGAAGCCAGCGCGAGAGGAACACGACCAAGGGACATGCGGCTCACGCACCTTCGGTGATTCGGCGTGCAGCGAAGATGGCGGATTGCGTCGGCGATGTCAAGCCGATGGTCAGGCTGATCTCAAGCCGCGGTGTGTGGGCCGCGGGCCGGCCTCCGGCAGCGGGCCTGGCCCGGACCGTGCTGTCGGCCGGCCGTGCTGGCGGCCGACTGCACGGCCGGCCGATCACTGCGCCGCCCAGCACGATTGCCGCCCCCGTACCGGTCCGAGTGGTCGTCCGAGGGATGATCATGGCCAGTCGAGCGTGCAGGCGAGCATGATCTCCTCGGACTGCTCCTCGGACTGCTCCTCGGACCGCTCCCCGGACCGTTCCCCGGGGCCGTTCCTCGCCGGTCCCGGGCGGACACGCCGGCCGGCGCCACCTCATCCTCCGCGGGCAGGCTGTGATCCGGGGCAGTCCGATTAAACTGGTTGACGGGTCGTCGTTCGGCGACCGCCGGCCGTTCCCGCTCGGCCCCGCTCGAGAGAGGCGTTCCCGTGCTGCACGTGGTTGCCGCATCGTCGAATGGCGGTGGCTCCCTGGGCCTGCTGCTTCCGCTCCTGCTCGTTGCCGCTTTTTTCTTCCTGCTCGTACGTCCGCAGCGGCGGCGCCAGCGGCAGATGAAGGAGGTCCAGGCGGCGGTCCTGCCGGGGGTCGAGGTCGTGACGACGTCGGGTCTGTTCGGGACGGTCCTCGCCGTCCAGGACGACGTCATCACGCTGGAGGTCGCGCCCGGGGTGCCGATGCGCTTCCTCCGTGGTGCGATCGGTCGGGTGGTGAGCCAGGCGCCCTCATCCGACGCTCCCAGCGGGCTTCCCCCCGAGGACCGCCCGCCGGTTTGAAACCTCAGCGATACTCGTAGTCAGGGCGCCGAGCGCTAGGCGCCATGTCGACTGGAAGAAGACGAGCTGCAGTGGCACCCGCCAACACCCCGCGACCCGGACGCGCGCTAGCGGTCAGCGCCATCGTGCTCATCGCGCTGTACGCAGCGGTGTTCCTTGGCAAGACTCAGACTCCGCAACTCGGGCTCGACCTCCGCGGCGGCACCAGCGTGACGCTGACCCCTCGGCCCGAGAACGGCAAGGGCAAGGTGACGAAGGCCTCGCTGAGCAAGGCGGTGGACATCATCCGCCAGCGGGTCAACGGGCTCGGCGTCGCAGAGGCCGACGTCGCCACCGAGGGCAACAACATCGTCGTCTCGGTGCCGGGCAAGGGCCGCAGTGAGGTCATCAAGCTGGTGGGTACGACGGCGCAGCTGCGGTTCCGCCAAGTGCTCCAGTCGGCACCGGCGACGGCACCGGCCCCATCGGCGACGCCGACGCCATCCGGTTCCGCGAAGCCCGGCGCCTCTCCGTCGGTCAAGGCCTCGGCCAAACCCACGGCCAGGGCGTCAGCCCAGCCCTCGGCCAAGTCGTCGGCCAAGCCCTCGGCGAGCCCGACGAGCAACGGTCGGGTCGTTCCGCCGGCGTTGGCGCCGGGAGCCGACCGGGTGCTCGCGGCGACGCCCAGTGCGACGCCGAGCAGGGCCGCGAGCCCCCAGCCCCAGCCCAGCTCCGCGCCCACCGTCGCTCCTGTTGCCCCGACTCCCGCCGCAACGCCGTCCGTTCCGGCGAGCACCCAGCAGAAGTTCGCGACGATCGACTGCCGCAGCCAGGCGAACCGGCAGGGTGGCGGCACGGAGGACCCGAAGCAGCCGCTCGTGGCCTGCGACCGCGACGGGACCACGAAGTACCTGCTGGCACCGGCCGAGGTCCTCGGCACCGACGTCCGGACCGCCACGGCGAGCATCAGCGCCCAGAATCTGGGGGGATGGCAGGTCGTCCTCGACTTCACCGGCCGCGGTACCAACCAGTTCGGCGACCTGACCAAGCGGGTCCAGCCGTTGCCGAGCCCAACGAACCAGGTGGCGGTCGTCCTCGATGGGGTGGTGCAGTCATCGCCGCAGATCATCGAGCCGATCCTCGACGGTAGGGCCCAGATCACCGGGAACTTCTCGCAGACCGAGGCGAAGGACCTCGCCAGCGTGCTGAAGTTCGGCGCCCTGCCGCTGTCCTTCGATATCCCGACGGCCGAGACGATCTCGCCCACGCTCGGCTCCGAGCAGCTCAAGGGCGGCCTCATCGCGGGTGCCATCGGCCTCGGGCTGGTGATCCTGTACTCGCTGCTGTACTACCGAGCGCTGGGCCTGGTGACGATCGCCAGCCTGGCGCTGTCCGGAGCGATCATCTACGCGGCGACGACGCTGCTCGGCCACATCATCGGTTACACGCTGACGCTGGCCGGGATCGCCGGGTTCATCGTGGCAGTCGGCATCACGGCCGACTCATTCGTCGTGTTCTTCGAGCGGTTGCGCGACGAGGTACGCGAGGGGCGGACCCTGCGCAGTGGCGTGGAGCGCGGGTGGGTACGCGCCCGCCGAACGATCCTCTCCGCCGACACCGTGTCGCTGCTCGCCGCGGTCGTCCTCTACCTCGTGTCGGTCGGCGGCGTACGCGGCTTCGCCTTCACCCTCGGCCTCTCAACGATCGTCGACCTGTTCATCGTGTTCCTCTTCACCAAGCCGCTGGTGTCCCTGCTCGCCCGCACCAGGTTCTTCGACACCGGCGGCGCGATGTCCGGACTGTCGGCCGGCCGGCAGACGGGACGAATACGCCGCCGAGGAAGCGTCGCGACCAGCGGTGCCAGCGGTGCCAGCGGTGCGGCCGCCACGACCCGAGGGGAGGCCTGAGATGGCCAGAGCCGGGTCGCTCATCAACCGTCTGCACCGCGGCGAGGTCTCCTACGACTTCGTCGGGCACCGGAAGCGCTGGTACATCTTCTCGGGCGTGCTCATCGCGATCAGTCTCGCCAGCATGCTCTTCCGCGGGTTCCACGCCAGCATCGAGTTCACCGGCGGTGCGGTCTTCGAGCCGACGGCGCCCAACAGTTCCGTGGCCGACGTCCGATCAGCGGTCGTTGCCGCCGGGACGACGCCGCAGATCGTCCAAAAGCTCGGCGCCGGCCGGTTCCGCGTGCAGACTCCGTCCCTGTCCAACGACCAGGCCACCAAGGTTCAGCAGACCATCGCCGACCGGCTCAACATCGGCCCCGACTTCTCGGTCAGCACGGTCGGTCCGACCTGGGGCAGCCAAATCACCAAGAAGGCACTGCAGGGGCTGCTGCTCTTCCTGGTTGCGGTGATCGCCTACCTCTCGGTCCGGTACGAACCAAAGATGGCGGCCGCGGCATTCATCGCGCTGGTCCACGACATCGTCATCACCGCCGGCGTCTACTCCCTGGTCGGGTTCGAGGTCTCGCCCGCGACGGTCATCGCGCTGCTGACCATCCTGGGTTACTCCCTGTACGACACCGTTGTCGTCTTCGACAAGGTGCGAGAGAACACCATCGGTCTCGCCGGCGGCAGCCGGATGACGTTCAGCCAGGCAGCCAACCTCGCGGTCAACCAGACCTTGATGCGGTCGATCAACACCTCCATCATCGCGCTGCTCCCGGTCGCTTCGCTCTTGTTCATCGGCGCTTTGGTGCTCGGGGCGGGCACCCTGGAAGACCTGGCGCTGGCACTGTTCATCGGCCTGGCGATCGGTGCGTACTCCTCCATCTTCACCGCGACCCCACTGCTCTGCGACATGAAGGAGCGGGAGCCGCAGATGCGTGCGCTGGCCCGCCGCGTCGAGGGCCGGCAGGTCGCCGGGCGGGCGGCCGTTCCGGTAGGCGTCGGCGCGGGGTCGGCCGCAGTGGCCGGCTCCGTCCCATCGGGCGGCTCGGTCGCATCGGCCGGCTCGGCTGCGTCGCGCGGCTCGGCTGCGTCGCGCGGCTCGGTGGCCAGGGTGAGGTCGGGATCGGCCGCCGTCGGACCGGTCGAGCCGGACGACCCGTTCGAAGAGGCCGAGTCCGGGGTGGCGGCACCCACGCCAACCGCCGACGCCCCGGCCCGGCCCACACCAGTTCGCGCCAGCCGGGCGCCGGCTCGAAAGCCGGCGGCGCGCGGAGGTCGTTCTGGTCGACCGAGCGGCAAGCGGCGCAAGTGAGCACCGACGCCGGGTCCGTCTCGGCGGTGCCGCTCGAGCAGCGGCTGCTCCACCTTGTCCGCGACGTGCCCGACTGGCCGCGACCGGGCGTGGTCTTCAAGGACATCACGCCGCTGCTCGCCGACCCGGCCGCGTTCGCCTCGGTCGTCGACGGGCTGGCGGAGCGATGGTCACCGACCGTCGGCGGGCCGGTCGACAAGGTCGTGGGCATCGAGGCCCGCGGTTTCATCCTCGCCGCGCCGGTGGCGTACCGCCTCGGCGCCGGTTTCGTGCCGGTCCGCAAGACCGGCAAGCTGCCCTGGCAGACGTACGCCGCGTCGTACGCGCTGGAGTACGGCGAGGCGACGCTCGAGGTGCACCAGGACGCCTTTTGCCGCGGCGAGCGGGTCGTGATCATCGATGACGTGCTGGCCACCGGCGGTACGGCGGCCGCGACGGCCGGACTCGTCAAGCGGGCGGGTGGCGAGGTGCTGGGGCTCTCCGTCCTGATCGAGCTCGCCTTCCTCGGCGGTCGAGCCGCTGTCGGCCTCGACGTGCACGCCCTGCTGGCCTTCTGACCGCACGCTCGCTGCACGACCGGGTGGCTACCATGGAGCTTCCGGAAGCGAGGAGCGACCGCTTGGCGAACGAGGTGGTTTCCCCCGGCCCGGCCGCGACGGCCGCGGTCGAGAAGCCGCCGCGCCCGGGCGGCGCCGGTCCCGGCCCGGCTCCGGACGGGCCGGACCGCGGCGGAGCGACGACCCGGGTCCGCAACCGCCTGGCCCGCCTCGGCGCCGGCCGTGGCAGCACCCCGCCGGTCCTGGAACCGCTCTTCCGAGCGGTGCGCACCAACCATCCG
Organism: Mycobacteriales bacterium; assembly: GCA_038232055.1. Classification (GTDB taxonomy): domain Bacteria; phylum Actinomycetota; class Actinomycetes; order JADGOV01; family JADGOV01; genus JBBSIN01. The sequence goes on from JBBSIN010000022.1 coordinate 27,465, forward strand.
AAGGCCGACCTGCGGGTGCTCGCGCGGGCGTACGAGGTGGCCGCGGAGTGCCATCGCGGCCAGCTGCGGCGCAGCGGCGACCCGTTCATCACGCACCCGCTGGCGGTGGCGACGATCCTCGCCGACCTGGGGATGGACACGACGACGCTCGCGGCCGCCCTGCTGCACGACACCGTCGAGGACACCCCGATGACCCTCGACGGCGTACGCGCCGAGTTCGGCGCCGACGTGGCCGCGCTGGTCGACGGGGTGACCAAGCTCGACAAGGTCAAGCTCGGCGAGGCGGCGGAGGCCGAGACGATCCGCAAGATGGTCGTCGCGATGGCCAAGGACCCGCGGGTGCTCGTCATCAAACTCGCCGACCGGCTGCACAACATGCGTACGCTGCACCACCTCAAGCCGGAGACGCAGGAGCGCAAGGCTCGCCAGACGGTGGAGATCTACGCGCCACTCGCGCACCGGCTCGGGATGAACACCATCAAGTGGGAGCTGGAGGACCGCTCTTTCGCGACGCTCTACCCGAAGCGGTACGAGGAGATCGTCCGGTTGGTCGCCGAGCGAGCCCCATCGCGGGACACCTACCTCGGCGACGTCATCGAGCAGATCGGTGCCAACCTGCGCGAGGCAAAGGTGCGGGCGTCGGTCACCGGCCGACCCAAGCACTACTACTCGATCTACCAGAAGATGATCGTCCGGGGTCGCGACTTCACCGACATCTACGACCTCGTCGGCATCCGGGTGCTCGTCGACTCGGTGCGCGACTGCTATGCCGCGCTCGGCACGATCCACGCGGCGTGGAACCCGGTCCCCGGCCGGTTCAAGGACTACATCGCAATGCCCAAGTTCACGATGTACCAGTCGCTGCACACGACGGTCATCGGACCCGAGGGCAAGCCCGTCGAGATCCAGATCCGGTCGACGGACATGCACCAGCGCGCGGAGTACGGCATCGCCGCGCACTGGAAGTACAAGGAGACCAGCGGCAGCGCCACGGGGAGGAGCAAGTCTCCCGACGGCACCGAGATGGCGTGGCTGCGCCAGCTGCTCGACTGGCAGAAGGAGGCCGCCGATCCTGGTGACTTCCTCGACTCGCTGCGGTTCGACCTGCACGTGGCCGAGGTCTTCGTCTTCACCCCGAAGGGCGACGTCATCTCGCTGACGGCAGGGTCGACCCCCGTCGACTTCGCGTACACCGTGCACACCGAGGTGGGTCACCGGTGCATCGGCGCGCGGGTCAACGGCCGGCTGGTCCCGCTCGAGAGCACGCTCGACAACGGCGACGTCGTCGAGATCTTCACGTCGAAGGCGGCGAACGCGGCGCCCAGCCGGGACTGGCTCTCCTTCGTCAAGAGCCCGCGGGCCCGCAACAAGATCCGGCAGTGGTTCGCCCGGGAGCGACGCGAGGACGCGATCGACGAGGGCAAGGACGCCATCGGTCGGGCGATGCGCAAGGCGGGGTTGCCGCTGCAGCGTCTACTCGCCGGTGAGGCGCTCGTCACGCTGGCCAAGGACCTGCGCTACACCGACATCTCGGCGCTCTACGCCGCAGTCGGCGAAGGCCACGTCGCCGCACAGACCGTCGTACAGCGCCTGGTGCAGTCGATGGGCGGTCGCGAGGGCGCTGTCGAGGACCTCGCCGAGGTCACCGCCCCGAGCCGGTCCCGCGCCCGACCGGCGGGCGACCCGGGCGTCGTGGTCAAGGGCGCCTCGGAGGTGTGGGTCAAGCTCTCCCGGTGCTGCACGCCCGTACCGGGTGACGAGATCATCGGGTTCGTCACGCACGGCCACGGCGTCTCGGTGCACCGGCTCGACTGCACCAACGTCGACCAGCTCGCCGTCAACCCGGATCGCATGGTCGAGGTCGCGTGGGTGCCCTCGGCCGGCTCGGTCTTCCTGGTGGCGATCCAGGTGGAGGCACTCGACCGGACCCGGCTGCTCTCCGACGTGACCCGCGTGCTCTCCGACGCCCACGTCAACATCCTCAGCGCGTCGGTCTCCACCACCCGGGACCGGGTGGCGGTGAGCAAGTTCACCTTCGAGATGGGCGACCCCAAGCACCTCGGGCACCTGCTCCGCCAGGTGCGCGGCGTCGAGGGCGTCTACGACGCCTATCGGGTGACCAGCGCCAAGCCGGCCTGAGCCCTGCCCGGTCAGGGCTTCGCGACGGTGACGCTCTCGATGGAGACGGGAGCGTTCGGGGAGCCGTCGCCCGGCCCGTTGGCCTCGTCGCTACCGACCTTCGCGATGCGCCGCAGGACGTCGAGTCCGGTGGTGACCCGACCGAACGGTGTGTAGCTCGGCGGCAGCGAGGTGTCGCCGTACACGAAGAAGAACTGGCTGCCGCCGGTGTCGGGTCCGGCGTTCGCCATGGCGACCGTTCCGGCCGGATACGTCGCGCCGGCCAGGTTTTCGTCCGGCAGGGCGTAACCAGGGCCGCCGGAGCCCGTGCCGGTGGGGTCGCCGCACTGCAGGACGAAGATGCCGCTCGTCGTCAGCCGGTGGCAGGGGGTCTTGTCGAAGTAGCCCTTGTCGGCCAGGAAGACGAACGAGTTCACGGTGTGCGGCGCCTTCGCCGCATCGAGCGCGACGGTGATCGTGCCGCAGGTGGTGGCGACGGTCGCCCGGTACGTCGTCCGCGCCACCGTCAGCGGCGGCTCGCTGGCATACGTGGGGGCGGGGCTTGCGCTCGTCGCCACTCGACATCCGGCCGGGCCGGTGACCGCGGCCTTCGGTGCTCCGGCGTCCCCGCCGCCGCAGCCGCTCAACGCAAGGAGCAGCGCGCTCACCGACAGCGCGGCCCGCACCCGCACCGCCATGGCCGGCAGGGGCCGGCTCAAGCGGCGCCGAGCGCCAGCAGGTCCACCACGAAGACGAGTGGCTCGTTGGGTCGGATCGTCGGTGGCCGGCCCGCGGAGCCGTACGCCCGGCCGGCCGGGATGACCAGCTGACGCCGCCCACCGACCTTCATGCCGACCAGCCCCTGATCCCACCCCTTGATGACCTGGCCCTTGCCGAGGGGAAACGGGAAGGCACGCTTCGCCTTCCACGAGGAGTCGAACTCCTTGCCGTCGGGGTAGCCGACCCCCACGTAGTTGACCGTCAGCTGGCGGCCGGCTTTGGCCACCCCCCCACGCCCGACGATGAGGTCCTTGACCCGAAGCCGCTTCGGCGGCGGCCCCTTCGGCACCGACACCACCGGTTTGGTGGCCAGCCGCGGATCGGCGCCCGGCGGCAAGGGCGGGAACGGCGTGGCCGCCGTCGACGGGGCGCTCGTCGGGGTGCGGCCGGCGGCGGGAGTCAGCGGCTGGTCGTCGCGGGACAGCCGGTAACCGAGGAAGATCACCCCGCCGACGACGATGAGTGTGGCCAGCACCGCGCCGATCGCTGCATTGCGCCGCCGCGCCCGGCGGCGGGCGAGAGCGCGGCGCAGCGCCTGCCGCTCGCGTCGCGCCCGCTCCAGCTCACGCTCCCGCTGCCTGCTCGGCGACACCAGGGATCTCCTCGTCGGGTCGGCGCCGGAATCTTCGTTCGAGTCTAGGTGGCGGCCGCCGGTAGGCTCGTCGCATGCTCGTCGAGGGGTTCCCGGCCGGGCCGCCGCAGACGAACTGTTGGGTCGTCGCGACGGCGCCGGGGGAGGAGTGCGTCGTCATCGACCCAGGCATCGAGGCGACGGACCTGCTCGACGAGCTGCTGGCGAGGCACCGACTGCAGCCGGTCGCCGTCCTGCTCACCCACGGCCACTGCGACCACACGTTCTCGGTCCGGCCGGTGTGCGGCGCGCGCGGCGTGCCGGCCTACATCGCCCCGGCCGACCGTGCCCAGCTCAGCGACCCCTGGTCGGGGCTCGGCATCCCGTCCGGCATCCCGCTGTTCGGCCGGCTCACCTGGACCGAGCCCGACGACGTTCGAGCTCTACCCGACGGTGAGACGCTCGACCTCGCGGGTCTGCGACTGCGGGTCGACGCCACACCCGGGCACACGCCTGGGTCAGTGACGTTTCTCGTCGACGACGAGCTCTTCTCCGGCGACCTGCTCTTCGCCGGCTCCGTAGGGCGCACTGACCTGCCCGGAGGTTCCTATCCCCAGCAGCTTGCCTCGCTGGGCAGGGTCGTGCTCCCCCTGCCCGACGAGGTGCTGGTGCGACCGGGGCACGGGCCCAACACCACGGTCGGCCGGGAACGTGCGGGCAACCCGTTCCTGCGCGAAGCCGTCGTCATGCGGTGAGCGGCTTCACGGCACCGAAGGGAGTCCCGGAGTACCTGCCGCCGCGCTCGGCAGCGTTCCTCGCGGTGGGCGAGGGCTTGGCGGCGCCCGCTCGCCGGGCCGGCTACGGCTACGTCGAGCTTCCGGTCTTCGAGGACACCGCGCTGTTCGCGCGTGGCGTCGGCGAGTCGACGGACGTCGTCGCCAAGGAGATGTACACCTTCGCCGACCGTGGTGGCCGGTCGGTCACCCTGCGGCCCGAGGGCACCGCCGGCGTGCTGCGCGCAGTGCTCGAGCACGGCCTCGACCGTGGACCGCTGCCCGTCAAGCTGTGGTACGCCGGACCGTTCTTTCGTTACGAGCGGCCGCAGGCCGGTCGCTACCGGCAGCTCTGGCAGGTGGGCGTCGAGGCGCTCGGCGTCGAGGATCCGGCGCTCGACGCGGAGGTGGTGGCCCTCGCGCACGACGGCTACACCGGTCTCAGCCTTGGCGGTTTCCGGCTGCTGCTCAACTCCCTGGGTTGCGCGCAGTGTCGTCCGGTCTACCGGGAGCGGCTGCAGCAGTTCCTCCGGACGCTCGCGCTCGACGCCGACACCAGGCAGCGGGTGGAGATCAACCCGCTGCGGGTGCTCGACGACAAGCGCCCAGAGGTGCAGGCGGGGCTGGCGGGCGCTCCGGCCATCGCCGACTCGCTGTGCGAGGCGTGCCGGCGCTACCACGACGCCGTGCGGACACTGCTCGCCGATCTCGGGATCGGCTGGGTCGACGACGGGCGGCTCGTCCGCGGGCTCGACTACTACACGAGGACCACGTTCGAGTTCGTCCACGATCGGCTCGGCGCGCAGTCCGGCATCGGCGGCGGGGGCCGCTACGACGGCCTCTCCGAGACGATCGGCGGCCCGCCGCTGCCCGGCATCGGGTTCGGTCTCGGCGTCGACCGCACACTGCTGGCCTGCGAGGCGGAGGGGCTGCCGCTACCGGGAGCCGTCGCGTGCGACGTCTTCGGCGTCCCGCTCGGCGCGGCAGCCGGCCGCGTCGTCTTCCGGCTGGTGACCGAGCTCCGGCGGCGTGGGGTGGCCGCCGACCTGGCGTACGGCGGGCGCGGGGTCAAGGGCGCGATGAAGGCCGCCGACCGCTCCGGCGCCCGGTTCGCGCTCGTCGCCGGCGACCGTGAGCTGGCCGACGGCGCCGTACAGCTGAAGGACCTCGTCTCGGGGCAGCAGGAGTCCGTGCCGCTCGACGTTGCCGTCGACACGATCCGAAAGAGGTTGGCGTGATCCGCTCGCACGAGGCCGGGAGGCTGCGCCTTGGCGATGTCGGCAGCCAGGTCACCCTCGCCGGGTGGGTGGCCCGCCGCCGGGATCACGGCGGGGTGACCTTCGTCGACCTGCGGGACGCGAGCGGTGTCGTCCAGGCGGTGCTGCGCGACGTGCCCCGCGCGCACGAGCTGCGCGCGGAGTACTGCATCCTCGTCGCCGGCACGGTGGCCCAACGGCCGGAGGGCAACGCCAACCCGGAGCTGCCCACCGGCGACGTGGAGGTTTCCGTCTCGTCGCTCGAGGTGCTCTCACCCTCGGCTGAGCTGCCCTTCCCGATTGAGGGCTCGCCGTACGCGCCGGGCAGTGTCGACGAGGCGACGCGCTGGCGCTACCGATACCTGGACCTGCGCCGGGCCTGGCCGGCCGAGGCACTGCGGACCCGAGCCCGGATGACCAGTCTCATCCGCAGAGTGATGGAGTCGCACGGTTTCGTTGACGTCGAGACGCCGTACCTCACCCGCTCCACCCCCGAGGGCGCCCGGGACTTCCTGGTGCCGGTGCGGCTGCGGCCCGGCCATTGGTACGCCCTGCCGCAGTCGCCGCAGCTGTTCAAGCAGCTGCTCATGGTCGCGGGCCTCGAGCGGTACTACCAGATCGCCCGCGCCTTCCGCGACGAGGACTTCCGCGCCGATCGGACGGCGGAGCACACGCAGCTCGACATCGAGCTGAGCTTCCTCGACGAGGAGGACATCTTCGCCATGATCGAGGAGCTGTTCACCACGATGTGGCGCGAGCTGCTCGGCGTCGACCTCCCGACGCCGTTCCCGCGGATGAGCTACGACGAGGCGATGCACCGCTTCGGCTCGGACAAGCCCGACCTGCGCTTCGAGCTGGAGCTGGTCGACCTCACCGCCTACTTCGCCGGTACGTCGTTCCGCGTCTTCCAGGGTGCGCACGTCG
>JBBSIN010000023.1:0-33034 GCA_038232055.1 Mycobacteriales bacterium
CGAGCTTGCCGACGTCCTCCCCCATGATGACGACCTTGGGGTCGACCTCCATCGCCTTGCGCAGGCCCATGTTCAGGGCCTTGGCGAGCGTGGTCTGGGCCATCAGTGCGTCCCCTCGAACGAACCCAGGTAGGCCGCGAACTGCTCCCGCTCCTCGTCGAGAAGGGAGCTTCCGTGGGAATAGACGCCGTCGAAGATGGACAGCGGCTCGGGGTCGGCCATCTCCAGGCAGCCGCGGCGGATGTACGCGGCCAGCTCGTCGGCGTCGCTCTCCACCTGCTCGAAGAACGCCGCGTCGGCAAGCTTCTGGCGGTGCAGGTAGGCCTTCATCCGTTCCAGCGGGTCCTTCAGCTTCCAGGCCTCGAGCTCGGTCTGCAGCCGATAGCGGGTCGGGTCGTCCGATGTCGTGTGCGCACCCATCCGGTAGGTAAACGCCTCGACGAGCGTGGGGCCGGCCCCCTCGCGGGCTGCCTGCAACGCCTGCCTGGTGACGGCGAGCACGGCCAGGACATCGTTGCCGTCGACCCGCACGCCGGGAAACCCGAATCCGCGGGCCCGCTGGTAGAGCGGGATCCGCGTCTGCCGCTCGAGCGGCTCGGAGATTGCCCACTGGTTGTTCTGACAGAAGAACACCACCGGGGCGTTGAACACGGTGGCATAGACGAAGGCCTCGTTGACATCGCCCTGGCTCGAGGCGCCGTCGCCGAAGTAGGCGATGACCGCGTCCTCCCCGTCGTCGCGCTGCACGCCCATCGCGTAGCCGGTCGCGTGCAGCGTCTGACTGCCGATGACGATCGTGTAGAGGCTGAAGTTGTGCTCCTTGGGGTCCCAGCCGCTGTGGCTCACGCCCCGGAACAGGCCCAGCAGCTTGAGCGGGTCGACGCCGCGGCACCAGGCGACGCCGTGCTCCCGGTACGTCGGAAACGCCATGTCGCCCGGGGCGAGCGCACGACCGGAGCCGACCTGCGCCGCCTCCTGCCCGAGGAGGCTTGCCCAGATACCCAGCTCGCCCTGGCGCTGCAGCGCGGTGGCTTCGACGTCAATGCGCCGCACAAGCACCAGGTCGCGGTAAAGGGCGCGGTACTCCTCGTCGGAAAGGTCGATGGAGTAGTCGGGGTGCTCGACCCGCTCGCCTTCAGGGGTCAGCAGCTGGACGAGCTCCGGACCGGCCGTCGACGCCGACGACCGGCTCGGCTCCGCGGTGGGGTCGAGAGCTACACCGGCGGAAGCGCCCTGGGGCATGTGTGCCACTCCTCGTTGAGTCTGCGCGCCGGAAGGATCGGTGCGTCGAACGGCTCGTGGCGCGGGACGCAAGGGGCGCTACCCCGCAGCCACTCCCATGTTCGCAGAGGGGTGGCCGGAAGAGCGAGGCCGGTGGCGGGACTCAGCGAGCACCGTGGTGGCGGTGCTTCCCGTGGACGTTGTGCTGGCCGTGGTGGCGGTGCTTCCCGTGATGCTTGAGGTGCCCGTGGGGACGGTGCCGGCCGTGGTGCTTCGGATGCCAGGGCAGCAGGTGCGGCCTGTGCTGCCGAGGCGAGCCCGCCTCATGTGGCTTCCGGCCGTGCTTGGAGTAGCCGAGAGGCTGGGTCGCCGGCTCGTTCCCGAGCGAGCCCGACCCGGTCAGCACCGGTTCGTCGGGTGAGGTGGTCGGCGGCGGCTCGGTTGGCGCGGGCGTCTCGGGCGGCGCGGGCGGCTCCCCGGGGGGTTCGGTCGGCGTCGGGGCCGGCGCCTGCGCCGGCGGCTCGACGGAGGAAGCGCTTCGCGGCCGGGTTGTCGATAGCACGAGGGAACGCGCGACCGTCGCCGTACCGAACGAGAGGAGCTCGACGCGCACCGGCGCGGCCGGCTCTCGGCGCGGGCGGACGGCTGGCACAGCCGAGGGTGAAGTGGCCGGACGGGCCGGCGGGGCAGCGACGGTCGACGGACCAGCCGCAAACGGTCGGGGGAGGTCGCTGCTCGACGGGGCGGCGACGGTCGTGAGCCCGAGAGCTGCCACCAGTGCGGTCGCCGTCGTAGCCACCCCGGCAAGCGCAGTTGTCGTACCGACCGCTGCCCGGCGTCCGCTGACCATGCTCTCTCCTCGCGTGTTGCCTGCCACATCGGCACAACCGCCCGATCGGTTGAGGGCTAGGGCGCCTGGTTCTTTCGGACGGTTTCGGCTGACCGATAGCGTCGGCTCTGTGGGCGACTTCCCCCTCCCGATTGGCCAGGTCGGAATCTGGACCGGCCAACTGGATTTCTCCCCGGCCGACACGGTGCGCGAGGCGGCAGCCGAGATCGAGGAGCTCGGGTACGGCGCCCTCTGGACCGGGGAGGCCGTGGGCCGCGAGGTGTTGACCGCGGCCGGCCTGCTGCTCGCCGCAACCACTCGGATCGTGGTCGCGACCGGCATCGCCAACATCTGGGCTCGTGACGCACTGGCCATGGCCGCCGGCCAGCGCACACTGGCCGAGGCCCACCCCGGTCGCTTCGTGCTCGGCATCGGGGTGAGCCACGCCCCTCTGCTCGAGGTACGCGGCCAGGGGTACGACAAGCCGTACTCCTTTATGCAGAGCTACCTCGAGGCCATGCGACGTGGCGCTGCCGCCAACCGTGCGGTGGCACCGAGCGGTCCCGCTCCCATCGTGCTCGCCGCGTTGGGACCGCGCATGCTCGATCTGGCCCGAGAGGCGGCCGACGGCGCGCACACGTTCTTCGTGCCACCGGAGCACACCGCGACCGCCCGCGAGCGGCTCGGGCCCGGCAAGCTCCTCGCCCCGGAGCAGGTAGCGGTGCTGGAGACCGACCCGGTCGCGGCCCGGGAGCTCGCCAGACGGCACACCGCGTCGTACCTGCGGCTTCCCAACTACACGGCCAACCTGCGGCGGCTCGGGTTCGACGGCGACGACTTCGCAGCTGGCGGAAGCGACCGGCTCGTCGACGCGATCGCCGTCTGGGGTGACGAGGACGCCGTACGAACCCGGGTCCGGGCACACCTCGATGCCGGAGCGGACCACGTCGCCGTGCAGGTGCTCGACCGCGACCGGCGCGGTCTTCCCCGTGCGCAGTGGCAACGGCTCGCGCCGGCGCTCCTTGGCACCTGAGCGTTTCCGCCGCCGAACGAGGCGGTACGCCGGAGAGATGCAAACTCGCCTCATCGGGAACCAGCACGTGAGCGCCATCGGCCTCGGCGGCATGCCGATGTCCATCGAAGGCCGGCCCGACGAGCAGCAGTCGCTGCGCACGATCCACGCGGCTCTCGACGCCGGCGTCACGTTGATCGACACCGCCGACGCCTACTGCCTCGACGCCAGCGAGGTGGGGCACAACGAGCGGCTCATCGCGAAGGGGCTTGCGACGTACGCCGGTGACTCCAGCGCCGTGCTGATCGCGACGAAGGGCGGTCACACCCGACCCGGCGACGGGTCCTGGCAGCTCAACGGGCATCCCGACTACCTGAAGCACGCGTGCGAGGCGTCTCTGAAGGCCCTCGGCGTCGACGCGATCGGCCTCTACCAGTTCCACCGGCCCGACCCCAGCGTGCCGTACGCCGAGTCCGTGGGCGCTCTCGCCGATCTCCTCGACGCCGGCAAGATTCGCCTGGCGGGCGTCAGCAACGCGACCGTCGTGCAGATCGACGAGGCCGACCGCGTGCTCGGTGGCCGGCTGGCGAGCGTGCAGAACGAGTTCTCGCCCCGCTACCGATCCAGCGAGGGCGAGCTGCGGCACTGCGCGACGCGCGGGATCGCCTTTTTGCCGTGGGGCCCGCTCGGCGGCAGCGGCAAGGCCGGCAACCTCGGCGACGCGCACGCCGCCTTTGCCGAGATCGCCGAGGCGCACGGTGTCTCAGCGCAGCAGGTCTGCCTCGCGTGGGAGCTGGCCAAGGCACCGGTGGTCGTACCGATTCCCGGCTCGACGAAGCCGGAGACCATCACCGACTCGGCGCGCGCAGCCGACCTGCAGCTGACCGACGGGGAGCTCGCCCGGCTGGGCTGATGGGTCCGTCCGGACCGGCGCGCGTCAGACCGCGTCGAAGGGAAGCCGGTAGGGCCAGCCGGGGAACTGGGCGTCGCCGGCCAGCGGGTCCGCCTGCCAGGGCCAGCACTCGAACACGAACTCTCCGGCGCGGGGGTCGACGCGCACGACGCCGTACCCCTCGCTCTTGAGCGACTGGTCGCCAAAGTTGTTGTGGGCCCCCGCGCCGTGCGCCCTCGTGAAGGCGGCGTAGGTCACCGGCGGGTTGGCCACCGCGAGGACGTGCATGCGGTTGCCGAACGCGTCGACGTAGTCACCGGTGTACGTCGTCGGCTCCGGGTTGGGCAGTGTCGGCCGCGGTTCGAACCATCGTTGGAAGGCGGTGCCAGATGCCGGGGCGGTGAACTGCACGGGACCGTCGCTAAAAGTCGCGTCGCCGTGCCGGACCAAGGACCCCAGGTGCTGGTCGCCACCAAGCAGGACGGCGCGAGCGGCGCTCAGCAGCCGAATAGCACGCGCCCGCTTGTTCGGCGGATACCCGTCGGAGTCGTAGTCGATCCGCGGCGCACCGCTCGCGTCGGTCTGCAGGCAGCCCCACAGAGTCTGGGTGAGGCAGATCTTCGGCATGCCTGGGTCGAGACCGGCCCACACGTCGAGTAGGGCCTCCTGACGCGGCCCCAGCAGCTGCGCTGTGTCGGCCGGGTAGGGGTTGCCGGCGGCGTCGAGTCCGTCGTAGTCGCCGGTCTTGAACTTCCGGTCCTCGAGAAGTACGAAGCTGGCGGGACCGTAGCGGAAGTGCGTGTAGTACACGCCGGTTCCCCGTAGCGCCGGGGAGGCGTCGTACGGGTCCGGGTTGTGCCCGCACTGGACGGACTGCACGACGTCGACGAAGCTCGCCGAGGGAACGTAGCCACCGAGTCGGTACCGGCCGTTCGGGGCGCCCGCACCGGCGTGCCCCCACAGGTTGCCCTGAAAGACGTCGTGGTCGTCGACGAGGACGACGCAGGGCGTCCGCGCGGTGACCTCGCGAAAGGACCACAGCCAGAGGTAGTAGCGGTAAAGGAAGTCGAGGGACCGCTTTCCGGCGTCCATCCTGGTCGGCCGGGTTTCGTAGTACTGGTCGCCGAGCGCCACGAGCAGGTCCGGACGTTGTGCGGCGAGATTCTCCACCTGGGTGGCATAGGGGAAGTAGAGGTTGCGGTCGGTGTAGAGCCCCAGCGCGTGCTCTCCTGGCAGCCGGGCGACGGAGACGCTCGGCGCGTCCAGCGGCCGGAAGGAGTGGACGGTGCAGTTGACGGCGGCAACGGTGAGGGTCTGCGCGGCGCCGGGCTCGGCCGGCACGATTCCGTCGTAGAACTGCTCGTCCGGCGTGCCGGCGCCGTAGACGATGCGGTACGCGGTCGCGACGGAGCTGTTCCAGCCGGCCAGCCGAAAACGCGCGATGTAGCCGGCCTCGACCGGCGCGGTCGGTCCATCGACCCACACCGAGGAGCCGGCTGGTCGGTACTGGAAGGTGGCGGTCTGCGGGTCGTCGGGGCCGATCGGAAACAGCTGCGCCGTGCACTTCAGGACACGTCCGGATACCGAGTACAACGTCCCCAGCACCGGCCCGAGTCGACGCTCCGGATGCTGGCCCACCTTGGCGCCTCCCGCCGAGAAGTCCGCGAGCCAGTGGGTGGCGGGTGACCCCAGCCGGCCGGAGATGAGGGATATGCCGCCCAGCAGTCGGCTGTCCGCTACCCGGGCGGCCTTCGCGGTGGAAAGCAGCGCGCCGGTCTTGACGTCGCGGGCCGTGAGGATCAGGGAGAAGAAGCCAGCGGTGCCGGGGTAGATGGCGAGCCGCAGCAGCACGTCCTCCGCCGTCGTACGGGCCGGCGCCGGTCCCGACCGCGAGACAGTTGGCTGCGCGGCGTAGCCGAACTGGTCGGTCTCGTCGGCGTGGTCCCGGAAGGAGACCGAACCGTCACTGTCGTATCCGGCGAGGAGGCCGCCGCCCGTACCGGATGCGCTGTTGACCAGTGCGGCCGCTCGCGGATCGAGCGCACCGCCGCCCGCGCCGACCAGGAACCCGGAGAAGCCCGCGCCGTCGACCAGCGTTCCGGTCCGCACGGTGAGGGTCGCTTGTGCAGCGCCCTCAACGAGCTCCCGCGTCAGTACGGCGACCGTCCGGATCCCACCGTAGGCGGGCGCGGCGACGCACTCGAAGCGTCCGGCAGAGAGCCGCCAGTCCTGCAGCCGGTTGGCCCAGTACTGCGGGCCGAGCCAGGTCCGTGGCGCCGCGGTCGCAGGTTCCGCCGCCGGCGAGAGCGTGGCTCGCGCCAACGAGGGTCGGAGGCCGGCGAGCGCAATTCCGCCCGCGGCGGCCTGAAGCACCTGGCGGCGACTGGGTCCATCGGCGTCGTTCGCTGCCGTCTTGCCGGCAATCACGCAGCGCTCCATACCCATTACTCATTGTCATACCGCGTGCCCGAACACCTGTGCCGGATTCCGGTGCCCCCGGCCGCAGTCCGACCCGCCACCCCCGCCGCTGCCCGACCCGCCAACCCCGCCCGCGCCGCCCACCCCGCCCGCTGCAGCTCGACGATCTCCTTCGCGTGCGCTGTTGTGGTCAAACGATCTCCATGACCGTCCCTCAGGCACTACCAGGCGGGCGAAGGAGATCGCCAAGGGGCGGGCGGCACGGGGGCGGGCGGCACGGGGGCGGGCGGCACGGGGGCGGGCGGCACGGGGGCGGGCGGCACGGGGCGGGGCACGCAGCGCGGGCACCGGGACCCATAGTCAGCCGGCAGTTGCCAGGTCGAAGACGACGCAGCAGCTGTCCACACACGGGTGGAGGCGGGGCACGATCTGCGTCCCTGCGCCGAGCCCGTCGACGTAACCATGCGACAGTCCGTAATTGATCGCACACACCAGTTCGCAGTTCACGTCGCGCAACTTTTCGAAGGGGCAGTTTCCGAGCGCCAGACTCTGCCCTTCCGGTCTCGGCGCATATCCGAGACGGCTCAGGAGCTGCCGCAGCCGCTCGAGCTTGGCTCGCACGGTGCGGGCGGACGCCCTGGGACGAAGCTGCAGCGCCAACGCCCGACCACGGCGTTCGGCGACGCGCTTCGCCGCGTGATCGATCGACTCGTCCTGGCTCCTCTCGGTGGCTGCGAGCAGGAGTACCTCGGCCACCAGGTCGTAATGTCGCGGTGGAACGCTCGCGCTCAGCTCCCGACGCGTCGCCCGGTACCGCTGCGACGGTCGACCGAGGCGCCCCTGCTCGGCCTGGATCGGCACGGGTTCGACGAACCCGGCGTCGCGGAGCTTGTCGAGATGGAAGGCGACCAGCGTGCGACCGATGTGCAGGACGTCGGCGAGCTCGTTGCGGGTGACAGGTGCGGGGGCTGCCGCGACGTATTCGTAGATGCGGCGGCGCTGCGGCTCGGCCAGTACGCCGAGCGTGGCAAGGTCCGTACTGTCGCTCACCCGGCTCACTCTAGTCCGGCAGGGTCATTTAGAACAACATCTGTTGACAGATTGCTCTCCCTCCCCTTATAACAACAAACACTGCTAGAACGGAGACCACGGTGAACGGCCGAACGAACCGCGCACGGCTGGTAGGCGCGACGCTTGGGCTCGGGATGCCGGAATGACAGTGCCCGCCGGAAGCGATTCGGTCGTCATCGTCGGGGCAAGCCTGGCCGGGGCGACAGCGGCGGCGACGCTGCGCTCCGTCGGCTTCGAGGGCGACATCACCCTGATCGGGGCGGAGCCGGAGCTGCCCTATGAGCGACCGGCCCTGAGCAAGGAGTACCTCCTGGGGCAGGCCGACCGAGAATCCCTGCTGGTACGCCCGCCGGAGTTCTACGACGCCGAGCGCATCACCGTCCGGCTGGGAGATCCGGCCACCGGGCTCAACGCCGAAGCCCGGACCGTCGCACTGGCGTCGGGCGATCGGGTGCCATACGGACGCTTGATCATTGCGACCGGAGCCGACAACATTCGTCCGCCGATTCCGGGTATGGACCTGACCGGCGTGTTCCAGCTACGCACGCGCCTCGACGCCGATGAGCTCCGCGCCGCTGTGGTTCAGGGGCGGACAGCCGTGGTCGTCGGCATGGGCTTCATCGGCTGCGAGATCGCGTCGACGCTAACCCGGCTCGGACTGTCGGTGACGGCTCTCGACGCGCTCCCGGGCCCCCTGTGGGAGCAGCTCGGACCGACGCTGTCCGGGATGGTTCGCGGCTGGCATGAGGCGAACGGGGTCCGACTTCGCACCGGTCAGGGGGTCACCCGAATCGTCGGCGACACGGTGGTCGAAGCCGTCGAGATCGGACCGGGCGAACGCGTGGCAGCGGACCTCGTCGTCGTGGGCGTCGGCGTCCGCCCGGCCACCGGCTGGCTCGCCGACGCACCCCTACACCTGGCGGGCGGCGTCGGGGTCGACGCCTCGGGACGGACCAACCTGATGGACGTGTACGCGGCGGGCGACGTCGCGGCGGCATGGGACGAGCGGAGTCGCGCGCACCGGCGTACCGAGCACTGGTCCAACGCGATCGACCAGGGCCGCCGCGTCGCTCACGCGATCGTCGAACTGCCTCCGGAGCCACCGGAGACGCCGTACTTCTGGTCGAGGCAGTACGACAAGTACCTCCAATACGCGGGCAGCGCCGGCACGGGCTGCGAGAGAGTTACTCGGGGAGGGCTCGACCGCGACCCGCTGACCGTCTTCCTGACTGCTCGGGGAGTGCTCGTCGCGGTTCTCACTGTGAACAACGGCAGGGAGTTCCGGCGGGCGCAGCGGCTCATCGGCCGGCATGTCGACCCGGCTGCTCTCGCCGACCCGGCGGTCGACCTGCGCCAGCTCGTATCGTCGTCGCCGCTGTCAGCCGCCCACTGACCGGGCGGAACCCACCAGCCGGCGTCGTCCGCCGCACCACCGGTTCGTGCGCCTGGACGCGTCGCGGTCGCGACAGACGGGTGGCGCCGGTCTGGGGCTGCCCATCGCGCGGGCGCTTGCCCGGGCGCACGGCGGCGACCTTCTCTGCCCCGACCGAGGGCCCGGGCTCGGCGCGTGCTTCCGGCTGATCGTGCCCCAAGTGGACGCGGCGACATCCTGGACGTCCACAGTTGCGGTGTCGTCGGCGCATGACGGTCTCAGTTCTGCGGGATAACCGAAGACCGGTTCTCCCTGACGATGCGTCAGCGGGTCATTGCCGCGGCCAGCGCACCCGCCAGGAACGCAGCCTGCCGCCCGGCGACCCGATGCCGGAAGGACAGATCGTGGCATCCCACGCTGAGGCCGCCCTGCGCGTGGCCGTCCAGGACGGAGACCAGCTGCTCGGTGGCGGCGGCAAAGGAGTCGGAGCGTCCGCAATCGACGCGGACCGCCATCGCGCGAAGCCGGTCGGCATGCGCCACCACGTCGGTGGCCGCCGCATCGCGGGAGCCGACGGCCTTCGAGCGGGAAATGGCCGGACTCACCGCGGCGACGGCGGCGAACGGGCGGGGGTGCTGCTCCGCCAAATGCAGCGAGCCGAAGCCACCGATGGACCAGCCGGTCGTCGCGAGCGACCCCATGCCGACGCCGTACCGATCCCGAACGAGCGGTAGCAACTCGTCCAGCAGCATCGCCTGCGGATCCCCGGACCTCGATCGGCGCCAGGCAGTGTCACCGGCGTCGGCCGACACGAGCGCGAACGCTGGCAGCCCGGACCGCTGCGTCGCCTCCCACACATGGTCCTGGAATCGAAGGGTGTCGACCACCCAGGCAGCCGACCCGCTGCCTCCGTGCAGGCAGACGCAGGTCGCCAACCGTGCACCTGGCTGGGCATGGGGCGGGATGGCGACAGTGAACCCCACCTGGTGAGGGACGTGTGCCGAACGGAAGCTGGACCGCTCGACACGGGAGTGGCTGGCGGGCGCCGGTTGGGCTCGGGAACCGCAATTCCGCGGCGGATGCCGCTTCTCGGCCAGCAGCGCGCCGCCGCCGCTCGCGGCCAGCGCGAGACCGCCAGCAAGAACAGCTCGTCGGCTGATCACGCAGTTCGCGCCATACCTCCATGGTAAGAACCACGACCCGGAATTGACAGGGACGACCGCCCGGCTCTCCTTGACGCTGCCGTCGGGATTATGAAGGCGATGTTGAAGGTCGTGGATCTGGCGCCCGGCTCTTCCAGCTCACCGCTGCATGTCGACGAAACGTGAGTAGTGCCCCTGGAAGGCGACGGTCACGGTAGCCGTGGGACCGTTGCGATGCTTGGCCACGATCAGGTCGGCCTCCCCGGCACGCGGTGACTCCTTCTCATAGGCGTCCTCGCGATGCAGCAGGATCACCACGTCGGAGTCCTGCTCTATCGCTCCCGACTCGCGGAGGTCGGAGAGCAGTGGCTTCTTGTCCTGGCGCTGCTCCGGGCCACGGTTGAGCTGGGTGAGCGCGACGACAGGGACGTTGAGCTCCTTGGCCAGCAGCTTGAGCGCCCGGGATATTTCGCTGACCTCCTGCTGACGGTTCTCGACGCGCCTAACCGATGACATCAGCTGCAAGTAGTCAATGATCACCAGCCGTAGGTCGTGGCGCTGCTTGAGCCGGCGCGCCTTCGCCCGGATCTCCATCATCGACAAGTTGGGCGAGTCGTCGATGAACAGCGGTGCCTCGGCGACCTCCCCCATCCGTCGGGCCAGGCGCTGCCAGTCCTCGTCGCTCATGTGCCCGGTACGCATGTGGTGCAGCGGCACTCGCGCCTCTGCCGATAGCAACCGCATGGTGATCTCGCTGCGGCTCATCTC
The DNA here is from genome assembly GCA_038232055.1 of Mycobacteriales bacterium. Taxonomy (GTDB): domain Bacteria; phylum Actinomycetota; class Actinomycetes; order JADGOV01; family JADGOV01; genus JBBSIN01. The sequence goes on from JBBSIN010000023.1 coordinate 10,726, forward strand.
CAAGGAGAAGATGACCGCCGCCTGTGAGTTCTTGATGGCCGCGGCTCGCGCGAAGTCCAGGGCGAGCGTCGAGTTGTGGGTCGGGACCAGCGAGCGGCTGACGAGGTAGAGATGCTCCACGTTGTCGACCTGGACGCAGCGGACCGGCACGCTGGTCACCGCCCGTACCCCCGTGATGAGGCGACCCGCGGGGAGGTCAGGGCTGCCGACCGACCGGGCGACGTGCTCCTTGTGCGCGAGCCGCTTGTGCTCCAGCCGGAAGACGGCGTCGTCCGTCGAGAACGTGACGGTGCCACCTCCGTGACACGGTCCGCGGGCGCCCTGGGCCGGCTCCGCCGTCGACGCACATCGGTAGCCGAGGCCGACGAGGAGCTCCTCAACGCCCAGCGCCATCCTCGCCGAGCCCACGTCGAGCGAGATGCATCCCGTCGGCGAGACGGCGCCGGCGGTGTCGAGCAGCCCGGCGAGCAGGGCGCGGCGTTGGCTCTCGGCGCCTCGGAGGTAGACCTGTGGCAGGTGCTTGTCGCCGAGCACGCCGAGTGAACGGAGAGCGGCCGCTACGGCACCCGCCGGCTCGATCCGTGCGCTGTTCCGTTGCCCCGCGGCGAGCCATGTCCCGAGGACGTAGGGATCGAGCGGCAGCACGGCCTCGGGCAGGGCCAGCGGCCGTGCATTCGGCACCCGATGGTGGGACGGTCGACCCCCGGCATCGCGCCGCATCGTCGCCGCGATCTCCGCGGTCGTTCGGATCTCGGCACCCGCTTCGGTCGGCCACTGATGGTCTGCGTCGGCCACGACTTTGGTGCCGTCGCAGAAGGTCATCTCGAAGCAGGAGCGGCCGTGCATGACCTCCGTCGCGGCGACGACGAGGGTAGGCCGTCCGTCCGCGCTCAGCAGGCTGTCACCCACCTGAACCGCCCCCATCGTCGTCCATCCGGTAGGCGTGGGAAGCGGGGTGTCGAGGGCGAGCGCCTTGCCGATGGCCGGACGTGCCGCGACCACCACGAGCTGGCCGGGATGCAGACCGTTGGTGAGCAGGTCGAGATCGGCGAAGCCGGTCGGCGCGCCCTGCAGAGAGCCGTCCCGGCTCTCGATCGACTCCAGCTCCTCGTACGTCGCCGGCAGCAGCTGCTCGAGTGCAAGGCAGTCCTCGCTCCGGCGCACTTCGGTCACGTCGTAGACCGCGGCTTGCGCCCGGTCGACCACGTCGGAGACCTCACCGCCGGCTCCGCCGGCAGCGCCGTAGGCCAGCTGCACGATGCGGGTGCCCGCCTCGACGAGGCGGCGCAGGATCGCCCGCTCGCGGACGATCTCGGCGTAGTAGCCGGCGTTGGCGGCCGTCGGAACGGATTCGATGAGCGTGTGCAGGTACGGCGCGCCGCCGACTTTGCCGAGCTGGCCGGTGCGCACGAGCTCGGCCGACACGGTCACGGCGTCGGCCGGCTCACCGCGGCCGTAGATGTCGAGGATCGCGTCGTAGACCAGCTGGTGCGCGGGCCGGTAGAAATCGGGCGACTTCACGACCTCGATGACGTCGGCGATCGCGTCCTTCGACAGCAGCATCCCGCCGAGCACTCCCTGCTCGGCAGCGATGTCCTGAGGAGGAGTGCGCTCGAACTCCGGCGCGACCGCCGGGCTCGGCCCGAACGCCGCCTCCGTCACCGACACTGCCGTCGCCTCCTCACCGCACCGATTCCCTGCCGACCGCTCCTGTTTAGCGGGTGGGTGTGACTGTTTCGGCGTGCGGCGCGCGTCGACCCGGCGACGGAGGTGGATACCTGCGGGGACGCGGTGTGGACGCCGCGGCGGAGGAGCTGTGCACGAGCTGTGCGGCCGGTGTGGACGACGCCGACGGACACCCGTCGCGCGTGGCGCATGACGAGGGCGGACTCCCGCCGGCGGCTGTGGGCCGAAAATAGTTCGGGCCGGCCGCCGCGCGGCAGGCCCGAACTGGCGGAGTGTCAGGCGGCCGGGACGACCTCGACGTGGACCGTCGCGGTGACCTCCGGATGCAGCCGGACGGAGATCGCGTGCGACCCGAGCGTCTTGATCGGACCGGGCAGCTCGATCCGGCGCTTGTCGAGCGCCGGACCGCCGGCCGCTCTCACCGCATCGGCGATGTCGCCGACGTTGATCGAGCCGAAGAGCCGGCCGCCCTGCCCCGCTCGGGTCGAGAACTCGACATGCAGCGCCAGCAGCTGCGCCGCGAGCGCGCGTGCCTGACCGAGGTCGCGGACGTCGCGAGCGTCGCGGGCCTGCCGGATACTCGCCACCTGCTTCTCCGCGCCACGCGTGGCGCGGATGCCGAGGCCGCGCGGGAGGAGGTAGTTGCGGCCGTAGCCGTCCTTCACCTCCACGAGGTCACCGGGCGCCCCCAGCCCGGTCACTTCCTGGGTGAGAATGAGCTTCATCCTGGTGCCCCCTACCGCGCGGTGCTCGTGTAGGGCAGCAGCGCCATCTCCCGGCTGTTCTTGATCGCAACAGCCACGTCGCGCTGGTGCTGGCTGCAGTTTCCGCTGACCCGACGAGCCCGGATCTTGCCGCGGTCGGAGATGTACTTGCGAAGCAGCGCGGTGTCCTTGTAGTCGATATAGCCGATCTTGTCGATGCAGAACACGCAGACCTTCTTCTTCGGCTTCCGTAGCGGTGGCTTGGCCATCGTGGTGCTCCTGTTCGTCAGAGCCCCGCCGGAGCGGGACTGGTCCGGACGGGACCGGTCGGGGACGGGACCGGTCCGGACGGGACCGGTCGGGGACGGGACTAGAACGGCGGCTCGTCGCTCATCGGGCCGGCGGCGGGCGGCGTGGACCAAGGGTCGTCGGCCGGGGCGCCGCCCCCGGAGTAGCCGCCAGCGGAGGAGCCGCCCGAGCCGCCGCCACCACGGGAGGCCTTGTTGACCTTTGCGGTGGCATACTTCAGGGACGGGCCGACCTCGTCGACGTCAACTTCGACGACGGTGCGCTTCTCGCCCTCTTTGGTCTCGAACGAGCGCTGCTTGAGCCGACCCGTCACGAGGACCCGCTGACCGCGCTGCAGTGACTCCGCGGCGTTCTCGGCCGCCTGCCGCCACACGCTGCAGCGGAGGAACAGCGCATCGCCGTCCTTCCACTCGTTCGTACCCTTGTCGAGGAAGCGCGGTGTCGACGCGACGGTGAACGACGCGACGGCCGCGCCGCTCGGCGTGAACCGAAGCTCTGGGTCGTTGGTGAGATTGCCTACGACTGTGATGGTGGTTTCGCCTGCCATGGCGTGCTCCCTAACGCTGGTCGGGCCGGATGACCTTCGTACGCAGCACTGCCTCGTTGAGGTTGAGCTGCCGGTCGAGCTCCAGCACGGTGGCGGGATCGGCGACGAGGTCGACGACGGCGTAGATGCCCTCGACCTTCTTCGCGATCTCGAACGACAAGCGGCGCCGGCCCCACACGTCGACCTTTTCCACTGAGCCACCGTCATTGCGGACGACGGTGAGGAACTGGTCGAGCGATGGGGCGACGGTGCGCTCCTCGAGATCGGGATCGAGGATGACCATCATTTCGTAACGACGCATGCGAGACCCCACCTCCTCTGGACTCGGGCGGCCACGGTCGTTCCGTAGCAGGAGGGCTGCTGCGTCAGCGAGCAGAGCGCCAGCCTAGCCGAAGCGCCGGGTACCCGAGGACACGCACTCTAGGGGCCCGATCCGACAGAACGCTTCCCGTCGTCCACAGGCAGAGCGCGTACGCCGCCGTGGACCAGCACCTACCGTAGACCCGCCATGCGGATCGCCACCTGGAACGTCAACTCGATCGGCGCCCGGCTGCCACGGCTGGTCACATGGCTCCGCGAGGTCGAGCCCGACGTGGTCTGCCTGCAGGAGACGAAGTGCCCGGACGACGCTTTTCCGCACGCGGAGCTCGCACCGCTCGGGTACGACGTCGCCGCCCACGGGAACGGGCGGTGGAACGGCGTCGCCGTGCTCTCGCGGGTCGGGATCGAGGATGTTCGGCGCGGGTTCCCTGGCGAGCCGGGCTTCCCTGAGCCGGAGGCGCGGGCCATCGGCGCGACGTGCGGTCCGCTTCGAATGTGGTCGGTCTACGTACCCAACGGCCGCACGCCGGACAGCCCGCACTACGCGTACAAGCTGGAGTGGCTGGCGGCATTGGCGACGGCCGTCGAGGCCGAGGTGGCGGAGAGCCGGCCGTTCGCGGCCTGCGGCGACTTCAACGTGGCACCGACGGACGACGACGTCTGGGATCCGGCGGTCTTCGTCGGGGCTACCCACGTCACGCCGGCGGAGCGGCGGGCGCTGGGGAACCTTCGGGCGCTGGGGTTGCAGGACATTGTCCCGCGCCCGCTCAAGGGCGACCGGCCGTTCACGTATTGGGACTACCGGGCGGGGATGTTCCACAAGAACCTCGGCATGCGCATCGACCTCGTCTACGGCAACGAACCGTTCGCCGCAGCCGTGCGGGACGCCTACGCCGACCGAGAGGCGCGCAAGGGCAAGGGCCCGTCGGACCACGCCCCGATCGTCGTCGACCTCGACGGATGACCGGGGAGCGGCCGCGTTCCGTAGTCTCGGCGGATGCTGTCGATCGGAGCACACGTCGATCAGGTCGATCCACTGGCCGAGGCGGCTGCCCGCCAGGCGGACCTCGTGCAGTTCTTCCTCGCCGACCCGCAGGGGTGGGCACAGCCGAGGCCCCGGGACGACGCCGACGCGCTCCGGAGTAGCCCGGTCGACTGCTACGTGCACGCGCCGTACATCGTCAACGTTGCGACGCTGAACAACCGGATCCGGATGCCCAGCCGCAAGCTGCTCGACCAGCACGCGAGGGCGGCGGCCGCCATCGGCGCCAAGGGACTCATCGTCCACGGCGGCCACGTCACCGGCGGGGACGATCCCGCGGAGGGCCTGGCCAACTGGCGGAAGACGCTCGAGCGGATGCCGTGCCCACTGCCCGTCCTCATCGAGAATACCGCCGGCGGCGAGAACGCCATGGCCCGCCGACTGGAGGCCATCGGGCGGTTGTGGGACGTGGTGGGCGGATACGACGGCATCGGCTTCTGCCTGGACACCTGTCACGCGCACGCCGCCGGCGCCGAGCTCACGGACGTCGTGGAGCGAGTGCTCGCGATCACCGGCCGGATCGACCTGGTGCACGCCAACGACTCCAAGGACGCCTTCGGCTCCGGCGCGGATCGCCACGCGAACCTCGGCGCCGGCCAGATCGACCCGAAGGCCCTCGTCGCCGTCGTGGAGGCGGCCGGTGCGCCGGTGGTCTGCGAGACGCCGGGCGGCATCGCCGGCCAGGCCGGTGACATCGCCTTCCTGCGCGAGCGCCTCGGCCCGTGAGGCGGGGCGGCCGCTCGTTCCTCGTGTCGGTGCACGGCCGGCGGGAGGCGCTCGTCGCTGCGCCCGCCAGCCTCTTGCTCGCAGTGGCGATGACGTGGCCGGCACTGCGCCACCCGTCGACCACGGTGCCCGAGGACCTGGGCGACCCGCTCCTGCAGACCTGGCAAGCGGCCTGGGGCGGTCACGCACTGCTCACCCAGCCGGGCCACCCCTTCGACGCCAACGTCTTTTGGCCGCTACGGCACAGCCTGGCGTTCTCCGACTCCTTGTTCGGTTACGCGCCGGCCGGCCTCGTCGGGACGGGGCCGGCCGCGGCGCTGGTCCGCTACAACTTGCTCTACGTCGGGGCGTTCGCCCTCGCCTTTCTCGGCGCCTACCTCCTGGCACGGCAGCTCGGCGTGCGTTCCCGCCTCGCCGCCACCGTCGCCGGAGCGGCCTTCGCCTACGCGCCGTGGCGAATCGCCCAAGCCGGCCACTTGCACATCCTCTCCGCCGGCGGCATCCCACTCGCGCTGGCGCTGCTGCTACGCGGACATCGCCGGCGTTCGGCTGGCGCCACGATGGCCGGGTGGCTCGTCGCCGCCTGGCAGCTGACGCTCGGCTTCGGGCTGGGACTGGCGTTCGGCTACGGCCTCGTCGTCATCGCCGCGGCGGTCGCGGTCCGGTGGCTGGGCAAGGGCAGACCCGGCCTGTCCGCACGGCTGGTGGCGGCGCACCTCGGCGGTGCTGCGGTGTTCCTGTTGGTGGGGCTCGCCATGGCAGCGCCGTACCTCGCCGTCGCGCGCGAGCATCCAGAGGCCCGGCGTACGGCGGCCGACGTCGCGCTCTTCTCACCGCCGCTGCGCGGTTTCCTCATCGCGCCGGCGGAGGATCGGCTATGGGGGGGCGCGCTGGCCGGCGCCCGCCAGTCGCTCGGTTTCGCGCCGGAGATGGCGATGGGCGTGGGCGCCACGGTGATCGTGCTGGCGGTGCTGGGGGTGCTGCTCGGTCCATGGTCCCTGCGCCGGCGGCTCCTGCTGGCAGGAACCGCGGTGGTCGCGCTCGGAATGGGCGCCGGGACCACCGTGCTCGGCGGTCGCTTCACCTACCTGCCGCTGCTGTACCACGCGCCGGGATGGGCGGGTATCCGCACGCCCGGCAGGTTGGTGGTCTTCGCCTCGCTGGCCATGGGGCTGCTGGGTGCTGCGGCAATCGACAAGCTGCGACGCCGGGTGCCGCTCCTGCCCTGGCTCGCCGCCGCCTTCGTCCTGCTCGAGGGGCTCTCGACGATCCCGCACCCACGGCCGCCGCTTCCGCCGGCGGCCTTCGCGGCGGCCCGCCCACCGCTGCTCGTGCTGCCCAGTGACGCCGGCCGAGACGATGCCGCGATGTTCTGGTCCACGGCGGGCTTCCCCGCGCTTGCCAACGGGAGCAGCGGGTTCGTCCCGAGCGAGCTGGCCGAGCTGCGCCGGCGAGCCGCATCGTTTCCGGACCCTGCGTCCGTGGCCTACCTGCGGACGCGTGGGGTGCGGACCGTCGTCGTACTTCCGCCGCGCCAGGCGCCGCCCGTATCCGTCGGGTCACTGACGCGCACGGCGTACGGCGACGGCAGCGTCCGGTACGTCATCAACCCGTAGCCGGCGCCAGTACCCCGCCGGCCGGGTCGTCGACACCATCGCGGCGTACGACGTCGTGCCGCGGCGCCAGGATCTCCCGAACCACCAGGGCCATCAGCACCACGAGCGCCGTATCTCGGATCAGCACCGAAGCGACGAACCACGGGTATTCCACGCCCTGCCCCGGCTTGTCGATGTTGACGAAGTAGTAGAAGCGGAAGAACAACAGCGCGGCCTCCGTCGCCTGCCAGGCCAACAAGGCCGGCCACCGCGGCCGGGCAAGGACGGCGAGCGGCAGCAACCACAGCACGTACTGCGGTGAGTCGACCTTGTTGACGAGCAGAAAGCCCGCCACCGTAAGGAAGAGCAGCTGCGGCAGGCGTGGCCGCCGCGGGGCCAGCAGACCGAGCGTCGCGACGCCGGCCAGCACGAGCACCACCGACAGGGCCACGCCGGTGTTGAGCAGCGACGGTGGGCCGGCGCCCGCTCCGTCGAGCGGTCGGCCCCGCAGGTGCTCGAGGGCGAGCCACAGGCTGTCCCAGTCGGCCCCCCGGCTTCGGTTCAGCGACCAGAAGCGGCCGAAGGACGACGGATACGCCACCCATACCGGCAGGTCGACGACCAACCACGCGACGACCGCCGCCCCCCCTGCGACGAGCCAGTCGCGGATCCGCCGCTCGCGCAGGCACAGCACCAGCAGCGGCACGAAGAACAACGCCGGATAGAGCTTCGCGGCCGTACCGAGACCGAGCAGCGCGCCGGCCAGCACCGGCCGGCGGCGCGCCCATCCCAGCACGCCGGTACCGGCGAGCGCGACGGTCGCCAGGTCCCAGTTGGTGAACGCATGCAGCACGAGCACCGGTGCCAGGGCGACCAGCGCCGCGTCCCATCGTCGGCGCCGACCGGCGAGAGCGTACGTCGTCCACGTCACGACGAGGGCCCCTCCCACGAGCAGCAGGGCGGTGACGTCGAAGAACAACCGGAACCGGTCGTTCTTCGGTGCGACCCTGGCGATGTCCGCGGCGACGGCCATCAAGCCGCCGGTGACGACCGGGTACTCCACGGGCGTGTCGACGTACGGCGTCTTCCCCTGGGCCAGGCCCTCCGAGGAGTACAGCGCGTAGACGTCGGAGTAGCACAGCCGCGTGTACTGGTACTCCTTTGTCCACGGATGTGTCCGGCACGGCGCCTTCTGCACCCAGCCGAACAGGCAGGTGACCGCGGTGAGCACCAGCAGCACGACCAGCGCGCCTCGTCGGGGCGTCGCTCGCGCGTGCCGGCCCAGCGGCCCGCCGGCCAGCTCGCTCGCACCCCGGACGAACGGGTCGTCCCGGGACGGCGCGTCGAGGCCGGCCGCCGTGCTCACGGTCTTCGGGCCGCCGACGATGCGGCCGCCGCCGTCGACGGCGGGCCGGTCGGTCGGCGCGACGGGGACGCAGAAGGCGACGCGGACGCCGACGGCGTAGGGGACGGGGAGCCGGACGGCGACGCAGTCGGCGACGGCGAGATCGACGCCGACGGTGTCGGGGAGGGCGGTGGGGGAGGCAGCCCACTGCCGGTGTTTCCGACATAGGCCGGCGGCGGGAAGTCCTTCTGCGGCTGGCCCTTCATCGCGTCGTTCATGAAGACCCGCCAGATCTCCGCGGGAAGCTGGCCGCCGTACACGCCGCTGCTGTAGCCCGGCACGTTACGCAGCGGCTTGTTGTTGACGTTGCCGAGCCACACGGCGGTCGAGAGCTGCGGCGTGAACCCGACGAACCACGCGTCGGTGTTGTTCGTGGTGGTCCCGGTCTTGCCGGCCACCGGTCGGCCGTCGGGGAGCTGGGCCCGCGTCCCGGTGCCGTATTCGACGACCTTCGTCATCGCGTAGGTCGCATCGGCGGCCACGTCTTCGCCGAAGGCTCGCTGCCGCTTCGGCTTCGGCGCGTACGCGACGTGCCCGTCGGAGTCCACCACCTTGGCCACGAGGTACGGCGCGACGTGCACACCGCCGGCGGCGAACGTCGCGAATCCGTCGGCCTGCTCGAGCGGCGAGACCGACTTCGTGCCGAGGGTGACGGACGCCGGCACCTCGCCGCCCGCGTCGGTGAGGTCGGCCGTGATCCCGGCGGCGTGTGCGGTCTCGGCCACCTTGTCCGGACCGACCTCGATGACCAGCTGCGCGAAGACGGTGTTGACCGAGTGGGCGGTCGCCGCGACCAGGTCGCAGCGCGGACACTGCTCGCCGCTGTCGTTGTGCACCAGATGGTCCTTGCTGTTCCAGCCGTCGACGAACAACGGCGACGTCCCGCGGAACTCCGTGCGCAGGCTGATGCCCTGCTCCAGTGCAGTCGCCAGCGTGTACGGCTTGAACGACGAACCGGCCGGGCGGCGGTTGGTCGCCAGGTTGACCTGCGCCGCGGGCTGGCTACCGGTGAAGTCCCGGCCGCCGTACATCGCCAGGATCCGCCCGGTGCCCGGCTCGACCGCGGCCATGCCACTGACCGGCCGCTTGCGCGCGCCGAGCACCTCGTCCTGCGCTCGCACCGCCGCCTTCTGCAGCCGCTCGTCGACGGTCGTCACGACCCGGTAGCCGCCGGTCGACAACCGCTCCTCGTCGAACCCCTTCGCGGCGAGCTCCCGCTTGACGGCCTGGATGAGGTGGCCGGTGGGGCCGCCGAGCGCGTCACGGTTGCTGGGCTTGCTCACCTTCGGGTATCTCAGCGCCGCGGCGTCCGTGGGCGCCAGCCAGCCCTGGCCGACCATTCCGTCGACGATGTAGCGCCAGCGGCTCTTCGCGGCGGCCGGATGCGTCAGCGGGTCATACAGGCTGGGTGCCCTGACGACCGCGGCGAGCACGGCGCCCTCGGCGACGTCGAGCTGCGACACCGGCTTCCCGAAGTAGGCCTGGGCTGCCGTCTGGATGCCGTACGCGCCCCGGCCGAAGTAGATCGTGTTGAGATAGTCCTCGAGGATCTGGTTCTTGCTCTCGCTGCGGTCCAGCTTGATGGCGATGAAGATCTCGCGCACCTTGCGCGAGATCGTGCGCTGGTGGGTGAGGAAGGCGTTCTTGGCGTACTGCTGGGTGATCGTGGAGCCACCCTGTGAGATCTCACCGCCACGGACATTGGCTACCAGCGCCCTGGCGATCCCCTGGACGGAGACGCCGGGCTCGTCGTAGAAGTTGCGGTCCTCTGCGGCGAGTACGGCGCGCCGTACCGGCACGGGGACCTGTGCGAGGGGCACGGCGATCCGGTTGAGGCTGCCGATGCGGCCCAGCTCGGAGCGGCCGTCGCCATAGGTGAGGATCGTCGTCTGCGCGGTCGAGATCGCGCTCGCCGACGGGATGGTCGTCGTCAGGTAGCCGAAGAGGAACAGGCCGACGCAGGCGAAGAACACCGTCACGATCGCCCAGCCCAGAACGGTCCGCGGCCGGGAGCGGCGCCGGCGGCTCGGGATGGCGGCGCCCGACCCACGAGGGGGACGCGGGCGCGTACGGCGGGGCGGCTGAGTCGTCGTCACGGGGGTCCAGTCTCCCTCGAAACCACGCCGGCCGCATCTCCGCCCTGCTGCTCGGCGGAGGGTGTCACTTCTCGGCGGCTCGGCCGCCACCTCGGCGGCGGCGCGGCTCGGCCGCCCCGAGCAGGTAGGAGAGCGAGAGGTGGTTCCAGCCGCAGCCGCAGCAGACCTCCACCACGTAGACGCTGAACTCGGAGTAGGCGGCCTCCATCGCCGCGAGCTCCCTGGGGACCTTGACGCGGCCCGCGTTGTCGCCCAGCTCGTCGCCGTAGACGTACCGCACGGAGCTGACCCGTTCCCTACGGCAGACCGGACACGGCGTGTCCGTCCGCTCGCCGTGGTGTTTGGCCGCGCGCAGCAGGTAGGGATGGGCATCGCACACGTCGACCGTGGACACCCGGCCGGCGAACAGATCGGCCAGTGTCGCCCGCCGTGCGAGCGAGTAGTCGATGACGGAGCGCTGCGAACGCACCGAGCAAGGGTACGCCGAATCGCTTGGTTCTCGCGGCCCCACCGCGCGTCCGCTTGTTCCCGGCCCCGCGACTGCCGTATCGTTACGACCTATCATTTCGATACATCAGGCCGAGGGGTGGTGAACGCATGGCGCGAGGCCGCCGAGGCGACGTGCTGCAGTTCGCCGTACTCGGTCTCCTGCACGACGCGCCCATGCACGGCTACGAGCTGCGCAAGCGGCTCTCCAGCGTGCTCGGGGCGTTCCGCGCGCTCTCCTACGGCTCCCTCTACCCGTGCTTGCGAAATCTGCATTCCGAAGGCTCCATCGTCGAGGACGAGCCCGCTGAGCCGCGCGGCACGCGGGCGGGGGAGCTGCGCAAGCGGGGCCGCATCGTCTACCGGATCACGGCCGAGGGCAAGGAGCGGCTGAACGAACTGCTCGCCGAGGCCGGGCCGTCCTCATGGGAGGACGAAACGTTCGGGGTGCACTTCGCGTTCTTCGGCCAGACCGACGCCGAGACTCGCCTGCGCATCCTCGAGGGCCGGCGGATTCGACTGGAGGAGCGGGTCGGCGGTCTGCGCGCCGGGTTGGGGCGCACTCGGGAGCGCCTCGACACCTACACCCTCGAGCTCCAGCGGCACGGCCTCGAGTCGGTAGAGCGTGAGGTGCGCTGGCTCAACGAACTGATCGCGACCGAGCGGGCCACTCGGCGCCCGTTCGCGGCTCTTTCCCCGGAACGACCACACCACGACACAACGAGACAAAAGGAGGCTCCGGATGGCGAGCACTGAGCAGGCCGGCAGCAGCACCGTTCGGGTGGCGATCGTCGGCGTCGGGAACTGCGCCGCATCGCTCGTGCAAGGCGTCGAGTACTACCGCGACGCCCAGCCCGGCACGCTGGTGCCAGGGCTCATGCACGTTCAGCTCGGTGCCTACCACGTTCGCGACGTTGAGTTCGTCGCTGCCTTCGACGTCGACGGCAAGAAGGTCGGCCGCGACCTCTCCGAGGCCATCGTCGCGAGCGAGAACAACACCATCAAGATCGCTGACGTTCCCCCCACGGGTATCACGGTTCAGCGTGGCCACACCCTCGACGGGTTGGGCAAGTACTACCGCGAGATGATCGAGGAGTCGGCCGAGGAGCCGGTCGACGTCGTGGGCGCTCTCCGCGAGGCGCGGGCCGACGTCCTGGTCTGCTACCTGCCGGTAGGCTCCGAGGACGCCGCGCGCTTCTATGCGCAGTGTGCGATCGACGCCGGCGTGGCGTTCGTCAACGCACTGCCCGTCTTCATCGCCGGGACGCCGGAGTGGGCGGAGAAGTTCCGGGCGGCCGGCGTACCGATCATCGGCGATGACATCAAGAGCCAGGTCGGGGCGACGATCACCCACCGGGTGCTAGCGAAGCTCTTCGAGGACCGGGGTGTCGTCCTCGACCGGACGATGCAGCTCAACGTCGGCGGCAACATGGACTTCATGAACATGCTCGAACGCGACCGACTCGAGTCGAAGAAGGTCTCCAAGACGCAGTCCGTCACGTCGCAGGTCTCCCACGACATCGGGAAGAGCAATGTGCACATCGGGCCGTCGGACTACGTCGCCTGGCTCGACGACCGCAAGTGGGCCTACGTGCGGCTCGAGGGGCGCGCCTTCGGCGACGTGCCGCTCAACCTGGAGTACAAGCTCGAGGTGTGGGACTCGCCGAACTCGGCTGGTGTGATCATCGACGCCGTGCGCTGCGCGAAGATCGCGCTCGACCGCGGAGTCGGCGGCCCGCTGCTCGGGCCCTCGTCGTACTTCATGAAGTCCCCGCCGGAGCAGTACCGCGACGACGACGCCCGCCAGGAAGTCGAGTCCTTTATCGCCGGGCGCTGACCGTCGATGGAGGAGCTGCTCCAGGAGTGGGACGGCGAGTTCGTCGTCTGTCGGTACGACGATCGCACCGGCGCGCGGCTCTTCGTGGCGGTGCACTCGACCCGACTCGGTCCGGCAGCCGGCGGTACCCGGCTCAAGGCGTACCCGAAGGCGGCGGACGGCGCCCGAGATGCCTGCCGGCTCGCCGCCGCGATGACCCTGAAGATGGCGGTCGCCGGGCTGCCCATGGGCGGCGGGAAGTCGGTCCTCGCCCTGCCACCGGACGCAGCTGCGCTTTCCCCGATCGAACGGCGGCATCTGCTCACCACGCACGCCCGTACCCTCGAGGCGCTGCACGGCACGTACTGGACCGGCCCTGACGTCGGCACGGCCTCTGCCGACATGGATGTCCTGCGCGAGACGACGCGCCACGCCTTCGGCGCGTCCACCGCGTACGGCGGCTCGGGCTCCAGCGCTCCGGACACCGCAGTGGGCGTCTTCTACGGTATCCAGGCGAGCCTGCGCCACTGCTTCGGCAGTGCCGACCTGGCCGGCCGGCGGGTGCTGGTCCAGGGTGTGGGCGCCGTCGGGTGGCGGCTCGTCGAGCTGCTTCACCAATCCGGCGCGCACGTCATCGTGGCCGACGTCGCCTTCGATCGGGTCGAGCGGCTCTACGAGTCGCTCGACGTGGAAGTTGTCGCGCCCGCATCGGTCATCGGCACCGTTTGTGACGTCTACGCGCCCTGCGCGATGGGCGGCGTGCTCGATGCACGCACGATTCCTGCGCTGCGCTGTCGAGTCGTGGCCGGCGCGGCCAACAACCCGCTCTCCGAGCCGGCCGACGCCGATCTGCTCCGCGAACGTGGCATCCTCTACGCCCCGGACTACGTGATCAACGGCGGCGGGGCGATCCACCTCCTCGGATACGAGACCCTGGGCTGGTCGGCCGGGCAGGTCGCCGAGCACCTGCGCGGCATCGGGTCGACCCTGGTCGAGATCTACGAGCGCGCCGAGAAGGAGTCCGTCAGCACGGCCACTGCCGCCGAGCAGCTCGCCGCCGCGCGCCTCGCCGGTGCCTGATCGACGGGACGGGCCTTCGGTGTCTTTCGTCGGTGACCTGCGCACCGTGCTGCGGGAGCCGCACTTCGCACGGCTCTATGCCACGCGTCTGGTGTCGCAGGGCGCCGACGGCGTCCTGCAGGCGAGCCTCGCGAGCGCCGTCTTCTTCAACCCCGAGCACTCGACGGACGCCAAGCAGGCTGCCGCGGGCTTCTCCGTGCTCCTGCTGCCCTACAGCCTCGTCGGTCCCTTCGCCGGCGTGCTCCTCGACCGATGGCGCCGCCAGCGGGTCCTCGTCGTCGCCAACGCGGTCCGCGCCGTCGTGGTCTGCCTGGTCGCCGCTCTCCTCGTCACGATCGGCCCGAGCGGTGCGGCGTTCTACGTCGCGGCCCTGGGCGCGATCAGCGTCAACCGCTTCTACCTCTCGGCGCTGTCCGCCGCCCTTCCGCACGTCGTGCGCTCCGACCTGCTGGTCATGGGCAACAGCGTCTCGACCACCTCGGGGTTCGTCGCCACCATCACCGGTGGCGGCGTCGGGCTCGCCGTGCGTTCGGTTGCCGGGGCCGGCGACGCCGGCAACGCCGTCATCGCCCTGCTCGCCGCCGCGGTCTACCTCTGCTCGGCCGCGGTCGCAGCCGGGTTCCCGTCGGCCGAGCTCCTGGGACCCGAGCTGCGCTTCGCTCGCGCACCGGCCGCCGTCGCCGCCCGACAGGTGCTTCGCGAGCTCGCCGACGGCGCCCGACATGTCCGGTCGCGGCGGCCCGCGGCGTACGCGCTCGCCGCGATCGGCGCGCACCGGTTCTTCTACGGCATCTCGACGGTGGCCACGCTGCTGCTCTATCGCAACTACTTCCGCGACTCCGGCTTCTTCCGAGCCGGCCTCGGCGGGCTCGGTCAGGTCCTCGTCGCGGGCGCCGCCGGCGTGGTTCTGGCCGCCGCCGTAACGCCGGCCGTCACCTCCCGGATCGGGAAGCCGGCGTGGATCTCCACGGTTTTCGCGCTGGCAGCGGTGGTCGAGGTCGTCCTGGGGCTGCCCTACACGAAACCGTCGATCGTCGCGGCCGCCTTCTTTCTCGGTTTCGCGTCGCAGGGGTCGAAGATCTGCGTCGATACGATCCTGCAGCAGGCGATCGAGGAAAACATGCGTGGCCGGGTGTTCTCCTTCTACGACACCCTGTTCAACCTGACGTTCGTCCTGGCCGCCGTGGCCGGCGCGCTTGTCCTCCCGTCGACCGGCAGGTCCTACGTCGTACTCGGCGGCATCGCGGCCGGCTACGCCCTGACCTCCGTCGCCTACGGCGTCGGGAACCGTCGAACGTTCGCGGCCGCCGGCGGCACGATCCCCTGACGGCGCCCCCACCTACGCAGGTCCTCGACCACGACGCCGTGCGGGAGCGGCCCGCGCTCCATCCGCAGCTCGAGCAGGAACCGGTAGGCGGAGCCGACGAGCGGTCCAGGCGCGACGCCGAGCACCCGCATGATCTCGTTCCCGTCGAGATCGGGACGGATCCGCGACAGCTCCTCCTGCTCCTGCAGTTGGCGGATCCGCTCTTCGAGATCGTCGTACGCGCGGCCCAAGGCGATGGCCTTGCGCTTGGTGCGGGTCGTCGAGTCGGAGCGGGTGAGCTTGTGCAGCCGGTCGAGGAGCGGCCCCGCGTCGGCGACGTAGCGGCGGACCGCGGAGTCGGTCCACTGCCCGCCGCCGTAACCGTGGAAGCGCAGGTGCAGCTCGACCAGGCTGGCCACGTCGTCGACGACCTGCCTCGGATAGCGCAACGAGGTCAGCCGGGCCCGCGCCATGTCGCGCCCGACGACCTCGTGATGGTGAAAGGACACCCCGCCACCCGGCTCGAAGGACCGCGTCTTGGGCTTGCCGATGTCGTGCAGCAGGGCGGCGAGCCGCAGCACGAGGTCGGGGCCCGACTCCTCGAGGCGCATCGCCTGCTCGAGGACGGTGAGCGTGTGCTCGTAGACGTCCTTGTGTCGGTGCAGCGGGTCGGCGGCGAGCCGCAGCCGCGGCACCTCCGGCAGCAGGTACTCGGCCAGGCCGGTCTCGACGAGCAGCTCGAGACCGCGGCGCGGCTGCGGCGCACAGAGCAGTTTGGTCAGCTCGACCTGCGTGCGCTCAACGGACACGATCTCGATGCGATGGGCCATGTCGGTGATGGCTGCAAGGGCATCCGGGTCGACGTCGAAGCCGAGCTGCGCCGAGAAGCGGGCCGCCCGCAGCATCCGCAACGGGTCGTCGGAGAACGAGTCCTCCGGGCGACCGGGGGTGCGCAGGAGGCGGCGAGCCAGGTCGGCCAGGCCGCCGTACGGGTCGACGAAGCGGTGCTCGGGAAGCGACACCGCCATCGCATTGACCGTGAAGTCGCGACGGGACAGGTCGGCCTCGAGCGAAGCGCCGTACTCGACCGACGGCTTGCGCGACTCGACGGCGTAGGTCTCACTGCGGTACGTCGTAATCTCGAGCCGATAGTCGCCGTGACGAAGGCCGACCGTGCCGAAGGCGATCCCGGTCTCCCAGATCGCGTCGGCGAACGGCTGGACGAGACGGCGCACGTCCGCCGGGCGCGCGTCGGTGGTGAAGTCGAGGTCGTTGCCGAGCCGGCCGAGCAGCGCGTCGCGCACCGACCCCCCGACGAGATGGACGTCGTGCCCGGCGGCCCTGAACAGCCGGCCCAGCTCATCGGCGACCGGGGATACCCGAAGCAGCTCAGCCACTGCCTGGCGCTGGACCGCGGAGAGACTTTCTGTCACCGGCCGTCCCCTTCCGTGACCGCGGCACAGCGACTAACCTACGCGTGCGGGGGGTCCGCTCCGAGGAGGCAGCGTCCGCATGAGGGGACCGCTCGACGTTCACCGCGAGCTGCTCGCTCGTGACGTCCAGCACGAGATCGTCCGGCTACCCAGAATCGTGCTCTCGGCCGACCAGCTGCCGGAGGCGCTCGGCGTCCCGGCGGAGGACTGCCTCGCGGTCCGCCTCTTCGAAGTCGACGACGAGCTCGTCGCCGTGCTCCTACCGGTGCGCTCGACGCCCAACCCCGCCGCGGTCATGGCCGCCCTCCACGCCCGGACGATCCGCGTGGCGAGCGCGGAGCGGATCAATGCTGGAACCGACTACGCCGCCGGGCTCGTCCCGCCTCTCCCGCTGCCCGCCGGCGTGGCCCTGCTCACCGACCCTCGCGTCAGCGACTTGGGCGTCGTTTACACGCCCACCGGCGACACGGGTACGGCGTTGGGCATCTCCGCGGAGACGCTGCTTTCCGCCTCGGGGGCCAGGGTGGCGGAGATAGCGGCCGCCCAGCCCAGACGGCGCACCGTCACGTCGCGGCGGGGCTGAGCGCCGTACCCGCTCTACGATCGGGTGGTGTCCCCGTCGCCCCGACCGTATGCACGGCGGCTGCGCCGTGTCGAGGAGACCTCAGCGGGTGGCCTGGTCGTCGACCTTACGTCGGCGAGCCCGCGGGGGGCGCTGATCGGGCGTCTCGATCGCCGCGGGCGGCTGCTGTGGTCCCTTCCTAAGGGGCACATCGAGCAGGGCGAGACGCCGGAGATCGCTGCCGCGCGCGAGGTCGCCGAGGAGACCGGTATCCGCGGCCGGGTGGTGGCAACCCTCGGCACGATCGCGTTCTGGTTCATTCTCGATGACCGGCGCGTCCACAAGACCGTTCACCACTACCTGCTCCTTGCCGAGGGCGGCGAGCTGTCGGCCGAGGACATTGAGGTGTCGGAGGTCGCGTGGATTCCGCTGCCGCACCTGGCCGGGCGACTGGCGTACGCCGACGAGCGCCGCCTCGTCGAACGCGTGCCGGAGCTGCTCGCGGACATCGCATGACGACTCAGGCGCGGCGGCGCGGCACCCGCTTCGCCGCCGCCGCGCTGCGGGGACTGCTGCCGCTCGTCGGGGTGCCCGCCGCCGGCCCGGCCGGGGCAGCCATCAGAACCCCGGCGGAGACGTCGGTCCCCGTCCCGTCGCCGGCGACCTCGTCTTCGTCGGCGTCGTCGCCCTGGCCCTGGCCCTCGTTCTCGTCCTCGTCCTCGTCCTCGTCCTCGTCCTCGATGCCGACCGACGACGTCATGCCGGCCCGGATCACGCTGACCACGCTGGAGCCCCTGGCGCCACGGCCGGGGAGCCGACTGCTCGTCCGCGGCACCGTCCGCAACACCGGGCCGGAGCTCCTTCGCGCGGTGCGGGTACGCCTGGTGGCCTCCCGACTCGCCGTCGGCACGCGGTCCCAGCTCGCCGAGCAGGCACTCGGCACTGCACCATTCGGTTTCCTCGTCGAAGAGCCGAGCGCCGCGGCGGACCTGCCGGACCTGCGACCCGGCGAGGTGACGCACTTCGCCCTCCGCGCCGGCGTGACCGGGCTGCAGCTTCCCGGGTTGGGCGTCTATCCGTTCGGCGTCGAGGTACGCGGCGATCGGCAGGAGGGGACCGCGACGGTCGGGCGGCTGCGCACCTGGCTGCCATACACGACACCCACCGACCATGCCCGCCCGACGAGACTCGCCTGGGTGTGGCCGCTCGCCGACGCGCCGGATCGCAACCCGGACGGTTCCTTCCCCAGCGACCGGGTGGCCGCGGAGGTCAGCCGCCACGGCCGGCTGGCGGCACTCCTGCAGGCGGCCCGCGACGCCAGGACCCCCCGCCCGGCTCGCGGCGTCTCCGCCGTACCCGTCACCTACGCCGTCGACCCGGCGCTGCTCGAGACGCTGGCTGCGATGGCCGACGGCTACTCGGTTCGCCCTCCGGGCGGGGCGGGGCGCCCAGGCGCCGGACAGCGGCAGGCGGCGGCGTACCTCGCCCAGCTCCGCCGCCTTACGGCTCTGGATCCCGTTCTGGCGTTGCCGTACGGCGACCCGGATGTCGTCGCGCTGGTCCGGGCCGTACGAGCGGGTGACGTCAGCCGCGCCACGGGGGCGCCGACCTTCCTGCAGCTGGTGGAGTCGGTCCTCGGCGTTCCGCCCCTCGACCATCTCGCCTGGCCGCCAGACGGACTGGTCACCCGGCCGACGCTCGACGCGCTGCCGGGGATCGACACCCTGGTGCTCTCCGGGGCCGCCTTGCCGGCGCCCGCGTCGCTGACCTACACACCCGACGCGGCGGCGGTGCTTCCGGCGCTCGCCGGTGGCACGCTGCGAGCGCTGGTCAGCGACCCCACGCTCGACGCCATCGTCGCGGCCGGTCCGGCCGATTCGGCAGACCTGCGGGTGGCCGAGCAGCGCTTCCTCGCCGAAACCCTGCTCATCACGGCGGAACGTCCGGCGCTGTCGCGACACATCGTGGTCACGCCGCCGCGACGCTGGGCGCCGGCCGCCGCATGGGCGAAGGTCCTGCTCGGCGACAGCGGCCGGGTGCCGTGGCTGCGACCGGTTGCGCTGACCGCGATCCCGGGCCCCCTCGCCCAGGCCCCGGCGCGGGGTGCGCTGAGCTATCCCGACGAGGCCCGCCGCGACGAGCTGCCCCGGAACGTGCTGCGCGGTCCCGGCTCGGTCGGGGAGCTCACCGACCAGCTCACGACGTTTCGGTCGATCCTCACCGACCCGGAACAGGCCGGGGTGCCGGCGCTGGAGCGCGTGCTGCTGGGAGCTGCATCCACCGCCTGGCGCGACGACCCGGCGGCCGGCCGCCGGCTGCGGCTGACTGCTGCGAAGACCGTGCACGGCCTGGCGAGCAAGGTCCGGATCACCTCGGGCGGGGAGGTGGCCCTGGCGAGCCGGGCGAGCACGATCGCGGTGTCCGTCGCCAACGGCCTCTCCCAGCCGGTCAGGGTGCAGCTGGCGCTGCGCAGCAACGAGGCGCAGCTCGTCGCGCGCGACACCGAGGTCAGGCGCATCGACGGTGGCCACCAGATCCAGCTGGAGGTGCGGGTACGCGCGACGTCG
Organism: Mycobacteriales bacterium; assembly: GCA_038232055.1. Classification (GTDB taxonomy): domain Bacteria; phylum Actinomycetota; class Actinomycetes; order JADGOV01; family JADGOV01; genus JBBSIN01. Next base: position 30,407 of record JBBSIN010000023.1, read on the forward strand.
GCGGGGGTCTTCCCGGTCTTCGCCAGCCTGCGGACGCCGGAAGGCAAGCCATACGGCGCGCCGGTCAAACTCCTCGTGCACTCCACCCGCTACGGCGCGCTTGCGATCGGCATCACGGCTGGTGCCTTCGCCGTACTGGTGCTCGCGGCCGCGGTCCGGCTGACCAGGCGCCTGAAAGCGGCGCGGCGCGCCCGGCCGGCCGGGACACCGTGACCGGGGCCGGAACCGCACCGGTCACAGCACCGCCCAGGTCGAGCCTGCTTCGGGCGACCCGCACGATGGCCACCGGCACCGTGGCCAGTCGGGCCACCGGGTTCGTCCGAACCGTGGCCATCGCCTACGCGATCGGCGACCGGGCGCTGGCCAACGCGTACAACGTCGCGAATGTCCTGCCGAACATCGTCTACGAGCTGCTGCTCGGCGGCGTACTCACCAGTGTCGTCGTGCCGTTGCTCGTCGCGGCGGCCCAGCGGGACCAGGCCGCCGGCGGCGTCGACAGGCCGGGTGAGGCCTACGCGCAGCAGCTGCTCACCCTCGTGACCATCGTCCTCGGCGCCACGTCACTCGTCGCCGTGCTCATCGCCCCGCAGCTCATGGCGCTCTACGGGCACGCCGGTGACGACCGGGGGCGCGAGCTCGCGGTGACCTTCGCCCGGTTCTTCCTCCCCCAGATCCTCTTCTACGGCGTCGGCGCCATGGTCGCCGCGATTCTCAACACGCGGAGCCGTTTCGCGGCACCCATGTGGGCCCCGGTGCTCAACAACCTCGTCGTCATCGTCACCGTCCTGCTCTTCCTACTGCAGAACCCCCCGACCGGCCCCGACGCGCTGCTCCTCACCACCGGGCAGCTGCTGACGCTGGCGATCGGGACCACGACCGGCATCGTCGTTCAGACGGTCGCCCTGCTGCCCTCGTTGCGCGCCAGCGGGTTTCGACTGCGGCCGCGGTTCGACCTCCGGCTGGCCGACCTGCTGCACGCGGGTCGGCTCGCCGGCTGGGTCTTCGCCTACGTCGCCGCCAACCAGGCCGGATTGATCGTCGTCATCAACCTTGCGCAGGCCGCTAGCCGGGCACCCGGCCAGCAGGCGGGAGCCGGCTACTCGCCCTACGTCTACGCCTTCGCGCTGTTCTCCCTGCCACACGCCATCGTCGGCGTCTCGATCATCACCGCGCTGCTGCCCAGGATGAGCCGGGCCGCCGTCGGTGGTCACCTCGACCGGCTCCGGGCCGACCTGTCCGCCGGGATGCGGCTGGCCGGGGTGCTGATCGTGCCGGCCGCCGTCGGCTTATTGACGCTCGGCCCCTTCATCGGCATCCTGGTTTTCGACCACGGCAACGTGACCACTGGCGACGCGCAACTCATCGGCTTCGTGCTCGCCGGATTCGCGCTCGGTCTCGTGCCGTTCTCTGCGTTCCAGCTGCAGCTACGAGCGTTCTACGCGCTCGGTGACACCCGCACCCCGGCACTGGTCAACGTTGCCGTCAACGCGGTCAACGTCGCGGTCGACCTCGCCCTCTACACGGCCCTACCCCCGCGCCTACGGGTCGTCGGACTCGCAGTCGGGTACTCGGCGTCGTACGCCGCAGGGCTACCGCTGGCGAGCCGCCTGCTGGCCCGGCGCCTGCCTGCCGGCCGGGCCCAACACGTCGTGCGCTGCTACGTGCGGCTCTCCCTCGCCGCGGCGCTGGGTGCCGTGCTCGCCCTTCCACTCGCCCTGCTCCTCGCCGCGTTGGTCGGGCCCGGCGCGTTCGGCGCCGGCGTTGCGCTGGCCGGCGCGCTGACCGTCGGCGGGATCGGTTACCTGATCGCCGGCCGTCGGCTCCGGGTCGCCGAGCTTGCCTCCCTCGCCAGCCTGCTGCCCGGCCGGGTGGCTCGCCGCCTCGCCTCCGGCTGACCGCTCAAGTCGGACTCGCGCGCGGTCGACCTTCTCGTGGTGAGAGGCCACCGGACCGGGTCGCTGCGCGCTGTCGCAACAGCTCTGGGCGTCGTCAGTGTGCTGGCCCTCCTGTCGCCGGCGGCGGCCGCCTCGCCCCGGCTTGACACCGCCCGCGGCCGCGCGGCGACCCTCACCGCGGCCGTCGATCGGCTGCAGTTGCAGGCGGAACAGGCTACAGAGACCTACGACGAGGCCGTTGACGAGATGTCGCGCCTCACGGCGACCAAGGCACTCGGCGAACAGCAACTCGGGGTGCTGCAGGCGTCGGCCCGCGCGCACCAGGCCCGCACCGGCGACCACGCGCGCATGCTCTACGAGTCCGGCGGCAGTCTCGGCCTCATGGCCACCGTGCTCGACAGCGGCGACCCGGCGGCGCTGCTCGACCGGGCCCATCTCGCCGCCGCCGTCGTCTCCGGTGACACGCTCGCCCAAGACACCGCCGACGCGACGGCGCGGGAGGCGTCCGGCATCGCGGCGCGCCTGGCGGTGCTCGACAAGCGGCAGTCTCAGCTGGCCGCCAAGGCGCACGGCGGGGCAGCCCGGGTACAGGAACTCCTCGCCCGCACGTCCGCGCTCCTTGCCGCCGCGGGCGCCGACGTACGCCGGATCGCCGACCAGGAGCGGCGGGCTGCTGAGGCGGCCGCGGGGGGCCACCAGGGCCGCCCACCCCCCGCCGCCCCCCCCCCCGACC
>JBBSIN010000024.1:0-32830 GCA_038232055.1 Mycobacteriales bacterium
CGACGTCACGAAGCGGTCGGCGATGGCGAAGCTGTTCGCGACCGAGGCCGCGCAGTACGTCGTCGACGCGGCGGTGCAGATCCACGGCGCCCGCGGGCTGCAGCGCGGGCACCTGCTCGAACACCTCTACCGCGAGGTGCGCGCGCCTCGGATCTACGAGGGCGCGACCGAGGTCCAGCGCACCATAATCGCTCGGGAGCTCTACCGCTGAGGTTCTCCACCGCTGAGGTTCTCCACCGCTGAGGTTACGGCCCCGCGAGAATCCGGTCGGCGACCTCGCCGATGTCCGCCCCGACGACGTCGGGCCGCGGCGCGAGCGGCGAGAGCACCTTGCCGGGGCGGGCCACGAACGCCGTCCGGCACCCGGCGGCGGCGGCGCCGGCGATGTCCCAGTCGTGGGCCGCGATCAGCATGACCTCGCCGACGGGTACGCCGAGCCGCTCCGCCGCATGCCGATAGGGCTCCGGAGCCGGCTTGAGGCGGCGTACCGCGTCGGCCGAGAGCACTTCCTCGAACAGGCTCCGGATCCCGGCCGCCCGCAGCTGGCGCTCGCCCACTTCGGCGGTGGAGTTGGTCAGCGTGGCGAGCCGGCAGCCGGCGTCGCCGAGGCGGCGTAGCGATTCCAGGACCTCCGGATGCGGCGGCAAGCGGGTCATCCCGGCGCGGACGGCGTCGGCGTCGACCGGCACGCCGTGCCGTTCCCCGAGAGCCCGCAGGGCCGCGGCCCCGCAGCTGCCGAAGTCGGCGTAGTTGCCGGTGATCGTCGTCGTGAAGGCCAGCTTGAGCATCTCCGCGAACCACTCCTGGCGCGCCGACGCACTGCCGAAGATGCGCTCGAAGACCGGGTCGAGCACGCCGAGGTCGAGCAGTGTCTCGTTCACGTCGAAGACGAGGACCGGGGGCATGGGGAGGATCTACCGCTCGGGCACGACGGCCACACCAACCAGCTCGACCAACGCCGCCGGGTCGAAGAGTTCGGTCACCCCGAAAAGCGCCGTCGCCGGATAGTGCCGGCCCAGATGCCGTTGGTACGCCGCGCCCAGCTCGGTCAACGCTGCCCGGTACGACGCGACGTCGGTCGTGTAGATGTGCAGTGACACGAGGTGCTCCGGCTCGCCGCCGGCTGCCTGCAACGCCGTGACGACGTTGGCGGCCGCGCGGTCGAGCTGCTCGGGCAGCGTCGTACCGACCAGCGCGCCGGACGCGTCGTGGGCCGTCTGGCCGCCGAGCACGACGAGGCGCCCGGCAGCAGCGGCGACGGCGTGGGCGAAACCCACCGGCGGCGCCAGGCCGGGTGGGTTGACGATGTGGTGCGGGGTCGGCGTCACCCGGTCACCGGCCGGTCCACCGGGGCTTGCGCTTCTCGCTGAACGCCGCGTGGAACTCCTCGTGGTCCGCACCGGTCATGAGCAGGGCCTGGGTCATCGCCTCGAGCTCGATGGAGCTGCCGAGGTCCATGTCGAGCTCTCTGGTGAGCAACGCCTTCGTCGCGGAGTAGGCGAACGTCGGCCCGTCGGCGAGCCGGCGCGCCAGCTCGGTCGCCCGGTCCAGCAGCTCCGGGTCGTCGACGACGGCGGTGGCGAGGCCGACGTCGTACGCCCGCTGCGCGTCGACCCGGTCACCGAGCAGGAGCAGCTCGGTGGCCCGGCCGAAGCCGATCACCCGTGGCAGCAGGTACGCCGAACCCATGTCCGCACCGGCGAGACCGACCCTGGTGAACAGGAAAGCGAACGACGCCGAGCTGGCGAGCAGCCGCAGATCCGCCGCGAGGGCGATGACCGCCCCGGCCCCGGCCGCCGTACCGTTGACCGCCGCCACGATCGGCAGCGGGCACTCGCGCATCGCCTGCACCACGGCGCCGGTCATGCGGGTGAAGTCGAGCAGATCACGGCTGTCGCGCTCGAGCAGGTCGCCGATGATCGCGTCGACGTCACCGCCGGAACAGAAACCCTTGCCGCTGCCGGTGAGGACCAACACGCGTACGTCGTCGCGGTGCGGCAGCTCGCGGAGCAAGTCGCGCAGGTCGGCGTAGACGTCGTACGTCAAGGCATTGAGCCGGTCCGGCCGGTCGAAGGTGAGCGTGGCGAGCCCGTCGTCGACCTCGAAACGGAAGTGCCGCCATTCGGAGGTCAGCGCCGCCGAAGCGCGGAACGGGCTCATGGAGCGAACCCTAACGAGGCTCCGTCTCGGACCGGTCAGGGTCCCTCGCTCCGTCAAGCTCGTGGTACGTCGCCATGCAACCGGCGCCCGCAGCACCTCACCAGGCGTGACCCGGCTCCGGCGACCGCGGCGTGCCGATCCACCGCTCGCCCGGCGCCGGCTGCGAGTGTCGGATCGTCACGCTCATCCGGGCGCCGGCGACCGCGGACTGCTTCGGCACGGTGTGCTCCCACTCGTGCTGGCAGGCGCCGCCCATGACCACGAGGTCGCCGTGCCCTGGGCGCAGCTCGCGCGCGACCCGCCCGGTCCCCTTCGGTCGCAACAGGAAGCGGCGGCGGGAACCCAACGACACGGTGGCGACGAGCGGGTTCGTCACGACCTTCGCGTTGCGGTCGCCGTGCCACGCGACGCTGTCTGCGCCGTCCCGGTAGAGGTTGACCCAGATCCGGTCGAAGCTCACGGCGTACCGCTCGGAGAGCGCCGTCGCCATCGCCGCCAGCGGTCTCGGGACGTCGTCGACATCGGTCGACCAACCGGCCGTCAGCCGCGGCTCGAGGACCTTCCGGTCGTACATGTGCACCTCCCGCTGCTGCCACCGGCCGTCCGTCAGCAGCTGGCCGAAGAGCTCATCGGAGCCGGCCAGCCAGTCGGGGGCGTAGTCGACCCAGGAGCGCTCGTCGAGGTCGATCCTGCGCAGCCCGGCAAAGGAGACATCGACGACAGGCGGGCCGTCGGCGAAGAGCGACGCCTGCCCGGCGAGCTCGGGCATCATGGCCACAACATCCGTCGCGGCGGCCCGGAAACCGGCATGATGAATACGGTACGTCCGGTCGAATCGAAGGGGTTCCCGATGCGTCACGCCGTCCGGTTCGCGGCCGTCGCCGCGCTGGCGCTCACCGCTGCCTGTGGCGGCTCGTCGAAGAGCCCGGGCAGCACCGCGGGCGGGACCAGCCCCAAGGCGGCCCGGCCGGTCGACGCGGTCGCGCTCGTGACGCAGGCCCAGTCGAAGACGATCGCCAAGGGGTCCTCCCGCTTCACCTCGGCCACCACCTCGACGAGCGGTTTCCGAGTGAACGCCACCGGCGCGTTCGACTACCGCACCGGCAACGGGATGATCTCCCAGACTGTCGCCACCGGCGGACGAAACACCCAGCAGCAGATCCGGCTCGTGAACGGGATCGCGTACGTGTCGCTGCCGGCCCTGACCACCGGCAAGTTCTTCAAAATCGACTTGCGGTCGCTGTTGGGGCGCGGCGGGGCAGGTGGCGCCCTCGACCAAACCGCGCAGCTGCGGCTGCTGCTCGGCGCCGCCAAGTCACTGCATCCGGTGGACGCCGAGACGGTCCGCGGCGTACCGACGACGCACTTCGCCGGCACCCTCGACGTGACGAAGGCGCTGTCGTCCATCAAGGACCCGAAACTCAAGCAGGGACTGCGGGGGTTGACGAGCGGCCTGCATCTGCCCAAGGAGTTGCCCGTCGACGTCTGGATCGACAAGGAGGGCCTGTGCCGTCGGGTGCGCGAGAGCTACGCACTGACGGCGCAGAAGATCGGCTCGACCACGATCCCGGCCTCGACCGCAACGACCACCAACGAGTACTTCGACTTCGGTACGCCGGTGCACGTCGCGGCCCCTCCCTCGAGCGCCGTGGTCGGCTGACCGTCGGCTAACCGCGCCAAGCGCTCGCTCTGACCCTCAACCAGCGGTGTGGAGCCCTGCGAGTGCTGGGGCACTTCCCCGGCTCCACGGTCCGCGCCGGGGCAGCCAACAGGGACCGGGAGGAGCTGACGCGACCGGGCGAGAATTGCTTGGCTGGCCACTGATGTGGAACGGGCCGGTCGCGCGTCAGGCGGTCGCCGCCCAGCGCTCGCCGAAGCGATCGAGCCGGAGCGGGAAGCCGAAGCATCTCGAGAGCGCCTGCGGGGTCAGCGTGTCCTCGATCGGACCGGCCGCGACGGCCACTCCGCCCCGCAGCAGCAGGGCGTGCGTGAAACCGGCCGGAATCTCCTCCACGCGGTGAGTGACGAGGACGAGCGTCGGCGCCCCGGAATCGGCGGCGAGCCGCCCGAGGAAGCGCAGCAGGGCCTCGCGCGCCCCGAGGTCGAGACCGGCGGCCGGCTCGTCGAGGAGCAGCAGCTCGGGGTCGGCCATGAGCGCCCTGGCGATCGACACCCGCTTGCGCTCCCCCTCCGAGAGCCGACCGAACGGGCGCTCGACGAGCAGTCGAGCGCCCAGGCGACTCAGCAGTTCTCGTGCCCGATCGTCGTCGGCCGGATCGGGAAGCTCGCGATCGCGACGGAGTGCGCCGTACGCCGCTGACACCACGACGTCGAGCACCCTTTGCTGCGGCGGTATCCGCTCCACGACCGCGGAGCTGGCCAACCCGACCTGTGACCGGAGGTCGGCGAGGTCACCGGCGCCGACCCGCTCACCGAGGATGCGCACGACACCTCCAGAGGGCACGGTCACTGCACCGGCGACCTGCAGGAGTGTCGTCTTGCCCGCGCCGTTCGGACCGAGGACCGCCCACCGCTCCCCCTCGTGCACCGTCCAGTCGAGGCTGCGAAGAAGGGGGCGTCCGCCGCGGACGACAAGAACGCCGCGCAGGCTCAGGACTTGGTCGTCGCTCACGTGCTCCGACGGTAGGCGAGCGGTCCGCGTTCGGGGTGGAGGCGCGCCTGCACGACGACGTACGGCGCGTCCGGCGTACTCGGCGGGCCGGTCCGGGCGAGACTGATCCCCATGACGTCCGCAGCGCAGGCCGGTCGGCGGACCGACGTCGCCTCGGCGCCGCTCCCCAAGCGGTTCCGTAACAATCTCGTCGCCGACCACCTGCTCGCGGCGGTCCGCGCCATGCACCCGAGGGCCACGCCGCGGGCCTTTGTCGCGGAGTGGTGGGACGGAACGGCCTTCGTGCCGGCGCTGCTGGTCGACGTCGAGGGCCGTCGGGTGCGGGCGGTAACCGACTCGACCGGTACCGTCGCGCTGCTGCCGCGCTGGTCCTGGGCGGCGCGCCGGCGGCTCGCCCGCTCCCGGAACCTGACCGGCGCCGCGGCGGCGGCGGGATGGCCTGCCGTTCCCGGGCGACCGCACGTCGCCGTGACTCCGGGTGGCCTCCCACGCACACCGCTGCTCTTCGAGGTGCAGGTCAAACGGCCGAGGCAGCAGCCGGGGCGTCCTGGTCCGCGCCCGCCGCTTCGAGTAACTACGGCCGTCGACTACCGGGCCTGCTCCCATATCGGCTGTGGGGCGATCGTGCCGCTGCCCGCATCCGGCGACGACCCGCCGTGCCCGCGCTGTGGCCGCCGCTGAACCTGCCCGGGTCGCAGCCGACGCAGCCAAGGCGGTGCGTCACCGCCAGAGGGGTCGGATCGCGGCAGCCAGGGCGCGTCCGACGTTGCCGACCGCCAGGTGACGCCCGCCCTCGACGACCGGCCGCCCGGCCACGACGACATGGGACACATCCGCGGCCGTCGCTGTGAACACCGCGGTGGCCAGCGCGCTCGCCGAGTCGGCGCCCGCCGTCCGCGGGGTGTCGAGGCGCAGAACGGCGAAGTCGGCAGGGGCGCCAGCCCGGAGACGCCCCGCCTCGGGCCAGCCGAGCGCTCGCGCGCCGCTCTCGGTAGCAGCGCTCAGCAGCGCCTCGGCCGGGTGCGTCCCACGCCGCAGCGTCGCCAACCGCTCGTCGAGCTCGACGGCTCGGGCCTCCTCCAGCAGGTCGATGACGGCAGAGCTGTCGCTGCCTACGCACAGCGGCGACCCGGCCGCGGCCAGCGCTGCCGCCGGCCCCACCCCGTCCGCGAGGTCGCGTTCGGTCGTCGGGCAGAGGCATACCGCCGTGCCGCTATCCCCGAGCAAGGCGATGTCGGCCGCGTTCAGGTGGGTGGCGTGCACCGCCGTCGTGCCGCGGCCGAGGACGCCGTGGTCGGCCGACCAGGCCGCCGGTGTGCGTCCGGTCACCGCGAGGCAGGCCGAATTCTCGGCCGGCTGTTCGGACAGATGCAGATGCAGCGGCGCGCCGCGCTCCGCTGCCCACACCGCCACGGCGCTCATCGCGGCGGGCGGTACGGCACGCACGCTGTGGATCGCCGCCCCGACCCGCACGGTCGCCGAGCCCCGGACGGTCGCCGAGCCCCGGAACTGCTCCGTCCGTGCCGCCCAGCCCTCGGCGTCGTGGTCGGTAAAGCGCAGCTGCGGCCCGGTGAGCGGGCGACCGTCGACGTCGGCCTGCAGGTAACAGGTGTCGAGAAGCGTGAGCCGCACGCCGGCGGCTGCAGCGGCAGCGATCAGGGCGTCGCCCATCGCGTTCGGGTCGGCGTACGACGCGCCGCCACGCTGATGGTGCAGGTAGTGGAACTCGCCGACTGTGGTGATCCCGGCGAGGGCCATCTCCGCGTAGGTCGCCCGCGCGAGCGCCAGGTAGGAGTCGGGGTCGAGACGGTCCGCGACGGCGTACATCCGCTTCCGCCAGGCCCAGAAGTCGCCGGCACCGGCGTGCGTGCGGCCGCGCAGCGCGCGGTGAAAGGCATGGGAGTGGGCGTTGACGAGGCCGGGGATCGTGAGACCGGGCAGCCGTACGGCGTCCGCCGGCACAGCTGCGTCCGCTGTCACCGTGACGAAGCGCTCGTCGTCGACCTCGAGCAGGACCCGTTCGGCCACGCCGGGGCCGCCGAGCCAGGCCATCTCGGCATGCCACCGCTTCACCGGCACGCCAGCTCCTCGAGGACGTCGGCGAGCACCTCGACGCCGGTCTGACAGTCGTCGTCCGTCGCCGACTCCGCCGGACTGTGACTGGCACCGGTCGGGTTCCGCACGAACAGCATCGCGGTCGGCAGGGCGGCAGCCAGCGCACCCGCGTCATGGCCGGCAGCGGTGGGCAGCCGCGGTGCGGGCAGGCCTCGCCGTTCAAGGACGGTAGCGAGGCGATCAGCGAGCCTCGTGTCGAACACCACGGCCCGGCTACGCGACTCCTCGGCCACCGTGCATGCCACGCCCTGGTTGGCGGCCGAACGCTCGACCCCACCGGTCCACGCCGAGACCAGCTGGTCCAGGAGCCCGTCGTCGGGCGCGCGCGCGTCGAGCCAGGCAGCCACCAAGCCTGGCACGCTGTTCGTGCTGTTCGGCTCGACCAGAACCCGGCCGATCGTCGCCACCGCGCCGAACTGCTCGGCCAGCCGCCGGGCGGCCTGCAAAGCGTTGGCCAGGGGCAGCGTGGGGTCTCGCCGGTCGCCCAGCCGGGTCGTTCCCGCGTGGTTGGCCTCGCCGGTCAGCGTAAGCCGCCAGCGCCCGTGCGGCCAGATCGCGGTGCCGACCGCGACCGGCGCCCCGATGTCGGCAAGCGCCCGGCCCTGCTCGACGTGCAGCTCGACGTAGGCGGCCAGCGTGGTCAGCAGCTCCGGATCGGGGCCGAGATCGACTGCGAACCCGGCGGTGGCATCGGCGACGGTCACGCCGGTGGTGTCCTTCGCGCTCAAGACGCGCTCCGGCGACAATGTGCCGGCAGCGAGGCGGCTACCGAAGGTGGCGAGGCCGAACCGGCCGCCCTCCTCGTCCGCGAAGGCCGCCACGGCGATCGGCCGGACGGGCCTGACGCGCCGGTCCTGCAACAGCCGGATGGCCAGCAGGCCGGAGACGACCCCGAGGGCGCCGTCGTAGGCTCCGCCGTTGGCGACCGTATCGAGGTGACTGCCGGTGGCGACCGCGCTGCCAGGGGAGGCGCCCGTCTCACTACCCGAACCGCCCCACCAGGCCCAGAGGTTGCCGTTGCGGTCGGAACGGACCGCGAGGTCCAGCGCCTCTGCTTCCCGCCGGAACCAGTCGCGAGCCGCGCGATCGTCGGACGTCCAGGCGAGCCTCGTCCAGCCGCCTCGATGGTCGCGCCCGATCGCCGCGAGCCCGGCGAAGAGGCGACGGAACTCGGCGGCTCCCTGGGCTCCCGGGACTCCCGGGACTTCCCGGTTGGTCGGCACCCGGTCAGTCTGTCGGACCGGTGTGCCGGGGTGGACCGGCGCTGTGCGCCCTCCGGCGTACCCTCGCAGCCATGACCGACGAGCACCACGCCGGCGAGCACGTTCCCCTTCCCGAGGGTGGGCTCGACGCACTGGAGTCGCATGACGCCGAAGTGCCGGAGGCGCTCACCCGCTTCATGACAAAGGGCTGGGCGCCGCCGGCCGAGGGAGACGCGGAGCCTGCGGCCTGCGCGTCGTACACCACCAAGCGGCGCACCGCCCTCTCCGAGCGGTTTCCCGGGGAGGCGCTCGTCATCCCGACCGGCACGCTGCAGGTGCGGGCCAACGACACGGACTACCCGTTCCGACCGGGAAGCGACTTCTACTGGCTCACCGGTGAGAGGGGGGAAGACGCCGTCCTCGTGCTGCGCCCCGATTCGTCGGGTCACACAGCGACGCTTTACGCCCATCCGCGCTCGGACCGCTCGACCCCCGCGTTCTTTACTGACCGCCGCTACGGCGAGCTGTGGGTCGGGCCTCGCCAGGGTCTGGAAGGGACCTCTGCGGTCCTGAATCTGGAGACGGCGCCGCTCGAAGAGCTGCCAGCAGCCCTGGAGCTGCTGGCCGGTGCCCGGGTGCTTCGCGGCTACGACCCGGGCGTCGACGAGGCGCTGCCTTCGGGCGAGTCGAGCGATCGGGATCAGGAACTGGCGACTGCCCTCTCCGAGCTGAGGCTGATCAAGGACGACCACGAGGTTGCCATGCTCGAGGAGGCGGTGGCGGCGACCGTGCGCGGCTTCGAAGACATCGTCCGGGAGCTGCCGCAGGCGATCCAGACGAGCGAACGCTGGATCGAGGGGACCTTCGACCGGCGGGCGCGGGTCGATGGCAACGACGTCGGCTACGGGTCGATCTGCGCCTGTGGCCCGCACGCCACCACGCTGCACTGGGTTCGCAACGACGGGCCGGTGCGGCCGGGGGACCTGATGCTGCTGGACATGGGCGTCGAGTCGCGGGAGTTGTACACGGCCGACGTCACGCGAACGCTGCCCATCAGTGGCCGCTGGAGCGATGCCCAGCGGCGGGTCTACGAGGTGGTGTGGCGGGCGCAGCAGGCCGCCATCGACGCCGTACGGCCGGGCGTCGAGTTCCTCGAGCCGCACCGCGTCGCCATGCGAATTCTGGCGGAGGCGCTCAAGGAGTGGGGGATCCTGCCGGTCTCCGCGGAGGAATCGTTGCAGGACGAGTGCGGACTGCACCGCCGCTACACCTTGCACGGCACGTCGCACATGCTCGGCCTTGACGTGCACGATTGCTCGCAGGCCCGCACCGAGACCTACCGCCGGGGGACCCTGGCCGCCGGGATGGTGCTCACCGTGGAGCCGGGCCTGTACTTCCAGATCGACGACCTCACCGTCCCAGCGGAGCTGCGCGGCGTCGGCGTCCGGATCGAGGACGACGTGCTGGTAACCGAGTCGGGTGCGCGCAACCTGTCGGAGGCGCTGCCGCGCGACCCGGACGAGATCGAGCGTTGGATGGCCGGCCTGCTCGAGAGCTGATCTTCCGCCGGAGCTACGTCAGCCGGAGCTAAGACGCGCCGTCGCCCCGGCCGGCGGACGTCGTAAACGGTCCCTGGTCGCTCTGTGGCGCCAACTCGTCGTCCTCGGCGGCGACGCTGCGCCCCGGCGCTTGACGATGACGTCGCGCTCGAACGAGTCGGGCGAGAGGATCTCGACGACGAGCAGGGGCGGCACGGTGAGGCGCGGGCCCGCCGCCTGCTCGTCCGAAACGACGACCACGTCGGGCTGCCGCGTCTGCAGCCGAGGCATCTCCCACAGCACCCAGTCGATGGGGCTGGGCACCGCGACGTAGCCAGCCGGGCAACTATCGTCGAGGAGCCGGAGCAGCCGACCCACGGCCAACTGGTGTGGGCCTGCCAACGCCGGAACCATCACCGGTTGCCCCTCGACGACCTCGTAACGGACGCCGTCGTCGTCCATCGCGAGATAGTCGGCGAGCGTGAACGGCGTGTCGACGACGTGCACGGCGGTGCCTCTCCGGTCATGCGCATGGCCCATGTCCTTCCTCCAGTCTCCAACGAAAGGCATCGTGGCGCGAGGATGAGACAAAGCGGAGTCAGCGCACCGGCACGCCTGCGCGGGCCAGCGCCGACTTGACGTCGGCGATGCGCAACTCCCCGAAGTGGAAGACGCTGGCGGCGAGCACCGCATCGGCGCCGGCCTCGACCGCGGGGACGAAGTCGCCCGCCGCGCCGGCTCCGCCGCTCGCGATGACCGGCACGCCGACCGCGGCGCGCACCGCGCGGACCAGCTCGAGGTCATATCCCTCCCGGGTCCCGTCGGCGTCGATGGAATTCAGCAGGACCTCCCCGGCGCCGAGCGCCTCCGCCTGCGCCGCCCACTCCACGGCATCCATGCCGGTCCCGCGCCGGCCGCCGTGCGTGGTGACCTCGAAGCCGCTGGGCGCTTCGGCAGCCCGTCGCGCATCGAGGGAGATCACGATGCACTGCGCGCCGAACCGCTCCCCGGCTTCGCGCAGCAGCTCGGGGCGGGTTACGGCGGCGGTGTTGAGGCTCACCTTGTCCGCGCCCGCACGCAGCAGCCGGTCGACGTCATGGACGCTGCGGACGCCGCCGCCAACGGTCAGCGGGATGAAGACCTGTTCGGCGGTGCGCCGCACGACGTCGTACGTCGTCTCCCGATCCCCGGACGAGGCGGTGACATCGAGGAACACCAGCTCGTCGGCACCCTCGGCGTCGTACACCCGAGCCATCTCGACCGGGTCGCCGGCGTCGCGCAACGCGGCGAAGTTGACGCCCTTGACCACGCGGCCGGCGTCGACGTCGAGACACGGGATCACGCGGACGGCGACGCTCACGCTGCCCGACCGTAGTCGGCTGTGGACGACATCCGGAATTCGTCGTAGCCCTGCTGCACCCTTGCGCCATGCCCAGGAAGGAGCACCATGACGGTCATGCCAAGCGGCTCCGGAACGCTGCTGCCTTTCGGGCGGCCGCTCACGGTCAACGATCTCGCGCGGCTGCCAGATGACGGGCACCGCTACGAGCTGCTCGACGGCACGCTGCTGGTGACGCCGGCGCCTGGCTGGCCGCACCAGGAGGTAGTCGGCGCCCTCTACCGGCAGTTGCACGCCGCGTGCCCGGCCGGGTTGCGGGTGCTCATCGCGCCGTTCGCAGTGCGCCTCGGTCGGCACACCGAGCTGCAGCCCGACGTCCTCGTCGCCCGCTACGCCGACCTCACGCCACGGAACCTGCCGGTTGCGCCGGTGCTCGCGGTCGAGGTGCGCTCCCCATCGACCGCGCTCGTCGACCTCAACCTCAAGCGCGCAGCGTACGAGCGTGAGGGTGTCGCGGCGTACTGGATCGTCGACCCGGAGCGGCCCTCCGTCACCGTGCTGGAGCTCGACGGCGAGCACTACGCCGAGACCGCGCGCGCCGCCGGCGAGGAGGTCCTAGAGGTTAACGCGCCGTTCCCCGTGCGCCTGGTGCCGGCCGGGCTGCGCCGGGGGTTGCAGCCGGACTAGGCGACGGCGGCAAGCGCCTGCGGCAGGGTGAACGCCCCCGCGTAAAGCGCCTTGCCGACGATCGCGCCTTCCACCCCCGGCACGGCCGCGATCGCCCGCAGGTCGTCGAGGCAGGACACGCCACCGCTGGCGACGACGGGTCGTTCGGTGGCGGCGGTGACCCGGCGGAGCAGGTCGAGGTTCGGTCCGGTCAGCGTGCCGTCGCGGCGTACGTCGGTGACCACGTAGCGAGCACATCCGTCGGCGTCGAGGCGTCCGAGTACGTCGAAGAGCTCGCCGCCTTCCGACGTCCATCCCCGTGCGGCGAGCGTGACGCCGCGCACGTCGAGGCCCACGGCGAGCCGGTCGCCGACCCTGGCGATCGCGCGGCGTACCCAGTCGGAATCCTCGAGCGCAGCGGTGCCGACGTTGACCCGCGCAGCGCCGGTGGCCAGCGCCGCGTCGAGGCTCTTGTCGTCGCGGATGCCACCGGAGAGCTCGACTGCCACGTCGACCCGGCGTACGACGTCGGCGAGGAGCTCGCTGTTGCGGCCTCGGCCGAACGCCGCGTCGAGGTCGACGAGGTGGATCCACTGCGCCCCGTCCCGCTGCCACTGCAGGGCGGCCTCGACCGGATCGCCGTACGACGTCTCGGTGCCGATCGCGCCCTGCACCAGCCTGACCGCCTGCCCCCCGGCGACGTCGACGGCCGGCAGCAGGGTGAGTGACACCGGCCCACGGTAGTGCGACGCTGTGCTGGTGGAGCACGTCGACGCCGAGGTCCTCGCCGCTGGTCGGGAGGCGTCGGGACGGCGCCGCACTCGTGTCCTGTGGCGGGCGTCGCTGCTGCTGCTCGTGCTCGTCGACGCCGGGGCGGCACCGGTGGCCGAACTCGTGCACAGGTCCGCGGACCGTACGGCGCGCGTGGGCCGGCTGTGACGAGGAGCGCGCCACCGTGCACATCGGGGGCGCCACCGGGCAGCGTCGGACAGTGCGCCTCCCCGGCAGAGTCACAACGGGCAGCTTCTCGCCCGACGGCAGGCTGCTAGCGCTGTCATGGGAGCGGGAGGCTGGAACCGGCTCCCACCTGGCGATCGTCGACACCCGGACCGGGTCGGTGCGGTCGGTGCGCGGTCCGCCCGGCGGGTTCGCCGACCCACCGATCTGGACGGCCGACTCCGGCCGCTTCTTCTTCGGGTCGACAGAGCCGGGCCGGACCGCGCTTACCGCCTCGGTGTGGACGTACGTCGTCGGCAGCCCCCACCCGACGGCTCTGCGCTACCTCTCCAGCCAGCTCATTAGGCCGCTCGCCGTACTTCCGGTCAGCGCAGCGTCGCCAGCCAGTTCGTGAGCAGCTGCGCGCCCGCGTCGCCGGATTTCTCGGGGTGGAACTGAGTGGCGGACACGGCAGTCTCCTCCACGGCGGCCACGAAGCGCTCGCCGTGCTCGGCATAGGTCACCGCGCCCGGGGCGGAGCGGGCGGCGTAGGAGTGCACGAAGTAGAAGCGCTCGTCCTCGACGCCGGCGAAGAGCCGTGAGCCGACCGGGGGCGAGACGTTGTTCCACCCCATGTGCGGGAGGACCGGGGCGCGGAGCCGGGTGACCATGCCGTCGAAGTAGTTCGCGCCCCGGGTGACCGTGCCGTGCTCGTTGCCACCGGCGAACATCACCTGCATGCCGACGCAGATCCCGAGGACCGGGCGGCCGAGACCGGCCCGGCGCACAAGCATCTCGTCGCCGTCGACCGCGCGCAGCCCGGCCATGCAGGCGGCGAAGGCGCCGACCCCCGGCACGACCAGGCCGTCGGTCTCGAGCGCGGCGTCGTACGACGACGTCACCGTGACGTCGGCGCCGACCCTCACCAGGGCCCGCTCGGCCGAGCGAAGGTTGCCCGAGCCGTAGTCGAGGACGACGACGCGCGGTCGCATCAGGTCAGCCGTCGCATCGGGTCAGCGGTCGCATGGGTCAGAGGCTCCCCTTGGTGCTGGGCACGCCGCCACCCTGGACGACGACCGCGTCGCGCAACGCACGAGCCACCGCCTTGAACTGCGCCTCGACGACGTGATGCGCGTTGCGGCCCGCGAGTACCCGGACGTGCAGGCAGATCTGCGCCGCGGCCGTCAGAGACTCCCAGACGTGCCGGGTGAGGGTGGTGTCGTAGGAGCCGATCAGCTCGACGAGGTCGGGTTCTTCGTGGACGCAGTACGGCCGGCCGGAGAGGTCGACGGCCGCCTGCACGAGGGTTTCGTCGAGGGGCACCAACGCGTCACCGAAACGGCGGATACCCGCCTTGTCGCCGAGCGCCTCGCGCAGCGCCTGCCCAACGGCGATGGCGGTGTCCTCGACCGTGTGGTGCGCGTCGACGTCGAGATCGCCTCTCGTGACGACCCGCAGGTCGAAGCCGCCGTGCTTGCCGAGCTGGCTCAGCATGTGGTCGAAGAACGGCACACCGGTGTCGACGTCGACCGCGCCGCTGCCGTCGAGCTCGAGGTCGACGACGACCTGCGACTCCTTCGTGGCCCGTTCGACCCGCGCCGAGCGACTCATCTCAGCGCACCTCCCCCAGCGCCCGAAGGAAGGCGTCGACTTCGTGCGGCAGGCCCGCCGTCACCCGCAGCCACCCGGGCAGTCCCACATCGCGGACCAGGACGCCGCGCTCGACCAGCGCCCGCCACACCGCGGGGGCGTCCGGGAAGCGGCCGAAGAGCACGAAGTTCGCGTCCGACGGCACGACGTCGCAGCCCATCGACAGCAGCTCGTCGACGATGCGGTCCCGCTGCTCCTTCACCCGCTCGACGGTGCCGAGCGTCTCGCCGGCGTGTCGGAGCGCGACCAGCGCGGCCGCCTGCGTCAGCGCCGAGAGGTGGTAGGGCAGTCGGACCAGCCGCAGCGCGTCGACCACGGCCGGGTCGGCGGCGAGGTAGCCGACCCGAGCGCCCGCGAAGGCGAACGCCTTGGACATCGTCCTGGTGACGACGAGACGCGGATGTCCTGCCAGCAGCGGAAGAAGCGACGGCCGGTGGGCGAACTCGGCGTACGCCTCGTCGAGCACGACCATGCCGGGCGCGGTGTCGAGGACCGCTCGGACGACCGCCGCGTCGAGCGCCGTACCGGTCGGGTTGTTCGGCGAGCAGAGGAACACGACGTCTGGCCGGTGCGTGGCGACCGCGTCGGCAGCCGTGTCCGGCGTCAGCCCGAAGTCCTCGTCACGGCGGGCGGCGATCCACTGCGTCGACGTACCGATGGTGATGAGCCGGTGCATGGCGTACGACGGCTCGAACCCGAGCGCCGTACGGCCGGGGCCGCCGAAGGCCTGCAGCAGCTGCTGAAGAATCTCGTTGGAGCCATTGGCCGCCCAGACCTGCTCGGTCGTCAGACCGTGCCCCAGGTAACCGGCGAGAGCGGCGCGCAGTTCGGTCGCCTCCCGGTCCGGGTAGCGATGCAGCCCCGCCGCGGTTGCCGGCAGCTCTCGCGCCAGCTCCGCAACCAGCGACGCCGGCGGGGGCCACGGGTTCTCGTTCGTGTTGAGCCGGACGGCGACGGCGAGCTGCGGTGCGCCGTACGGCGTGAGCCCGCGAAGGTCGTCGCGGATGGGCAGGCTGTCGATCACCGGAGGCGCACCTGCACTGCCTCGACGTGCGCGTCGAGGTCCTCCGCCCCGCCGAGCGCTGTGACGTGCGGCGCGACGGCGGCCAGGGCCTCGGCGGAGTAGTCCACGACGTGCTGAGCCCGCAGGAAGGACTGCACCGACAGCCCGCCCGAGTGCCGAGCACTGCCACCGGTGGGCAGGACGTGATTGGAGCCCGCGAGGTAGTCGCCGAGGCTGACCGGCGCGTGGGGGCCGAGGAAGACGGCGCCCGC
The DNA here is from genome assembly GCA_038232055.1 of Mycobacteriales bacterium. Lineage (GTDB taxonomy): Bacteria > Actinomycetota > Actinomycetes > JADGOV01 > JADGOV01 > JBBSIN01. Next base: position 15,514 of record JBBSIN010000024.1, read on the forward strand.
GTTGCGAACCCTTGCCGCGACCGCCCGCGGATCGCGAGTGAGCACCTCGAGGTGCTCGGGTGCCCATGCGTCGACCACGGCGACGCCGTCGTCGACGCCGTCCACCAGCGCGACGGCGCCCTGCCCGGCCAGTGCGGTCTCCACCCGCGCCCGGTGCCGGGTCGCCGGCACCTGCTTGCCGAGCTCGACGTCGACCGCATCAGCGAGTTCGATGGAGTTGGTGACGAGCAGGCACGCGGCGAGCGGGTCGTGCTCGGCTTGGGCGACCAGGTCCGCCGTGACGTACGCCGGTTCGGCGGTCTCGTCGGCGAGAACCGCGATCTCCGTCGGGCCGGCCGGCGCGTCCACGCCGACGACGCCCTGAACGAGCCGCTTTGCCGCCGTCACGTAGACGGTGCCCGGTCCGGTCACCAGGTCGACGCGCGGGCACTCGCCCACCGCGCCATACGCGAACATCGCGACCGCCTGAGCTCCGCCGACCGCGTAGATCTCGTCGACGCCGAGCAGCGCGCACGCGGCGAGGATCGCGGGATGCGGCAGGCCGCCGTACTCGCGCTGCGGCGGGCTGGCGACGGCGAGCGAGCCGACCCCCGCGACCTGGGCGGGTACGACGTTCATGACGACCGAGGAGGGGTAGGCGACCAGCCCGCCCGGCACGTAGAGCCCGACCCGGCCGACCGGAAGCCAGCGCTCGGTGACCGACGCGCCCTCCCCGAGGGTCGTCGTCGTGTCGGTACGCCGCTGCGCCTCGCTTACCAGCCGCACGCGACGGGCCGCCTCGACCAACGCGGCCCGCACGTCGCGGTCGAGGCCCGACAGCGCGTCGGCCAGCGCGCGCCCGGGCACCCGGAGCGATTCGAGCCGAACGCCGTCGAAGCGCTCGGTCGCCGCGCGTACGCCCACTCCGCCCTCATCGCGCACTGCCGCGACGACCGGGCGCACCGCTTCGATGACGGAGTCCACGTCGAGCGCCGCCCGAGGGAGTTGCGCGGTCAGGCCGGCCAGGTCGGGCGGGATCCCCGAACGCAGGTCGATCCGGCGCAGCATGACGCAATGGCTCCTTGCGATCGGGGTGAGTCCGAGGCTACCGCCGTACGCTGCGTTCATGAGTCCGGGCGCGACCGAGCGGCTGCCGCTCTTCCCGCTCGGCAGCGTGCTCTTTCCCGGTCTGCTGCTGCCACTGCACATCTTCGAGGACCGCTACCGCCGCCTGGTCCGCGACCTGGTGGCGCGACCTGAGAACGCTCCGCACCGCTTCGGTGTGGTCGCGATCCGCCGTGGCGCGGAGGCGGGGGACCTCTCCCCTGACCTCTACGACATCGGCTGCACGGCGGAGCTCCGGCAGGTGGAACCGCTGGCGGACGGCAGGTTCAACATCGTGGCGGTCGGTGGCACGCGTTTCCGGCTGTACGACGTCGACGGTTCGCGGCCGTACCTGGTCGGCGCGGTCGAGCTGCTGCCGGACGAGGTCGGCGACCGGCTGGCAGCCGCCGGCCTCGCCCGGCGGTTGCGCAGCGTCTTCTCGGGGTACCTGTCGGCGCTGCAGGATCTGCAGGCCATGCAGGACGGCGAGGGACCGACGCCGCCCTCGTTGCCCGAGGACCCGGTTCAGCTGTCTTACCTCGTCGCGGCGACGGCGCTGCTCGATCTTGGGGCCAAGCAGCGGCTGCTGGCCGAGCCGGACGCGGTCGCCCGGCTGCAGGCGGCGCTGACGCTGGTGGCCCGGGAGCGCGCGATCGTCGAAAGGCTGCATGCCGTCCCAGCGCCGGAGCTGCTCCGGTTCCCGCGCAGTGGCAGCTGACCCGCAGTGGCGGCCCGACCCGCCGATCAGCGGGCGGTGGTGGCCAGGTGGACGGATTGCAGTACCCGCCGGAACGTTGGCTGCTCGGCCATGAACCTGCCAGGGGGAGCGAAAAACATCAGCACTGTCGTGCTCGATGCGGAGTCCTCGCGCACTACGTACGCGCGAATGGTGAGCGCGGTCGGCGACGTCGGGTCCTTGAGTGAGCCATCGACCTGCACGGCCCGCTGGCCGTCCACGGACGCTGGTGCGAGCCGGAAATCACCGCTCCGGGCTGGCACCAGAGTGGTGACGAGGTCCTTGACGGCGGTGGGGTCCGTCAGGTCAACCACGAACGTCTCCGTGCTGCCGTAGAGCCCGGTTAGCTGCTCGGGGTGCGAACTGTAGAGCGGGCGCGCCACATCCCAATTCTTGTCGGAGAACAGCTTCTGCAGGTCCGCCTCCGGTGGTCCAAGAACGAGGAAGAACCCGTCGTGGGTATGCTCGCGCCAGATGCGCGGATGCTCCACAGTGAACGACGCGTAGTCGTGTCGGCCGTCGTAACGCACAAAGGAGTTGTCGACCCTGTTGTGGAGCAGGAAGGCTCCCACGGCGAGCAGCCCGACGACGAGGACCGCCGCGGCGCCGAGGAGTAGCGGCCGTTGTTGCGGGCTGGGCCGGAGTTGCTGGGCTGCCACCTGGAGCGAGCCAGTCCCGAGAGGGGCCTGCGGGGTGGAAAGGCCAGGCGGCCTGGTGCTCCCCGCGGCGGAGCCCACCGTGGTTCGCGAGCCGCTGCCGCCGGGTTGGCGGTGCGTCGCCCGATCGGTCGAGCTATCGGTCGGTTGGGCATCGTAGCGCGGCAGCAGCTCGGTCAGCTGGTCCATGAACTCGCCGCACGAGGCGGTTCGCTCCGCAGGCTCTTTGGCGAGCGCACGGCAGAAGACGTAGTCGAGCTCCGCCGGCAGGTCGGGACGGTGCGCTCGGACCGACGGTGGCGCTTCGGACAGATGCGCCCACAGCATCGCGGCGTCGTCGTCGCGCACGAAGGGGGGAAATCCGGTCAGCGCTTCGTACACGACGCATCCGAACGAATAGACGTCGGTGCGTGCATCCACCGGACGGTTCGAGATCTGCTCAGGCGCCACGTACTGGATGGTTCCGATGAAGTGCCCCACGGACGTGAACCCGGTTAGTGACGAGGACTTCTTCGTCAGCCCGAAGTCGGTGAGGTAGACGTGCTGGTCGCCACGGCCGCCGCGACCACCGACGAGGAGCATGTTCGCCGGTTTCACGTCGCGATGGACGAGGCCGACGGAGTGGGCTGCGTCGAGCGCTCTGGCGACCTGACCGAAGAGCACCGAAATCTCGTCCGGAAGCAGGCTGCCCTCCCTCTCCAGCACATTGCTGAGGTCCTCTCCCTCGACGAACCGCATGGCGATGTAGAGCAGCCCGTCGGCCTCGCCCGCTTCGTAGATCGGAATGATGTTGGGGTGGTCGATGGACGCGGCGAGCTGTGACTCCCGCATGAAACGCTGCCGGAACTGCTCGTTCTGGGCGAGCTCGGGAGCGATGAGCTTGAGTGCCACCCGCCGCCCCAGACGGACGTCCTGCGCCCGGTAGACGACCGCCATCCCGCCGCGCGCGACGTAGGACTCCACGCGGTATCCGGCGACCTGCGACCCCAGCGTCACCGCGGCATGGATATCTCGCACGTGCGTCGGCTCAGTTGGCCTGGTGTCCGCAGGCCGCGCAGTACCGCGCTTCCTGAGATGCGGGGACGCCGCAGTCGACGCAATACCGCTGCCCGGTTCCGGCCCGGGAACCCCCTGGCCGGCTGGTGGCCTCAGGCCCGGCGTGCGGCCCGAACGCCCCCGGGGCATCCGGCGGCTTGGGTGCCACCCGCACCGTGGTCATGCTCATCGCGGGTGACCGGGTGGCGTCCGAGCGTTGCTCCGGCCGACCCGGTGGCGCACTCCCTCCGTCCGGTGCGGGGCGCGGCATTCGTAGCTCGCTACTGGAAGTGTCGGCCGGCGCCGGAGCCACCGGCCCTGGCTCATCCCGCCTTCGGCGCCGGCGCCACCACAGCCCACCGCCGAGGGCGAGAAGCGCCACCGCAGCGGCGGCCGCAATTCCCGCCAGCCAGGGGAAACTCGAGGAGTTCCCGTGATGGGACGCCATGGCCGGATGAGTGTCACCGTGCTCGCTGAGGTCGTCAGGACCTCCAGCCTTCGCCTTCGCGATCGCGAGATCGCGTGTTGCTAACGGGTGCTGCGGATCCTTCAGCAAGACGCTCTGGAAGTCACCGATCGCATGCGCGTAGTGGTGTCCCGCGAAGTATCTGAGGGCGATCGCGTAATCAGTGTCAACCGCGCCCCGCAACGCCGTGATGCCTCTGTTGCCGAGCGCGGTGCGTACCTGATCGACCGGGACGACTCGTGGAGCACCACCGCCCTTGGTCGTCAGGAGGCCGACAAGCGCCGCTGAGCGCTCGTCGACGAGCGCGGCGCCGTCCACGCCGACTCCGAGACGGTGCAGCGTTCCGACGTCGGAAGCCTTGAGCCGCAGCGGGCTGCCTGCGGTGAGATGCACCGGTATCGAGATGGGAACCATTCCAGAGCGCGGCCGCTGGGGTAGTCCGATGGCGTAGACCGCGCCGGGCTGGCTCCCGGTCGCCAGCTGCTCCGTCGGCATGTTCGTGCCCCCGACGCCCAGGACGGCGACGTCCGCCGTGGTACTCAGCAACTCCGCGAGGTCGCCGAACGCGGACGGATGCGCGACGTACGGAAAGACCCGATAGCCCGTAGTCACGAACACGGCACAATCCGAAGTGGCGCCGGCGTCATAGCAGCCGTGCAGCTTGGCATCCTGGTTCGGGTCCGGAAGGTGGTGCCGCGTGAAATCGGCCGGTACCCGGACGTGATAGCGGCTGGCGAATACTCGGTTGACCGCGTAGTCGTGCAGGCGCTTCAGGTCCACGCGGACGACATTCGCGGGCGTGACGACGATGCCGTTGTGGTTCACGACTGACCCCGCGCCGCCGCGCAGCGACACTGTGTAGATGTAGCGAGAGAGCACGACATCGTGCAGCACCGCGGAGACCCTCGCGAACGGCTGGACGAAGACGGTGCCGGGAAGCGCGAGGTCGGTGGCGGTAGGCGTTCCGGGGAGCGTGTGCGCGTGCATCGGCACACCGGCGAGCATCGCCATTTGGCCGGTCGAGCCGGCGGCGGACGTCGCCGTCGCGGACGACAGAACAACGGACGCAGCAAAGACAGCGGCACGGCGCATGTGCGCCCTCCCCCGAATGTGACGAGTGTCACCAGCATCCGTCATTTGTGTCCGCTGTCAACCTGAATCGGCAGATTGCCGAACCGGTCCGGACGCGGCGGGCAAATCTCAGGAGGCTGTCGCCGTGTCCGCGTCGTCGAGCTGAAACAGCAGGGTCCGGCCGCCGATCATCAGGCGGGTGCCATCCGTCACCGTGACCTCAGCGTCATCGACGAGGCGCTGCCACTCGCCCGCCGGCTGGGCGACGAACGTGCCATTGGCGGAGCCGGCGTCCGCTACCACGACGGCCAAGCGGTTCAGTGTGATCTTGGCGTGCACCCGTGAGACGGTGTGCTCCTCGTCGTCCACTACCAGCGGTCGGGCCGCTCCGGTCTGCACTGGGGGGGAAAGGTACGGGGCCCTGCCCACGACGTAGTCGGCGTCGAGCACGTACATGGCGCCGTCGTCGAGCACGACCCAGCCGAGCCGGCCCTCCATGAGGTGGTCCACCGACGCGCTGTCCTCGTCGAGGTCGGGCATCGGACCGGTCTGCTCTGCCGGACCTAGGGGCAGGGCCGCTACCGCCAGTGCAGTCCGCGGCGGCACGTCCGGTCGGCTGTGCAGCGAAACCACGGTAAACGGCTGGTTTAGCGGCCGCGAGCCCGCAGGTCCCGGCTGCGCAGGCGGCGACACCACTGGCGCCTCGGTCGCGGCCAGCGGGGTATCCGAGCCGCCGGGCTCATCCGGCCGTTGTGCATCCTGCCGTGGTGACGGCGGAGCCGGCACGGCACCGAAAGCCACGCCAACGCCGCGCACCACGCCGGCGCGCAGGTCGCTCTCCGCATCGGCCACGAGGTCAGGCGTTCCAACGGGCAGGATGCGGAAGGCCGCTGGCCGATCGGTGAGCGCCCGGTCCACCCAGGTAAGGACGCCGCGGCCGGACAGCCATTCTGTGCGGCCATCCGCAAACTCGAGATGAACCTCGACGTCGCCGTGTACGAACACCGCACCGCCTCCACCGACGTAGCTCACCATGGCGAAGGCCGGCGCGTCCGCCGCGTCGGAGAGGGCGAGGAGTCCGGCGAGGCGGCGAGCTAGCCGGACGGCGGAGGGGTCGAGCGAGGGTTGGGCCATCGTGCGGAGCACCATGACTAGTTCCCGTGCGAAAATCTCGTGACGCTCCTCCTTGAGCACCGCGACGAGCGTCGTGTCACCGAAGCGGGCAACCAACCCGGGGCCTGGATAGATCCGCAGCGCGTCGTCCACCTCGGCCTAGCCCTCGGCCGCAGCCGCGTCGACGAGCTCGTCGATGCGGCCAGCGACGTCGACCGCGGTTCTCCGCCGGTGCGCCGGATCCGGCTGCAGGCAGGAGCGCACGACTTTCGACTCGTCCGGCGTGAGGTCGGCCGAAACCGCCGGGGCTTCCGTTAGCACCGTGCGGAGCGCACCAACGGCGTCACCGTCGGGCAGCTGCCCGAAGAGTCCCTGCCCGGTCATCACCAGATGGAGCGTGGCGCCGAGAGACCAGATGTCACTGGCTCTGGACGGTTCCGCGCCGCGCAGGACGACCGGGTCGACGTACTCCAGCGAGTGGATGGCGGCCGAGCCGGTCAGCGTGACGCCGGGCGCGAAGAAGTGGGCGAGACCGGGATCTGACAAGACGCCGCCGCGGTCGGAGAGCAGGATGTTCGCCGGCTTGATCGCGCGGTGGGCTACCCCAGCCTCATGCAGATCGTGCGCTCCACGTGCTGCATCGGAGACGGCCCGCATGGCCGCTACTCGGTCGGTTCGAGCAGCTGGTGCCGCGAGCGAACCGGCGGAGACGTACTCCATGGCGTAGAAGCAGGTCTGCGCCTGCAGCCCTACCTCGTGGAGCCCCACGAGGTAGGGCGACCTGACGGCGGCGACGACCGAGAGTTCGGCCACCACGCGGCCGAAGACCTCTTCGGGGACTGAGGCGGCGAAGACCTTGACGGCCATGTCGCCTCCGCCGTCGGCTAGCCGGGCCGGCGGCCGAGCCCGATGGACCTGGCCGTGATCGCCGACACCGAGGAGCTGAAGGAACGCGTACGACGCGATGCCGTTCACTACACCCTCCTCCGCGGCGCCATGCTGCTCATCCGGCGAGCAGGCGGAGCGCATCGGCGACCTGTTGCGCCGTCTGCGGTCGCTTCATCGGTTCGGGCTCGAGACACGCCCGAACGACCGCTGCGACATCCGGGTCGAGGGTCGTCGAGATCTGCGGCGGGGTGCTCAGCACCCGGCGCAGCGCGAGGAGTGGGTCTCGGTCGGGCAGCTCTCCGTAGAGGCCGACACCCGCCATGACCCGGTGCAGGGTCACGCCGAGGGACCAGATGTCGCTGGCCCGGGAGGCCCGATCGCCGCGCAGCAGAAGCGAGTCGACGTACTCGATCGACGCAATCGGGCCCATCCCGGTCATCGTCACGCCGGGGCTCAGCACCTGCGCGAGTCCGAGGTCGGAGAGCCGACCGCCATCGGCAGCGAGCAGCACGTTGCCGGGCTTGATGTCTCGATGGACCAGACCGGCCTCGTGCAACGCGTGCGTCGCTTCGGCGGCGTCCGCGACGGCCGTCAATGCCTCGCCCTGGTCGAGGGGTTTTGCCGGTGCCGCCAGCGAACCGGCCGCCAAGTACTCCATCGCGTAGTAGAACGCGCCACGATCCTGACCGGCATCGAAGAGCGTGACGAGCCGCGGCGATTGGACGGCCGCGAACGCCTGCAGCTCGCGCGTCGCACGCCGTACCGAGTCCTGCGTCGTCGCGGCGGCTAGGACCTTGACGGCGACGTACTCCGCCGACACCGGGAGCCGCGGTGGGGTCCGGGCCAGGAAGAACTCTCCGTGGTTACCCTGCCCGAGCGAACGCACCAATGTGTAGTCCGCGATCCGGTCCACGTCATCTCCCTGGTCGAACACCAATCTGCCGACCTCCCACGCCAGGAGACCGGTCGTCCCCTATCTTGGTCCGGCGACCACGCCGACGAAGGGAAAAGTGGGATTTGACGCCTCCTCCCCCCGTCGCCACGATCCTGCTCGAGCTTGCCGGCATCATCGTCATGGCGCGCCTGGTCGGTCGGTTGTTCCGGCGCATCGGGCAACCCGCGGTCGTCGGGGAGATCGTTGCGGGGATCCTTCTCGGCAAGAGCGTCCTCGACCACATCGGTTCCGGCTACACCGACGTACTCTTCCCGCCGGACGCGGTGCCGTACCTGAAGGTGATCGCGGCACTCGGCCTGGTGCTCTACATGTTCGTCGTCGGGCTGGAGATCGACACGTCTCTCATCCGCGGCAAGGGGCGGGTTGCGGCAAGCATCTCGATCATGTCCATCGTGGCGCCGTTCGCGCTCGGCATAGCGCTGTCGACCTGGCTGTACTCCCGGCACCCGAATGGCAAGGGACTCCTCGGGTTCTCGCTCTTTGTCGGCGCCGCGATGTCGATCACGGCGTTTCCGGTGTTGGCCCGGATCCTCACCGACCGTGGCATGCATCGCACCGAGCTCGGCAGCCTGACCCTCGCCAGCGCCGCCGTCGACGACATCGTCGCCTGGTCGCTGCTCGCCGTTGTGGTCATCGTCGCCGGCAGCGGCGGCGCCGAGCAGTGGCACATCGCGCTCGCCGTCCCGTACGTCGCCGGAATGTTCCTCCTCGTACGCCCCGCGTTACACCGCCTAGTCGCGGCGTACTTCCGTGCTGGTCGGCTCACCCCGGAGCTGCTCGCGATCGTGCTGATCGGTGTCCTGGCCTCGGCGTGGACGACGGACTGGCTGGGCGTCCATTACATCTTCGGCGCGTTCCTCTTCGGCGCAATCATGCCGCGGGAGGGCGCGGCGCGGATGCTGGAGGAAATCCTCGAGCGGCTGGAGCAGGTGAGCGTCCTCCTGCTGCTGCCGGTGTTCTTCATCGTCACCGGGCTCGGGGTCGACATTGGCCAGCTGACCGTGCCGCTGGTGGGCGAACTTATGCTGATTCTGCTCGTCGCTATCGGCGGGAAGTTCCTCGGCGCCTACATCGGCGCCCGGTCCCAGCGGATTCGACCGCGCCGTGCGTCCGCGATCGCGTTGCTGATGAACACGAGAGGCCTCACCGAACTCGTGATCCTCGCGGTCGGCCGCGACAAGGGGATCCTCGACGAGCAGCTCTACACGCTTCTGGTGGTCATGGCAATCGTCACCACCATCATGACCGGTCCCCTGCTCCGCATGGTGTACCCGGACCGCTGGGTCGAGCGCGATGTCGCCGAGGCGGAACGTCAAGCGCTCGGCATTCCGAACGCCTACCGGGTGCTGGTCGCGGTGGACGACGCGGCGACGGCAGGCCCGTTGTTGGTGGACCTCGCGGCGCAGCTGGTGGCCGGGGAGCAGCCGGCCGAGGTCGTCCTGACTACCGTGCGCCGCTACGGCGCCGCGCGGCTGGAGGTCGGAAGTGGGCTGCGCTCTGAACTGCTCGAGATGGCGGCCACCGCGATGGCCCTCGACGAGCTCTCCACCCGCGTCCGCGCCAGCGGGGTGCCGTGCACGGTCCTGACTCGCTTTGGCGAGGACGTGGCAGTGGAGTTGACCTCGCAGGCGACGGCCGTCGACGCCGACGTGCTGGTCGTCGGCGGCCACGGCGCGGTCACCCTGGATCTGCTCGGACGCGCCATCTGCCAAGTGGTGGTGGCGACTGGGCTCTCCCACTCCGATGGGCCGGTGACCGTAACGTACGCCTCCGGAGCGAACGGCGACGCCGCGGTGGAGACCGGAGTACGACTCGCTCTCGCCCGACGGCAGCCGCTGACGCTCGTCGACGGCCCGACCCGACCCGGTCGCCGGGCTACCAGTCTCGGCGAGCAACTACGCCGGGCGGGCCTCGAGGTGACTGTTGCAGCCGCGATCCCGCAGCCTGCTGACGGGATCCAACCGCTGGCGGTCGTGGCCTACGACGCGGGATCTGTCGCTCCGGGACCACTGGTCACGGTGCGGGCGCAGCGGGAGCGGCAGCCTACGGAATGGCCGCGACTCATCGAGAGCGCACGTCGGAAGGCCGACAGCGGGATCCTGCCGGCCTGACCGGTTGCGGTAGGGTGGAGTAGCTCACCGACAGCCGTATCGGACGGCAACCGCGGGTGGCTCCAGCCGGGTTGGTTCCAGGATGTGCAGGCGCGCTGCGCCGCGAAGCACCGCGGAGCCCGCGACGGAGAACCGGAGGACGGCCCGGGTCTCGAAGCGGTCGCTCGGAACCGGCAACGTCGAAACCTGCGACAGCGTTCCGTCGGGCTGGGTCCACCGCAGGCGTAGCGCTCCCGGCCGGCCGTTGGTCCGGATGGCGCCGGTGAACACGAAGGTCGCCCCAGGGCACCGGCCGGCCCCACCGGGCGGTGCCACGCTGACGGTCGCGCCGAGCACGGCCAGGTCACCGGCGTCGGACCGCTGGACCAGGCTGACGCCTACCGCTGTCGACAGCAGCGCGACGACGACACCGGCCAGAAGCGGTGTCCGCCAACGGCCGCCTCGCCGACGGGTACGTCCCGGCCGGAAGAGGGGCGGCTGCACCCACGGGAGGTGGCCGTCGTCCGGTGGAGGTGGCGCAACGCTGCGGACCAGGATCGTCTCGGACGCTCTCCCTGGCCGCAGTACGGCAGTGTCGGGCGCAACGCCGGCCCTCGGCGGCATGGGATCAGCCGCGGCGTGAGCGCCCGCGGGCTGGCGCGTGACGCAGCGTCCCCCGGAGGTCGCGAGGTCGATACGCGGCCAGGACACTGCCGGGACAGCGGCGAGGGCAGCCATCAGCTCGACCGGCAAGGGACGTCTCGCGGGCTCCTTGGACAACCCCCCGAGCAGGATCGCGTCAGCAGCGGGCGGGAACCCGGCGACGATATCGCTGGGCGGCCGGGGTGTCGCCAGCGCCTGCGCGCCGACCATGCCCAGCACGTCCTCGGCCTCGAAGGGCAGACAGCCGGTGAGCGTCTCATACGCCATGACCGCGAAGCTGTAGGCATCGCCCCGCACGTCGGACTCGTCGACGCCGAGGATCCGCTCCGGCGGCATGTACGCGGGCGTGCCGATCACCGTGCCCGCTTGGCTCTGGAACGACGACAGGTCCCCGGTCACCCGGGCGAGCCCGAAGTCACCGAGCTTGGCGCGCCCCGTCGGGAGCACGAACACGTTGTCCGGCTTCACGTCCCGGTGGCCGACGCCGTGTTCGGCGGCGCAGCTGAGCGCCGCGGCGACGTCCGCCAGCACGGCGATCGCCCGGTCGGCAGCGAGCGGTCCGCTGTCGAGCAGCGCCCGCAAGCTCGTCCCTGGTACGTACTCCATGAGCAGGGACAGATCTTGTCCGGAGACGAAGAAGTCGTACACCCGGACGATCGCCGGGTGTGCCAGGGCAGCGAGAACCTGCGCTTCCCGTTGGAAGCGGGCGAGCACTTGGGGGTCTGACCGCGCCGCACCGAGAACGCCTTTGATGGCGACCCGTCGGTCGAGCATCCGGTGACGGGCGAGCACGACAACGCCGAACCCGCCCCGCCCGATCTCCTCCAGGACGTCGTAACCCGCGGGCACGGGCACGGGTGTTGGCCGCTGCTCGCTGGCGCGCGGGTCGGTAGCCACGCGAAAAGCATGACCGAATAGTGGTTCATGGCGAGGCGTAATTTCGAAATCGGCAGCCTGGAATCGCGACCTCGAATATGATCAGCGTGGGGGTGGTGGCCGGTTGGCGGTCGCCCGGCTGGCGACGTATCGGGGGCATGGCCATGGTCGCGTTCGGGGATTACGAGGTGTTGGGCCCGGTCGCTTCCGGTTCCACGGGGACGGTGTGGAAGGCGCTCCACCCGCAGCTGAAGCGGACGGTAGCGATCAAGGAGCTGTCGGCGGAGCTGCGGTCGCAGCCAGGTTTCCTGGAGCGGTTCCGGGCTGAGGCGCGGATCCTCGCCGGATTGGACGATCCGCATGTGGTGGCGGTCTTCGACTATGTTGAGGAGCCGGGCCGGGCCTGGATCGTGCAGGAGTGGGTCGACGGCGCCTCGATCGAGGCGGTGCTGGCCGGTCATGGCCGGCTGAGCCCGGAGCAGTCGCTCGGCGTGCTGCGCGGCGCGCTGCTGGGCCTCGGGCACGCCCACGACCGCGCCCTGGTGCATCGTGACGTCAAGCCGGCGAACATCTTGGCGGATCAGGCCGGCACCTCACGGCTGGTGGACTTTGGGTTGGCCGCGCCGGTCGGCGCGGCAGGTGCGGCCGGAACCCCGGCGTACATGAGCCCGGAAGCTGCCCGGGGTGCTGCGCTGGACACCCGCAGCGACGTGTACTCCGCCGGCGCCGTGCTGTTCGAGCTGCTGAACGGCAACCCGCCCTACGCCGCCCCGGATCTACAGGCGATGCTGGCCCGCCACATCTCGGCGCCGGTGCCGGCGCTGCGCGGGCACGGTTCGCTGCTGGCCGACCTGCTCGGCCGGGTGCTGGCCAAAGACCCGGCCCAGCGGCCGGCCGACGCCCGGGCGTTCCTCGCCGAGCTCGAAGAGGCGGCCACCGACCGCTACGGCGCCGGCTGGCTCGCCCGCGCCTCGATCGCCGGCGTGATCGCCAGCACCGCCGGCATCGCGGTTGCCTCCACCGCGGCCGGTGGGGCTGCGGCCGGCGGCAGCCCCATCACCGCTGCCACCGTCATCCTCGGCGGCCGCGAAGCTGCCAGCCGGGCCGCTCGCGCACACCGCGCTGCCCGGAACCCGCGCATCGGATCGCGCCGGGTCTGGAAGTCCGTCGCCCGACGGCCCGCCGTCGCCGCCGCCGTCATCGCCGGTGCCGTGCTCATTACCGCGACCTCCGCCGCGGCCGTCGTCCGTGCAACCCGCACGGATCCCGGCAGGACCACGTCCGCCGGCAACACCACCAGCCCCGGAATGTCCACGCCGACCGCCACCCCCACCCCCACCGCGACTGCCTCAGCCACGCCGTCACCGACCGCCTCGGCCACGCCGTCACCGACCGCCCCCGCTGTCATCGGCCTCAACGGGACATGGACCGTCCGCGGTGTCATCACCCGGTACGAAGGGTTCAGCGGTGCCGCCCCTGGTAAGGCGCACGCCAGGACGTGGACCTTCAGCGGCGACTGCGTCAGCGGCGCGTGCCCGGTCACGGTGCGCGGCAAGGGCCTGAGTGCCGGGACGCCGTTCAGCATCGTGCTGACCCCCAAATCGGGGCAGTACACCCTGCGGGAGTCCCAGCGGTCCGACTGCATCGACGATAAGACCGGTGCCGTAAGAGTCAAGAACGGCGGGTTGTACACCATCGTTGAGACGCTGCGCGTCACACCGCCGGCTGCCGGCGCGGACCCCGCTGCTCCCGCCGCGGCATTCACCATGGACATCCGCGGAGATTTCCGACCCAACGCCGCGGGGCGAGCGAAGAACTGCCGCGCCGGCCATCTCCGCGAAAAGATCACCGGCACCCGAGCGTAGCCGGAATCGGGAAAGCCGCCCTCACGGGAACGTTAGGCCTGGTGGTGTGAGTCGTAGACGAACGTGCGGCGACCGAGCTGCACGCGGGTACCCGGGCGGATCACCGTTGTCTGAAAGGGCGTGAGCGGCGTCCAGACACTCTCCCCCGGCGGCGCGATGTACGTGCCGTTGGCGGAGCCACGATCCGAGATCTCCACGTCCCAACCGCGCAGCTGAACCGCGACATGCGCCCGCGAGATCGTTCCCTCGGAGTCCTCAAGGAGCAGCGGCCGCGCCTGGCCGTCGCGTACGTCAGCGTCCCGTTCGGGCTCGCGGCCGATGACGTAGTCGCCGTCGAGGACGTACGCCGCGCCGTCATCAAGGACGATGACGCCGAGTGGTGGACGCACACCAGCCACCACCTCACGCGTCTGCTGGACGAGCGAGATGCCGCACACAGAGCAGAAAAGTGCGTGCGGGTCGTTGAAGTGGCCGCGCTTGCACGCCACGCCGTCGACCATGGCTGCCTGCATATCCACGGGTGGCTCGTCCGTGGCGAGCGGCATCGGCTCCGACGACAGTGACGCAACCGGCTCCGCCGACTCCAAAGGCGAGTCCAAAGACGACTCCGGTGAATCGCCGATGAGCAGCACAGACTCGAACTGGACGGGCTCCCCCTCATCGTCCGGCTCCGAGTCGACGACCAGCGGCTGCAGGGGAGGCGGCTCCGTAGCCCGGGTCGGCGGGTCCATGAGCGGCCCGAGCGGGCGGTCGTCCTCGACGATCTCGCGAATGCCGGTCTCCATAGTCAGGCCCGACGGTTCGAGGGAGAAGCCCGCCCCGGGAACGACGCCAGCACGCAGATCGCAAAGGGTGGCGCAGACGGCGGCGGCGGCGTTCTCGGCCACTGTTGCCGTCAACTGGTCTACTGGCCACGATACGAGCCGATCGACCCACGCGGCCGACTCGCGGCCGGAGATCCGCTGCTCGCCACCGCGGAGTCGGACGAGCAGCTCGGCGTCACCATGGACGAAGACGGCCATATCGCCACCTGCCGGAGCAAGCGCACAGAAGGCTGGTGGATCCGCCTCGGTTTGGGCTAGCAGACCCGCGAGCCGTCGAACCAACCGACGCCCGTCGCCGCCACTGGTCGAGACGGACCGACACACGTCGACAAGCTCGGTGAGCAGCTCAGTGGGCTCCGGTCCGTCAGCCGCGACGACGAGAAGCACGCTTTCGAACCGGGCAACGAGGCCGGTTCCTGGGTAGACGCGGACGGCGATCTCGCCCAGCGTGGGGTTGGCCCGACCAGCCAACCTGGATTGGCTGGCCGCTCCCCCGGGGCCTGAGTCGACCGTCATACCACCCTGCCTCCCTGGAATCGCCAGCGTACGAACGGCACTCGCATCGGCCCGTTGGCCCAGAGCCACGTGACGACCCAGACCGTCACGAAGTCGACGATGAACGTTAGTCCCGACACCTGCCCGACGCCCGGGATGGCGCCGAGCTGCAGCAGGAGCCAGATCAGCAGACCTTCGTTGACCGCCGTCACGAGACCGAACAACGTCGGCCAGTCCTTCTCCCAACGGAACTGCTGCAGTCCGTGGTAGACGAACTCCCAGCCGATGCCGAGCACGATGACGGCGGCGAGGATACGGAAGGTGACGCCGTACGCCGTCGCGAGCCGACCCCGATCCGGCAGGACGAGGGTGATGAGCAAGGTCCACAACGAACCGATGACGGCAAGGATGAATATCCGGCTTTGGATCCGCCCCATCAACGTCGGGAGCACGTCATCTCCTCAGACCTGCCGGTTCCGGACCCACTTGAGCCACTGACTGGTCGATCGGAGCAGCCCGATCCGCCTACAGAAGCCGCGGGCGGCGAGATCGTCGCAGATCTCCTGAGCGGCGATCTGCAGCCCGAGAAACGTGTCGACGCCGGGGAAGTATCCGCCAAGCGTGGCGGTCCCAGAGGCATACATAACGCCGTCACCGCTGCCCGCTCCGCGCACCTCGAACGTGCGCTCGACGTCGAGGCGGTGTAGCGGGTTGCGAGCGGCGCCGCTGTGCTCGAGCAGGTCCCCGAGCAGGCGGTGCTCACTGATGTCGGCTTCGAGGCCGGTTCCGTCGATGATGAACGACGCAGGAATCTCCAGCAGACCGTCCGAGGTCTTGATCCTGGTCACGACCGTGCCGTCGGCGCCTGGAACGATGTTCTCGACCTCACCAGTGAAGGTCTTGTACCACCCTTCCCGCCGGCCCTGCGCCATCTGGTTTTGCCACAGCTTGCGCTTGGGGGTGTTCGTGCCGCCGATTGTCTTGTAGACAGCCGCCCGGTCCTTGCCCTCGAGTTTGCGCACCCGCTGCTTGAGCTGTCCGCCCCAGACCGACTTCGGGTAGTTGAATCCCTGGTAGGCCCACCCGTCACCGCCACGACGGCGCATGAAGATGCTCGGGCCATGCGATCCGGCGGTGAAGGTTCGAAAGATGTGGATGATCCGGGTCTGCGCACCCTTGTTCGCGCGGTCATCCATGAGCCGCTGAAGGACGCGTGATGCCACGATGCCGCCGCCGCGTACTACGACGGTGCCGGGATGGCGGACAAGCGTCTCGTAGACGTGCTCGTGCGGCTCGTAGGCGTTGACGACCTTCCCGTAGTCACCGTGTTTCTGACGGTATTCCTGAAGGTCTGGCAGGAACTTCAGCCCGGGGTAGCCCACTGCGATGTGCACGTAACGACTGCGGTAGGCGATCCGCTTGGTCGAGCTGCTCCCCGAGGGCGGCGTGAGGATGCTGAAGTAGCCACCGCCCTGCCGACGACGGACCATCCGGACCTGACCCTGGACCAGCATCTCCGGGTAACGGATCCGGTCGGACTCCCGCTGAAGGGTACGGAAGACATGGCCGGCCTTCGGGGTGTAGTAATCGGTGAAGACCGGCTCGACCAGTAGTTGGAACAGCGGAGCGATGAAGCCCTGGAGGCTGCGCGCCGAGAACGCCTCGGCGACCGCGTACGAAGGGAAGCCCCAGATGTTGTCCGGCCGGGAGGCGGAGTCGGAGCGCAGACGCTCCCCCTCGGGAATCTGAGAGACGCGGGTCAGGTACCGATAGGTCTGCCACGGGTATTCGAGCGTGCTTAGGACGCGGATGTCACTCGCCGGCACGCCGGCGATTCGTAGGTAGTCCGTGGTGACGAACGACCCGATGCCGCCGCCGATCGTGACGAAGGGCGCATCGACGACCGGAATGCCGGCGTTGGCCACCATCGCATCGGTCCACTGATCCGTCGCGATCAGGTCCTCGGTCAGGTCACCGCCATGCGAAGCCGTGCGCGGGACCTCCCCCGGCCGTGGCAGCCGAGTCGTCTCTCGAGCTGGACCCACGTGACCTCCCCGAAGGATCGACAGCCGTTGGCTGCACTGATCGCAGAGTACGGGCTCCCGGCAAGGCTGAGGGGGTGATTCCTGCCACTTCCTGCATCAACGGTGGAACTCAAGACGAGGCAGGAGTGACGTGAGCGCCCCCCACGCCGACCTGTGTCCGGTTGATCACCGCGCTGCCCATCCCCGACGTTCAGCAGAGGGCGCAACGGACAGTGCAGGCGCCAGCCCGGATGTTCCAGGCGACGGCGAGTCGGTCGGCGAGGACGAGGGTGGAGAAGTCACCATCACTTTCTTGGTGTCCGTAGCGGTCTTGCCGGCCTTGTCCGTCACCGTCAATGTCACCACGTATGGATCCGCAGCAGCCATGTCGTACGCGTGCGTCGCCGACGAACTCGCCTGGGTGCCGCTATCAGCACCATCCCCCCACGCAAAGTCATAGCTCAGCGGTGCACACCC
>JBBSIN010000025.1:0-32543 GCA_038232055.1 Mycobacteriales bacterium
GGCTATGTCGGCGAGGACGTCGAGAACATCCTCCTCAAGCTCATCCAGGCGGCCGACTACGACGTCAAAAAGGCCGAAACAGGGATCATCTACATCGACGAGGTCGACAAGATCGCCCGCAAGTCGGAGAACCCGTCGATCACCCGGGATGTCTCCGGCGAGGGCGTCCAGCAAGCCCTGCTGAAGATCCTGGAGGGCACCACAGCGTCGGTGCCGCCGCAGGGCGGCCGCAAGCATCCGCATCAGGAGTTCATTCAGATCGACACGACCAACGTGCTGTTCATCTGCGGGGGCGCGTTCGCCGGGCTCGACAAGATCATCGGCTCTCGAGTGGGACAGAAGTCGATCGGTTTCGGCGCCGTCCTGCGGTCCAAGACCGACGTCGACACCGCCGACACGTTCGCCGACGTGATGCCGGAAGACCTGCTGAAGTTCGGTCTCATCCCGGAGTTCATCGGCCGGCTGCCGGTCATCACCAGCGTCCACAACCTCGACCGTACGGCGCTCATCCGAATCCTCACCGAGCCCAAGAACGCGCTGGTCCGCCAGTACCGCCGGCTCTTCGACCTCGACAACGTCGACCTCGAGTTCAGTGACGACGCGCTCGAAGCGATCGCCGACCAGGCCATCCTGCGGGGGACCGGTGCCCGGGGGCTGCGCGCCATCCTGGAAGAAGTCCTGCTCGCGGTGATGTACGACATCCCGAGTCGCAAGGACGTCGCCCGCGTGGTGATCACCCGCGAAGCGGTGCTCGAACAAGCCACCCCGACGTTGGTGCCGCGCGAGATCACTCCGGAGATCCGCAAGCGGGAGCGCCGCGAGAAGTCTGCGTAGGCTCCCGGAAGTCCGCCGACCCCACTCGCGTCGTCCCCCACCGACCGGTAAGTTCTCGTCGAACCGGATCTTCTCTTGAGGAGTGCCATGCGTCGCGTTCAGTGCGGATTCGTTGCGGTCGGCGCCGTGCTGACGATGTCAGGGGCGGCAGTCGTGGCGGCCACGACGGCGAGCGCCGCTTCCCGGGCGTCGTGGTGTACGCCGGGAGCGAGCGTCGCTGCGGCGACCGTCGGCACGGGCTTCTCGGCAGCGACGTGCGACGCGGACAGCCTGGTCATCGTGGACGGGGCGGCCGCCGTGCGGATGCCCGCCCGTGGTCAGGCGGTGACCGCGACCGTGCTCACCACCAGCGGCGACCGGGTCCTCACCGTGGCACGCGCCGCCGACGGGTCGGTCGCCGTCCGGCGAGATGGCGCGACGCCGACTGCTCCCAGCACCGCTGCGGCCGCCTGCAGCACCAGTAGCGCCTCGGCGTACACGCTGCTCGGCTACCACGTCGCCGGCGCGTACCGCTGGTCGTACAACGGCGCCGGGGCCCCGGGTTCGGTGGCGGGCGTGGCGGCGGGCACGCTCAAGGCCGCGACGAGCGACGTGACGACCGGGCGCGACGACTGCGGCATCGTCGGCAAGCCGAAGACGTCACACACCTACCTGGGCGGCACCGGTGTCGCGCCCGGCGTGACGGCCAGCGCCTCCTGCGGCAGCAACGACGGCAAGAGCGTCACCGGCTGGAAGTCACTCACCGCAACCGGTGTCCTCGCGGTGACCTGCACCTACTACAACACGTCGACGAACGCGGTGGCCGCATCGGACGCCGCGATCAACACGCGGTACCGGTGGACGACCTCGAAGTCGGGCTGCAGCAACGCCTACGACCTTCGTGGCGTCATGACCCACGAGCGGGGTCACACCTTCGGGCTGGGTCACACGACGCGCGACGCCGGCCAGACGATGTACCCGAGCGTCCGTGCCTGCGACTTCTCCAAGAGCACGCTGGGGCGGGGCGACCTGACCGGTCTGTTCAAGATCTACGGCAAGGCCTGACCTTCTCGTCGCCGAGCGGGCGCCCGCGAGCCGAAAGGGCTCGTGGGCGCCCGCTTCGTTTTCGTAGACTCGCGGGGTGAGCCAGCCGTCCGAGCCGCCGCGCAACGAGCTACCCCCGCAGTACGCTCCTGCGGCGGTCGAGGGCGAGACCTACGCCCGCTGGGAGCAGGCCGGCTACTTCCGGCCGGACGGCAAGGGTGACAAGCCGCCCTTCTCCATCGTGATCCCGCCGCCGAATGTCAACGGCTCGCTGCACATGGGGCACGCGTTCGAGCACACGCTCATCGACGCGCTGGTGCGGCGCAAGCGCATGCAGGGCTTCGACACGCTGTGGCAGCCGGGCACCGACCATGCCGGCATCTCGATGCAGAACGTCGTCGAACGCCAGCTCGCCAAGGAGGGCCTCTCCCGGCACGACCTGGGTCGCGAGGCGTTCGTCGCCCGGGTGTGGCGCTACAAGGAGGAGTACGGCGGCGCCATCCAGGCGCAGATGCGCCGGCTCGGCGACAGCGTCGACTGGAGCCGCGAGCGGTTCACGATGGACGCGGGACTCTCCCGAGCGGTCCGGACCATGTTCGGTCGGATGTACCACGACGGGCTCATCTACCGAGCCGAACGGATCATCAACTGGTGCCCCCGCTGCATGACCGCACTCTCCGACATCGAGGTCGACCACTGGGACGAGGAGGGCGAGCTGGTCTCCGTCTCCTACGGGCCGGTCACCGTGGCGACCACCCGGGTCGAGACCATGCTCGGCGACACCGCGGTGGCGGTGCATCCCGATGACGAGCGCTACTCCTCGCTCGTCGGCACGGAGGTCGCGCTGCCGCTCACCGGCCGGCGGATTCCGGTGGTCGCCGACGAGCACGTCGACCCCAGCTTCGGCACCGGGGCGGTGAAGGTCACTCCGGCGCACGACCCGAACGACTTCGAGATCGGGCGACGGCACAGCCTCGAGTCGAGAACCGTCCTCGACGAGCGCGGCGTCATCACGGCTCCCGGACCGTTCGAGGGGCTCGACCGATACGAGGCGCGCCCTGCGATCACCGCCGCCCTGCGCGAGCTGGGGCTCCTGGTGGCCGAGAAGCGTCCGTACCTGCACGCCGTGGGTCACTGTGACCGCTGCAAGACGGTGGTGGAACCGCGCCTGTCGAAGCAGTGGTTCGTCGCGGTGGCAGACCTCGCCAAGGCATCCGGCGACGCGGTCCGCTCCGGTGACACCGTGCTGCACCCGTCGGAGATGCGCGACCGCTACTTCGCGTGGGTCGACAACATGCACGACTGGTGCATCAGCCGACAGCTGTGGTGGGGCCATCGCATCCCGGTCTGGTACTGCCCGAACGGGCATGTCACGGTTCCCCGCGACGCCGACGAGCCGGACCCGACCACGTGCGGCACCTGCGGAAAGACCGACCTCCGGCAGGACGACGACGTCCTCGACACCTGGTTCTCCTCCGGCATGTGGCCCTTCACCACCCTCGGGTGGCCGGAGCAGACCGCTGACCTCGAGCGCTTCTATCCGACGTCGGCGCTCGTCGTCGGCTACGACATCATCTTCTTCTGGGTCGTCCGGATGATGATGTTCGGCACGTACGCGATGCCGCCGGTGCCCTTCCGCGACGTCCTGCTGCACGGCCTCGTCCGCGACGCCCGCGGCAAGAAGATGTCGAAGAGCTGGGGCAACGTCGTCGACCCGCTGGACTGGATCGAGCGATACGGCGCCGACGCACTGCGCTTCACGCTCTCCCGGGGCGCGAATCCCGGCGCCGACGTGCCGGTGTCCGAGGATTGGGTGCAGGGCAGCCGCAACTTCGCCAACAAGCTGTGGAACGCAACCCGCTTCGCCCTGCTCAACGGCGCCACGACGGCAACGCCGCTCCCGGCCCCCGAGCGCCTGCCGGTGGTCGAGCGTTGGGTTGTCTCCCGCCTGCAGGCAGTGGTCCGTGACGTCGACAGGCAGCTCGAGGCGTTCGAGTTCGCGAAGGCTTGCGAGACCCCCTTCCACTTCGCCTGGGACGAGCTGTGCGACTGGTACGTCGAGCTCGCCAAGATTCCGCTCGCCGGGGGCGGCGAGGCGGCGGCCACCACCCGCGCCGTTCTCGGCCACGTCTTCGACGCGCTGCTGCGCCTGCTGCACCCGGTCATGCCCTTCGTCACGGAGCGGCTGTGGCGAGAGCTCACCGGCGGCAAAAGCGTCATGGTGGCGGCGTGGCCGCGGGCCGATTCGGCGTACGACGACGCGGCGGCCGAGGCGGAGGTCGCCGCGCTGCAGACGGTCGTGACGGAGGTCCGCCGTTTCCGGGCCGAGCAGCGGGTCAAGCCGTCGGTGACGCTGCCCGCCCTGGTCGTCGGCGAGCCGGCGCCGCATGTCGAGGAGGTGCGGACCCTCGCGCGGCTCTCCGGCCTGACGCCGGTCGACGCCGCCCCCGAGGGGTGGCTGCCGGTCGTCGCTGGCGGCCGCACGCTGGCCCTCGACCTCTCCGGCACCGTCGACGTGGCGGCCGAGCGGGGGCGGCTCGAGCGTGACCTCGCCACCGCCGAGAAGGAGCGCGCCGCGGCGTCGGTCAAGCTCGCGAATGAGTCGTTCACGGCCAAGGCGCCGCCGGCCGTCGTCGCGAAGATCCGCGACCGGCTCGCGGCGGCCGAGGCGGAGCTGCTCCGCATCACGGCCCAGCTCGACAGGCTCCCGGCGGCGTGACGGCCGAGGAGCTCCGGCGCGTCCTGGCGGGTCTCGACGCGCGGGTGCCCACCAGGATCGTGCCCGACCTGGACCGGATCCGCGACCTGCTCGACGTGCTCGGCTCGCCACAGCGCGCCTACCCCTCGGTCCACGTCGCGGGCACCAATGGCAAGACCAGCACGACCCGAATGATCGACTCGCTGCTGGTGTCCTTCGGCCTGCGCACCGGGCGCTACACCAGTCCGCACTTGGAGTCGGTGCAGGAGCGCATCGCCGTGGACGGCGTACCCCTCGACGCGGCGGCGTTTGCCGCGGCGTACGACGACGTCGCCCCCTTCGCGGAGCTCGTCGACACCCGCCACGCCGAGCCGGTCACCTACTACGAGCTGCTTACCGCGATGGCGTTCGCCTACTTCGCCGACCGGCCGGTCGACGCCGCCGTCGTCGAGGTCGGGATGGGGGGTCGCTGGGACGCCACGAACGTGCTCGACGCACCCGTCGCCGTCCTCACGCCCATCGGCCTCGACCACCAGGCCTATCTCGGCGAGACGCTGCCCGAGATCGCCGCCGAGAAGGCGGCGATCGTGTCGCCCGGCGCGACGCTGGTCGCCGGCGTGCAGCAGCCGGCAGCCGCGGCGGTGCTGGTCCACCGGGCCGCCGAGGTCGGTGCCTCGTTGCTCCGGGAGGGGGTGGAGTTCGGAGTCGTCGAGCGGCGGATCGCGATCGGCGGGCAGCAGCTGACGCTGCGCGGCCTCGGCGGCGACTACGAGGAGATTCTCCTGCCGCTGCACGGTGCCCACCAGGCGACCAACGCGGCGTGCGCGCTGGCCGCGGTGGAGTCCCTTCTCGGCGGTGGGCTGGCGGAGCGGCACGGCCGGCTCGACGTCGATGCCGTCCGCGAGGGCTTCGCGGCCGTCACGTCTCCCGGCCGGCTGGAAGTGGTTCGCACCTCGCCGACCGTGGTTCTCGACGCCGCGCACAACCCGGCCGGGATCGGCGCGGCCGTGACCGCCCTCAGCGAGGCGTTCTCCTTCACCCGGGTGGCCGGCGTCTTCGCCGTACTGGCCGACAAAGATGTGCGGGCAATGCTGGTAGCGCTCGAGCCGCTGCTCAGCGACATCGTCGTCACCACCAATTCCTCACCGCGGGCACTTCCGCCGGACGACCTTGCGGCGGTCGCGGTCGAGGTCTTCGGTGCCGACCGGGTGCTCGTCGAGACGCGGCTGCCGGACGCCATAGAGGCGGCGGTCGAGTCGGCGGAGTCCGACGGGCTGGCCGGGGCCGGCGTCCTCGTGACCGGCTCTGTGGTGACCGTGGGCGAGGCCCGCGCGCTCCTCCGACGCGGAACCCAGCCGACCCGAGCCGCCGGAAGCCTGGAAGGATGACGCTTCCGAAGACCGATCGAAGTGAGGTTCCGTGTCCGAGCGCACCCTCGTCCTCGTCAAGCCCGACGGCGTACGACGCGGCCTGGTCGGCGAGGTGGTGTCGCGGCTCGAGCGCAAGGGTCTCACCCTGCGGGCACTACAGATGCGCACGCTCGACCGGGCGACGGCCGAGGAGCACTACGCCGAACATGCCGAGAAGCCGTTCTTCGGCGAGCTGGTCGAGTTCATCACCTCCGGCCCGCTCGTCGCCCTGGTCGCCGAAGGGCCGCGGGCCGTCGAGGCGTGGCGGACGATGATTGGGGTCACCGACCCGGTCAAGTCCAACCCGGGCTCGTTGCGCGGCGACTACGCGCTGGAGATCACGCTGAACCTCGTACACGGCTCGGACTCACCCGAGTCGTCGGCCCGCGAGGTGGCCCTCTTCTTTCCCGACCTTCGGTAGGCCCCAGCACGCTTCAGTCGCTTCCCCGACGGGGCGCCGCCGTCGGCGTGTTGTGGCCGGCTCGGCGCACCTTGCGACCTAGCATCCGGACGTGGGCAAGAGTGCGAGGTTCCTCGGCCGCGACATGGCCGTGGACCTCGGCACCGCCAACACCCTCGTCTACGTTCGCGGCAAAGGCATCGTCCTCGACGAGCCCTCGGTCGTCGCGCTGAACATGAACACCGGCGGCATCCTGGCAGTGGGCACCGAGGCGAAGCGGATGATCGGCCGTACGCCGGGCAACATCGTCGCCGTTCGCCCGCTCAGGGACGGTGTGATCGCCGACTTCGACGTGACGGAACGCATGCTGCGCTACTTCATCCAGAAGGTCCATCGCCGACGGCACTTTGCCAAGCCCCGGTTGGTCGTCTGTGTGCCGTCGGGCATCACGAGCGTCGAGCGGCGCGCGGTCGTCGACGCAGGGACGCAGGCCGGCGCGAGCCGGGTGTTCATCGTCGACGAGCCGATGGCTGCCGCCATCGGGGCCGGGCTGCCGGTCGAGCAGCCCACCGGCAACATGATTGTCGACATCGGCGGCGGCACCACCGAGGTGGCGATCATCTCGCTGGGCGGGGTGATCTCGAGCCTGTCGGTGCGCACCGCCGGCGACGAGCTCGACCAGGCGATCATCTCCTTCGTCAAGAAGGAGCACGGTCTGATGCTCGGCGAACGTACCGCCGAGGAAGTCAAGGTGGCGATCGGGTCGGCGTACCCGGCGCCTGACGAGCCGTCGGCGGAGATCCGCGGTCGCGACCTGGTCTCCGGCCTACCGCGCACCGTCGTCGTGTCGGCCGAGGAGGTCCGGCGGGCGATGGAGGAGCCACTGACCACGATCCTCGACGCGATCAAAAGCGCGCTGGACCGCTGCCCGCCTGAGCTGGCCGGCGACGTGATGGAGCGCGGCATCGTGCTCTCCGGCGGCGGCGCGCTGCTGCGCGGCCTGGACGACCGGGTCCGCGCCGAGACGGGGGTACCGACCCACGTCACCGACCAGCCGCTCGCGTCCGTGGCGATGGGCGCGGGTCGCTGCATCGAGGAGTTCGAGGCACTCCAGCCGGTCCTGCTGGCCGAGGCGCGCGGCTGACCGATGCTGCGTGACCTTCGCCGCACCCGCGTACTTCTCGGCGTGCTCCTGATCGCGTCGTTCGTCCTCGTCACGCTCGACTACCGCACCGGCCGCGGGTCGCCGCTCGACGGCGTTCGGGCGGTGGCGGCCGGGGTGCTCGGGCCGGTTCAGGCCGGTGTGGCGGCGGTGACCCGGCCGGTAGCCAGGACGGTCTCGGGGATCGGGCGAGCCGGCGCCACCACCGCGCGGGCCGACCGGCTGGCCCGCGACAACGCCGCGCTGCGGGAGCAGTTGGCCCTCGCCCGACGCGGCCCGGCGACCTCGCTCGACCGGCTGCTCGGCCTCGCCGCCGCCGGGCGCTACCGCATCGTCCCGGCGCGCCTCGTGGCGCTCGGCGGCGGGCTGGGCTTCTCTTGGACCGCGACGATCGACGCCGGACGCCGCGACGGCCTTCGTCCGGATCTCACCGTGGTGAGCGGCCGGGGCCTCGTCGGACGGGTCAAGACCGTGACCACCAGGACCGCGACCGTGCTGCTCGCCGCCGACCCCGCCTCGAAGGTGGGCGTGCGCGTCTCCGCCTCCGGAGAGATCGGCGTCATCACCGGCCAGGCGACCGGACCGCTGGTGCTCGAGCTTCTCGACGCCCACGCGCGAGTGCGGGTCGGCGAGGCTGTCACCACGTTCGGCTCGCCGGGCGGTCGCCCCTACGCGGCCGGTGTCCCGGTCGGCCGGGTCGGCAAGGTGTTCGCCGGGCCGGGTACGGCGACCCGTACCGCACTAGTGACGCCCTACGTCCGGTTCTCCTCGCTCGACCTGGTCGGCGTCGTCATCGCCGCTCCGCAACCGGCGATCCGCCGGGCGACGCTGCCGCCGAAGCCCGACCCGGTGGTCCGTCCCACTGTTCCGAAGCCTCGCTGAGGTGACAGCCGGCCGGGCCCTGCTCGTGGGGCTTCTCGTCGCTATCGCGGCCATCCTGCAGTCGACCGTCATGGCACGTCTCGGCCTGCCTGCCGGCGCGCCGCAGTTGCTCGTCGTCGTGGTGGTGGCCGTCGCGCTCGCGGATGGCCCGCCAGCGGGGATGGTGGCCGGGTTCGCCGGCGGGTTGCTCGCGGACCTCCTGCCCTCCTCGGCGCATCCGCTCGGTCAGTCGGCTCTCGTGCTCGTCCTGGTCGGGCAGCTGGCCGGCCTGCTGCGCCGGGACGTCACCGGGGGCGTCGCCGGATCACTTCTGCTGGTGGCTGTCGCGACCGTGGCGGCGGCGACCGGCACGGCCGCGCTCGGCGGGCTACTCGGCCAGCCACATGGCGCGTGGTCGAGCGTGGCCCGTTCGGCAATCGTGGCAGCCGGCTACGACGCGCTTATCGCGCCGTTCGTGCTGGCGCTCGTCGGTGTGGTGTGGCGGCACGCCGGACGCCGGCAGCCCGCCGGGATGCCGCGGTGAGCCCCCGCTACGGTGCCCGCCTCGGCGTCCTGCGGGTCGCCGTCGTCGTCATGCTCGGCGTACTTCTCGGCCGACTCTGGTATCTCCAGATCTCCGGTCAGGGGGCGTATCAAGAGGCGGCGATCGCCAACTCGGTCCGCCAGGTCGTCGTCCCGGGCGAGCGGGGCCGCATCCTCGATGCCGCCGGCCGACCCCTCGTCGCCAACCGGTCGGCGCTCGTCGTGACCGTCGACCGGATTGCGCTGCAGCGCCAACCAGACTCCGGCCGGGCCGTGCTCCGCCGGCTCGCGCGCGTGCTGCATGTCCGGTACGACGAGCTGCGCCGCCGCACCACGCTCTGCGGGCCTGGCGCGGAGCCGCCGTGCTGGAACGGGTCGCCGTACCAGCCGATTCCGGTCGCCGAACGTGCCGACGCCGCGGTGGCGCTGGCGATCGAGGAGCGGGCCGAGGACTTCCCCGGGGTGTCGGTCGAGGTGTCGAGCGTGCGCGACTATCCGCGGCCGGCCGGAGCGCTCGCCGCGCACCTCCTCGGCTACGTCGCGCCGATCAGTAGTGCGGAACTGGCCCGGCTGCCCCGCGCCCGGCAGGACCTGCGACGCAACGACGTCGTCGGGCGGGCGGGCCTGGAGCAGTCCTACCAGCCGGTCCTCGCCGGTCGTGACGGCGTCCGTCGGGTCGCGGTCGACGCCGTCGGGGCGGTGACCGGCACTGTCGACGAAACGCCACCGTCGCCAGGCGACGATCTCGTCACGAGCATCGACGCCCGCGTGCAGCGGGTGCTCGAGGACGCGCTGGGGCGCGGCATCGGCAAGGCGCGCGCCCGCGGCGAACCCGCGACGACGGCGGCGGGTGTGGTTCTCGACGCGCGCACCGGCCACGTGGTTGCGATGGCGAGCTATCCGGCGTACCGCCCGGAGGTGTTCGTCGGGGGCATCTCCACCGTCGACTACCGCGCGGTGACCGACCCGGCGGCCGACGTGCCGCTGCTCAACCGGGCGGTCCAGGGGGAGTACGCCCCCGGGTCGTCGTTCAAGCCGATCTCTGTCTCGGGCGTGGTCACGGAGGGAACCGCATCGTTCGACGGCCGCTACTCCTGCCCAGGCTCGGTGACGCTCGGCGACCGGGTCTTCCGCAATTTCGAGGGTACGGCGCTCGGCACCCTCGACCTGCACACGGCGCTGGTCAAGTCCTGCGACACGGTGTTCTACGGCTTCGCGCAGCACGACTGGTACGCCGACGAGGCCCGCATCCGGCACGGCGACCAGCCGGCGGAGGCCGCGCAGCGCATGGCACGCGCCTACGGACTCGGCTCCGATACCGGCGTCGACCTACCTGCGGAGAGCAGCGGCCAGATCGACGACCGGGCGTCGAAGCTCGAACGCTGGCAGCGCTACCTGCGGCCCAACGCGTGCGCCGGCGCGAAGCGGCGGGCGGTCGGCGACCCGTTGCGGCGGCTCGACCGAGAGAACTGCGTCGACGGCTGGCGGTTCCGGCTCGGCGACCAGGCCAACTTCGACATCGGCCAGGGCACGGTGCTCGTCACTCCGCTGCAGCTCGCCGCGGCCTATGCCGCGCTGGTCAACGGCGGCACGGTGTACTCCCCGCGGGTCGGGAAGACGGTCATGGCCCCCGACGGACACGTCGTACGACGCCTATCCTGTCCGGTCCGCGGCCGGCTGCCGGTGCCCGCCCAGGTTCGCAAGGACATCGTGTCGGCGCTCTACGACGTCCCTCGCTGGGGCACCGCCGCCGGCGCGTTCGCCGGCTTCCCGCTGGACAGGATCCACGTCGGCGGCAAGACCGGCACCGCGCAGGCGGGTATCGACGCCAAGCACGACACCTCCTGGTTCGCGTCGTTCGCGGGGCGGCCCGGCGAGCAGCCGCAGTTCGTCACGGTCGTCGCTATCCCCAAGGGTGGGCAGGGGGCGCGCGCCGCGGCACCGGCCGTGCGGGCCGTCTGGGCGGGGATCTACGGCGTCGGTAAGCAGCGCGCCGCGATACCGAGGCTGCTGAGGAGATCGCAGTGAGCACGCTCGCCGACGGCCTGCTCGCCGTCTCCGGGCGGCAGAGCCTGCGCCAGCGCACGCTGGAGCGCGACTCCGCCGTACGCCGCTTCGACTGGCTGCTCCTCGGCTCGGCGCTCGTCCTGTGCGCCGTCGGCGCGCTGCTCATCTGGTCGGCCACCCGCGGTGCGGCGGCGGTCCGAGGCACGTCGCCGACGGCCTACCTGCGGCGTGACGTGGTCAACATCGGGGTGGGCGCGCTGCTCGGTGCGGTCGTCGCTCTCGCCGGGAGCCGCGCGCTGCGTCGGGTCGCCCCGTGGGTCTACGCGCTCGCCTGCCTCGGGCTCGTCGTCGTACTCACGCCCCTCGGGTCCACGATCAACGGCTCGCACTCCTGGATCGTCCTCGGCGGCGGCGTCGAGGTGCAGCCCGCCGAGATCGCCAAGGTCGCGCTGGTCCTCGGGATGGCACTCCTGCTCGGCGAGTGGCGAGCGACGCCGGACCGGCCGGGTCACCTCGAGGTGATCGTCGTCCTGCTGCTCGCCGGTCTGCCTCTCGGTCTCGTTCTGCTCCAGCCCGACCTCGGTACGTCGCTCGTCTTCATCTTCGTCGTGATCGGCGTCCTCGTCGTGTCCGGTGCTCCGAGGCGATGGGTGGCCGGCCTCGTGCTGGCGGGCGCCATCGGCTGCGTCGGCGTCGCGCAGCTGCATCTGCTCCAGGACTACCAGATACAGCGGTTCACCGCCTTCGTGCATCCGGGCGCCGATCCGCGGGGTTTCGGCTACAACGCGACGCAGGCCCGGATCACGGTCGGCTCGGGTGGGGTGTTCGGCACCGGGCTCTTTCAGGGGCCACAGACCAACGGCCGGTTCGTACCCGAGCAGCGCACCGACTTCATCTTCACGGTCGCGGGCGAGGAGCTCGGCTTCGCCGGCGGCGCGACGATCATCCTGCTGCTCGGCCTGGTCCTGTGGCGTGGGCTGCGGATCGCCGCGCGGGCACCCGACCCGTTCGGCGCGATGGTCGCCGCGGGAGTCGTGTGCTGGTTCGCATTCCAGACCTTCGAGAACATCGGCATGACCGTCGGCATCATGCCGATCACCGGTCTGCCGCTGCCCTTTCTCTCCTACGGCGGCTCCGCGATGTTCGCCAACCTGGTGGCGGTCGGCATGCTGGAGAGCGTCGCGCTCTCCTCGCCCCGCTGACGACCCGCCCCCATCACCGCCACCCGCTCCCATCACCGCCGATCATGGGGTTTGGCTGCTCGCTGACGGCGTGTCGCGCGGCCGAACCCCATGATCGGCGGGGAGGGCGGCCGACACGGGAAGGAAAGTGGATCGCATAGTGCACAGGCGTCGTACCGGACGGCTGCGCAGGCGTCGTACCGGGAGGCTGCGTCAGAGTTGGCGACCGACGCGACGGGACAGCGTCTCGCGGACAGTCCACGCGATGTACGCCGGTCGACCCACTGCATCTGCCCACGTGAAGCGGATCAGGTGCCAGCCGAGCGCGCCTAGCACGTTGGCGCGGCGCCGGTCGTGGTACAGCGCGTTCGGAACTGAGTGGGGTCCCCATCCGTCGGCCTCGATGCCCAGGAGGGCGTCGTCGTACGCAAGATCCAGTACGGCGACGAGGTGGCCTTCATGCGTGCGCACCTCGCGCTGAAGATGCGGTATCGGCAGCCCGCCGTCGTACAGGTCCAACCTCACCGCCGTCTCCAGCGGTGACTCACTCCGCGGCTCCAGCAACCCCCGGCGCCTCCGGGCGCGGATGATCCGTCTCTGGCCGGCCGACCTGGCGAGCGCCTCGTCGAGCTCGTCCGGCGTGAGCTTGCCTTGCCGGATGGCGTCCTCGCATGCCCAGATGGCCGTGAGACGGTCGGCGTCGCACAGGAGGTCGACGAGGGTCCGCGGGAGTGCTGTCACCGGGATGCCCGCCACCACGACGATGTCGCCGTCGCCCAGTGATCGGACGCGGACCCGCAGGTCGGGCCGCGACGCACGTCCCGTGCGCCCGAGCACCGTCACCTCCGGCCGCGGCGGACGCGAGACGATCGAGACTTGGTGCACCACTGCCGCGCTGGTACCGCTTGCCACCGCGCCGGATCCGCTCGCCAGCACGGCGGATAGGACCCGCACCAGCTCTGACGTCACGGCGTCGCCCTCGGCGTAGACGCCCCGGAACTGCCTGGACAGGTCGCCACGAAGAGTCGCTGCCGCAATGGTGTGGCGCGTTCCGCCGTCCTGGAGCAGCGTCCGGCGCAGCACGGGGACGGCGGCCATGCTGTCCAGGCTGGGTCTCGCGGCTGCCCACCAACAGCAGCACCGGTGACCCTGTGGACAGGAGCTGGGTGCCGCCAGGGACGCCCTGTGAACGAACCCGCCCTCGACGAACCTCCGCGCCCGACGGCCGGCGCGATCATGGGGTTTGACCACGTTGGTACGGCGTGTCGCGCGGCCAAACCTCATGATCGCGCAAGAAGGGGGCCGGCAGCGGCGGCAAGGGGTGAGCGCGGGTTACCCTGGCCGCACGATGGCTGCCGACAGCGTGTTCCCCCGCCTCGAGCCGCTGCTGCCTCGGGTCACCAAGCCGATTCAGTACGTCGGCGGCGAGCTCAACGCGCAGCTCAAGGACTGGGACGCCGCCGACGTCCGGTGGTGCCTCATGTACCCGGACGCGTACGAGGTCGGCTTGCCCAATCAGGGCGTGCAGATCCTCTACGAGGTGCTCAACGAGATGCCGGGCGTGCTGGCCGAGCGCACGTACGCCGTCTGGCCCGACCTCGAGGCCCTCATGCGCGAGCACGGCGTACCGCAGTTCACCGTCGACGCGCACCGGCCGGTACGCGCGTTCGACGTACTCGGCGTGAGCTTCTCCACCGAACTCGGTTACACGAACCTGCTCACCGCGCTCGACCTCGCCGGCATCCCGCTGGCGGCACAGGACCGCACGGACGACGACCCGATCGTGCTCGCCGGCGGGCACGCCGCCTTCAACCCCGAGCCGATCGCCGACTTCCTCGACGCGGCGGTGCTCGGCGACGGTGAGCAGGTCGTCATTGCGATCACCGAGGTCGTCCGCGAGTGGAAGGCCGAAGGGCGCCCCGGCGGCCGCGACGGGCTGCTGCTGCGCCTCGCGGCCGGCGGCGGGGTCTACGTGCCGCGCTTCTACGACGTCGACTACCTGCTCGACGGCCGGATCCGTCGGGTGGTCCCGAACCGGTCCGGGGTGCCGTACCGGGTGGCCAAGCACACGGTCATGGACCTCGATGCCTGGCCGTACCCCAAGCAGCCGCTGGTGCCGCTCGCCGAGACCGTGCACGAGCGATACAGCGTCGAGATCTTCCGCGGCTGCACGCGCGGCTGCCGGTTCTGCCAGGCCGGAATGATCACCCGGCCGGTGCGCGAGCGCAGCATCACCACGATCGGCGACATGGTGCAGGCCGGCGTCGAGGCGACCGGCTTCGAGGAGGTCGGGCTGCTGTCGTTGTCGAGCGCGGACCACTCTGAGATCGGCGACATCGCCAAGGGGCTCGCGCAGCGCTACGCGGGCACCAACACCTCGCTGTCGCTGCCGAGCACCCGGGTCGACGCCTTCAACGTCACGCTGGCCGACGAGCTGTCCCGCAACGGCCGCCGCAGTGGCCTGACCTTCGCGCCCGAAGGCGGCTCGGAGCGTATCCGCAGGGTGATCAACAAGATGGTCACCGAGGAGGACCTCATCCGTACGGTGACGACGGCCTACGCGGGTGGGTGGCGGCAGGTCAAGCTCTACTTCATGTGCGGACTCCCGACGGAGACCGACGATGACGTCGTACAGATCGCCCGCCTGGCGCGAGAGGTCATCCGCGCAGGCCGCAGGGTAACCGGGCGCAACGACATCCGCTGCACCGTCTCCATCGGCGGCTTCGTGCCCAAGCCGCACACGCCGTTCCAGTGGGCCGGCCAACTCGACCCGGACACCACGGACGCGCGCCTGCGGCTGCTCCGTGATGCCATCGGGCGTGATCCCGCCACGAAAAAGGCGATCGGCTATCGCTATCACGACGGCAAGCCCGGGATCATCGAAGGTCTCCTGTCCCGGGGTGACCGCCGGGTCGGCGCGGTGATCCGCCGGGTGTGGGAGGGCGGCGGCCGGTTCGATGGCTGGAGCGAACACTTCTCCTACGACCGCTGGATGGCGGCCTGCGACGCGGCCTTCGCCGAGGGGCCGGTCGACCTCGACTGGTACACGACCCGAGAGCGCGAGCTTCCCGAGGTGCTGCCCTGGGACCACCTCGACTCCGGTCTCGACAAGGACTGGCTCTGGCAGGACTGGCAGGACGCGCTGGCGGGCGGCGAGGTCGAGGACTGCCGCTGGCAGCCCTGCTACGACTGCGGTGTCTGCCCCGGGATGGACACCGAGATCCAGATCGGACCGACCGGCCGGAGCCTGCTGCCGCTCACGCCGGCCTGATGGCGCGTACGCCGGGCGGCCCGCCGCCACCCCCGGCCGTGCAACGACTGCGCATCCACTTCGCTAAGCGCGGCCGGCTGCGCTTCACCAGCCATCGGGACTTCCAGCGCGCCTTTGAGCGGGCGCTGCGCCGCGCCGGCGTACCAATGGCCTACTCCGCCGGCTTCAGCCCGCACCCGAAGATCTCCTATATCGGAGCGGCGCCCACCGGCACCGCCAGCGAGGCCGAGTACCTGGAGATCGCGGTCACTGACCGCCTCGATCCCCAGACCGTACGCCGAGCCCTCGACGCGGCGCTTCCGCCAGGACTCGATGTGCTGGAGGTCGTCGAGGCGGCCGGCGGCTCGCTCGCGGAGCGGGTGGCGGCGTCGGTGTGGGAGGTGCGGTTGCCCGGCATTTCGACCTACGACGCGGAGGCTGCGGTCGAGCGCTTCCTCGCCGCCGACGCGGTGGAAGTGGAGCGGGTGTTGAAGGACGGCCGGCGTCGACTCGACGCTCGGGCACCGGTCCTGCGCGCCGAGGTGGCGACCGCGGACGACTGTGCGATAATCGAGATGGTCGTCCGGCACGTCACACCCGCCGTACGACCCGACGATGTCCTGGTCGGGCTTCGTCAGGTGGCTGATCTGGCGCCGCCCGTCGCACCGATGGTGACGCGGCTGGCGCAGGGGCTGCTCGACGACAGCGACCCGCCCGCCGGCCAGCTCGCCGATCCGCTCGCGCCCGACCGGAACGCCGCTACCGCTGGCGCCCCGGCTGCCGACGGGGTCGAGGATGCGGATCCGGTGCAGACAACGGATGTCGTCGGCGCGTCGCCCGCCTGATCCGGGTGTCGTGCGCTGCCATGGACTTCGCGCCGGCCTTTCGGCCGGCGCATCCGAGAAGCTCCTGCGCGGTCGCGTGCAGCACGCGCCCGGGAGCGTGAACAGGAGAGCACTCGATGCTCGAGGAAGACAATCCGAACACCTCAACGACGGTGGACGTCGCCGAGGCTCCGAAGCGGCCCCGCCGCCGGCGCGCCGCGGTCCGCGAACCAGGCCCGCCGGCCCCGGTCCAGTCCGATGCCCCGCCGGACGAACCAGCCACTGACCAGGCGGAAACCAAACCGGTACGACGCCGGCGGAGGGCGAAGCCGGTCGAGGCCGAGGAGCCGGATACCCAACTGTCCGACCCGGCGCCGGTTCAGGCAGTCGACCCGGCGCCGGCCGAGCCTGAGCCGGCAGCCGAGCCGGCGGCGGCGGAGCCGGCCGAGCCCGAGCTGCAGCCCGAGCCGGCGAGACGGGCCGCCCGGACCCGGCCGGCGTTTGCGGCACCCGCCTTTCAGGCCCCGGCCTTCATCGCAGCGGCGCCGGTTCCGGTTCCGGTCGGTGACGACGTCCTCAGCGTCGCCGAGGACATTGCGGCCGAGGGCAGCGCCGCCGAGGGCAGTGCCGCCGAGCCGGCGGCCGAGCGTGCCGGCAGCGATGCCGAGCCCGACGAGGACGACGCCGGTTCCCGGCGGCGCCGGCGAGGTCGCCGCGGTCGGGGCCGGAGCAAGGCCAGCGACGGCGACGACGCT
This sequence comes from Mycobacteriales bacterium, assembly GCA_038232055.1. Lineage (GTDB taxonomy): Bacteria > Actinomycetota > Actinomycetes > JADGOV01 > JADGOV01 > JBBSIN01. The sequence continues at coordinate 16,948 of JBBSIN010000025.1, forward strand.
CAGGACGACGCCGAGACCGCTGCCATCCCCGAGCCCGCGGCCGACACCCCCGAGGCAGCGGGGGCTCAGCCGGAGGCCGACGACTCGGCCAACGGCCCGACCCGTCGCCGGCGACGTCGGAGACGACGGGGCGATGGCGACGACACGCCGGGTGACGTGGCGACTTCCGGCGAGCCGGTCGCGACGGTGGTGCATGTCCGTGAGCCGCGAAAGTCCAGCCGTGCCGGCCGCGACGAGGACGAGGTACAGGGCGTCAAAGGCTCCACCCGACTCGAGGCGAAGCGTCAGCGCCGTCGCGACGTCCGGGACAGCGGTCGCCGCCGACCATCGATCATCAGTGAGTCGGAGTTCCTCGCCCGCCGCGAGTCGGTCGAGCGGGTCATGGTGGTGCGCGAGGGCAGGGACCGCACGCAGATCGCCGTACTGGAGGACGACGTCCTCGTCGAGCACTACGTCACTCGGGCCAGCGCGACGTCGTACGTCGGCAACGTCTACCTCGGTCGGGTGCAGAATGTGCTGCCCTCGATGGAGGCGGCTTTCGTCGACATCGGCAAGGGCCGCAACGCCGTCCTCTACGCCGGCGAGGTCAACTACGACGCCAGCCAGTTCGAGGGCAAGCCGCACCGCATCGAGCAGGCGCTCAAGTCCGGCGACAAGGTGCTCGTGCAGGTCAGCAAGGACCCGATCGGCTCGAAGGGCTCCCGCCTGACCAGCCAGATCAGCCTGCCCGGTCGCTACGTGGTCTACGTGCCCGAAGGCGAGCGCACCGGCATCAGCCGTAAGCTGCCCGACACCGAGCGCGCCCGGCTGAAGTCGATTCTGAAGAAGGTCTCACCGGCCGACGCCGGCCTGATCGTGCGCACCGCCGCCGAGGGCGCGAGCGAGGAGGAGCTGGGGCGTGACATGGCCCGGCTCGAGGCGCAGTGGGAGGTCATCCAGAAGAAGGCGACCTCGGCGAACCCGCCGGCGCTGCTGCACGCCGAACCCGACCTCGTCATCCGGGTCATCCGCGACGTCTTCAACGAGGACTTCACGAAGATGATCGTCCAGGCGGCCGACGAGTGGGACACCATCGAGGCGTACGTCGAACACGTCGCTCCCGACCTGCACGAGCGGCTCGAGCAGTGGACCGACACCGGCGACATCTTCGCGTCGTACCGCATCGACGAGCAGCTCGCGAAGGCGCTCGACCGCAAGGTGTGGCTGCCCAGTGGCGGGTCGCTTGTCTTCGACCGCACCGAGGCGATGGTCGTCGTCGACGTGAACACCGGGAAGTTCACCGGCAAGGGCGGCAATCTCGAGGAGACGGTGACGAAGAACAACCTCGAAGCCGCCGAGGAGATAGCCCGGCAGCTGCGGCTGCGCGACCTCGGCGGGATCATCGTCATCGACTTCATCGACATGGTGCTCGAGGGCAACCGAGACCTCGTGCTGCGTCGACTGCTCGAGTGCCTCGGTCGTGACCGGACCAAGCACCAGGTCGCCGAGGTCACCTCGCTGGGACTGGTTCAGATGACCCGCAAGCGGGTGGGTCAGGGGCTCATCGAAGCCTTCGCGCAAACCTGTCCGGAGTGCAACGGCCGAGGAGTGAAGATCCTCATCGATCCTTTCGAGCCCGCGACCGCGACCGCGGACGTGGGATAAGGGATCGGGTAACATCGGTTCCGGCGCGGTCGCGCCCGCTGTGGCGTGCCTACCGCGCCCCGCAGACATATCAGGAGATGCCTCGTGTACGCCATTGTCCGCAGCGGCGGCAAGCAGCACCGCGTCGCCGTCGGCGACGTCATCACGGTCGACCGGCTGGCGGCGGCGACCGGTGAGACCGTGATGCTGCCCGCTCTCTTGACCGTTGATGGCGAGACCGTGACGTCCGACGCCCAGGCGCTCGCCGGCGTGCAGGTCAGCGCCGAGGTCGTCGCGGCGACCAAGGGCCCCAAGATCGACATTCTCCGTTACAAGAACAAGACCGGCTACCGGCGGCGTCAGGGGCACCGTTCACGGCTGACCCAACTGCGGGTCACCGGCATCGAGACCGGCATCGAGACCGCCGGCAGCGCCGCTGGGGATGGAGAGTAGGGACGACATGGCACACAAGAAGGGCGCCTCGAGCAGCCGCAACGGTCGCGACTCCACTGCTCAGCGGCTCGGCGTCAAGCGGTACGGCGGCCAGCAGGTCAATGCCGGCGAGATCCTGGTTCGTCAGCGCGGCACGCACTTTCACCCGGGCCACTTCGTGGGGCGCGGCGGCGACGACACGCTCTTCGCCCTGGCCGCCGGTGCGGTGGAATTCGGCACCAAGCGCGGACGCCGGGTCATCAACATCGTGCCCACCGACGTGCTGAGCAGCGCCTGAGGGTTGTCGGACGGAAGCATTCCCGAGGGCGGGCCGATCGGCCCGCCCTCGTCGTCGTCGTAGGGAGTCGCAATGACCTCGTTCGTCGACCGCGCAGTCCTGCACGCGGCGGCGGGAAATGGCGGCAACGGCTGCGCGTCGATCCACCGCGAGAAGTTCAAGCCGCTCGGTGGCCCCGACGGAGGTAACGGTGGCCGGGGAGGTGACGTGGTCCTCGTCGTCGACCCGTCCACGACGACCCTGCTCGACGTGCACCGCCATCCGCATCGGCGTGCCGGCTCGGGCAAATCCGGCCAGGGCAGCGCCAAGAATGGCGCCGACGGCGCCGACGTCGTCGTACCGGTGCCGGATGGCACGGTCGTGAAGTCGACAGACGGCGAGGTACTCACGGACCTCGTCGGTGCCGGAACCCGTTTCATCCTCGCCCGCGCCGGCCGCGGTGGGCTGGGCAACGCCGCTCTCGCCTCGCCGCGTCGCAAGGCGCCCGGCTTTGCCCTGCTCGGCGAGCCGGGGGAGTCGCTCGAGGCCGTCCTCGAGCTGAAGACGGTCGCGGACGTCGCGCTCGTGGGCTTTCCCAACGCCGGCAAGTCATCGCTCATCTCGGCACTGTCGGCCGCCCGACCGAAGGTCGCCGACTACCCGTTCACGACGCTCGTACCGAACCTCGGTGTCGTCAGCGCCGGCGAGCTGGTCTTCACCGTCGCCGACGTGCCGGGCCTCATCCCGGGCGCCAGCACCGGAAAGGGGCTCGGGCTCGAGTTCCTCCGCCACGTCGAGCGGTGCTCGGTCCTCGTGCACGTGCTCGACTGCGCCACTGAGGAGCCGGGGCGCGACCCGGTCTCCGACGTCGACACGATCGAGGCGGAGCTGGCGGCGTACGGAGGCCTCGCCGACCGCCCGCGGCTCGTCGTCCTGAACAAGGTCGACGTGCCGGCCGCGCGTGACCTCGCCGAGCTCGTCACGCCGATGCTCACCGAGCGGGGGCTCTCCGTGCTGACCGCCAGCGCAGCGACGCACGAGGGGCTGCGGGAGGTGGCCTTCGCCATGGCCGCGCAGGTGCAGGCGGCCCGGGCCGCTGCCCCACGGCCGGACGCGACCCGCATCGTGCTGCGGCCGCGGGCGGTCGACGACGCCGGCTTCACCGTGGAGCGTACCGACGGCGGCTTCCTCGTCCGCGGCGAACGACCGGAGCGGTGGGTGCGCCAGACCGACTTCACCAACGACGAAGCCGTGGGCTACCTCGCCGACCGCTTCGCGCGCCTCGGCGTCGAGCGGGCGCTTGGAGACGCCGGTGCTGAGGAAGGCAGTGCCGTGACGATCGGCGAGGTGACCTTTGATTGGGAGCCGTCGCTGCTCGCCGGCGCCGGGCAGCTCATGGGGCGACGGGGCAGCGACCTGCGCCTCGAAGGCAGGTCGTGAGGCCGAGTCCTCGGATGGCGCCTCGTCCGAGGACTCGACCGAGGAGATTGCCGGGAGAGATCATTACTTTGATCGTCCGAGGGATTGTCCGAGGAGATCATGGGTTGGTCAGCTGGGGAAACTGCATGATCATCCCTCGGACGAATCCTCGGGCCGGCCAGCCAGCCGATGAGGGCCGGGTAGTCGGAGTCACCGGCCCCCGCCTGATGCCCGCGACGATGGCGTCGGCCTTGCCCGGCGTGCGGTTCCACACCTGGACCTGGTGACCCGCGTCTACCACGTGTCGCGCCATGGCGGCGCCCATCCGACCGAGCCCGCAAGAGCCAATTCGCATGACGCGCAGGGTAGGGGGCAGGATCAGGGGACTCGATCCGACCCCATCAGTCCGGGAGTGTCCCATGGTCTCCGCGCAGGGCATCGCGATCCACGGCGAGACAGAGAAGTACGCCGACATCCTCACCGCGGACGCGCTGGAGTTTCTCGCGTCGCTGCACCGGGAGTTCGACTCCCGCCGCCGGCAGTTGCTTTCGGCGCGGGAACAGCGCCACCAGCAGCTCGCCGCCGGGAGCCCGCTCGACTTCCTTCCTGACACGGCGGGGGTCCGAGACGGAAGCTGGCAGGTCGCCCCTCCCGCGCCCGGCCTGGTTGACCGCCGGGTCGAGATCACCGGCCCCACGGAGCGCAAGATGCTCGTCAACGCGCTGAACTCCGGCGCGAAGGTCTTCATGGCCGACTTCGAGGACTCCAACTCCCCGACGTGGCCCAACATGGTGGGCGGCCAGGCCAACTTGCTCGCAGCGATCGAGCGGCGCATCGACTTCACCAGCGCGGAGGGCACGGACTACAAGCTGGCCGACGAGATCGCCACCCTCGTCGTACGCCCGCGCGGCTGGCACCTCGACGAGCGCCATGTGGTCGTCGACGACCAGCCGATGTCCGGCAGCCTCTTCGACTTCGGGCTCTACTTCTTTCACTGTGCGCGGCGCCTGATCGACCGTGGCCTCGGCCCATACTTCTACCTGCCGAAGTTGCAGAGTCACTTGGAGGCGCGGCTGTGGAACGACGTGTTCGTCTTCTCGCAGGAGCGCCTCGGCATCCCCCGCGGCACGATCCGGGCCACCGTGCTTGTCGAGACGATTCCTGCGGCCTTCGAGATGGCGGAGATCCTCTATGAGCTCCGCGAGCACTCGAGCGGGATGAACGCCGGCCGCTGGGACTACATGTTCAGTCTGATCAAGGAGTTCCGCGAGCGGGGCGGCGACATGATGCTGCCCGACCGCAACTCGGTGACGATGACCGTGCCGTTTATGCGCGCCTACACCGAGCTGCTGGTCAAGACCTGTCACGGCCATGGTGCGCACGCGATCGGCGGCATGGCGGCGTTCATTCCGAGCCGCAAGGACGCCGAGGTCAACGAGCAGGCGCTCGCCAAGGTGCGGGCCGATAAGGAGCGCGAGGCCGGCGACGGCTTCGATGGCTCGTGGGTCGCTCACCCGGACCTGGTGCCGATCTGCCGCGAGGTCTTCGACTCGGTGCTCGGCGACCGGCCCAACCAGCTCGCGCGCAAGCGCGAGGAGGTCTCGGTGACCGCGGAGCAGCTGCTCTCGGTTCCCGAGACTCCTGGCGACATCACCGAGGAGGGGCTGCGCAACGACATCAGCGTGGCGCTGCAGTACCTGTCGTCCTGGTTGGGCGGAAACGGGGCGGTGGCCATCTTCAACCTCATGGAGGACGCCGCCACCGCGGAGATTTCCCGCTCGCAGGTGTGGCAGTGGGTGCACAACGGCGCGCAGATGACCAACGGCGAGACGGTCACCGCCGACCTGGTCCACACCATTGAGGACGAGGAGCTCGACAAGATCCGTAAGGCCATGGGCGAGGCCTATCCGGAGGACCGCGCGAAGCAGGCGAGGGAGATCTTCGAGGAGGTGGCGCTCGCGGACGACTTCGCCGAGTTCCTCACGCTGCCGGCGTACGAGCGTCTGGCCTAGCGATGGACGCCCTGATTCGGGAGCTGACGGAGGCACTGGGCAGTGAGCGGGTGCTTACCGACCCGCTGCAGTGCCGCACCTATGAATGCGACGGCCTCACCCACTTCAAGGTCACGCCAGCCGTGGTGGTGCTCGCCGAGACGACCGACCACGTGCGCGAGTCGCTGCGGCTGTGCTCGCAGTACGGCGTCCCGTTCGTCGCCCGCGGGTCCGGCACCGGACTCTCCGGCGGGGCCCTGCCACGCGCCGACGGCGTGCTCGTCGTCCTCACCCGGATGCGCGACATCCGTGACCTCGACATCGACAACCAACGCGCGGTCGTCGAGCCAGGGGTCATCAACCTCTGGGTCACCCGGGAGGCGGCGCCGCACGGCTATTACTACGCGCCCGACCCGTCGAGCCAGCAGGTCTGCTCCATCGGCGGCAACGTCGCGGAGAACGCCGGCGGCGCGCACTGCCTCAAGTACGGCTTCACGACCAACCACACCACCGGAGCAGAAGTCGTCCTGCCCACCGGTGACGTCGTACATCTCGGCGGCAAGGCCGTCGACGCGCCGGGGTACGACCTGCTGGGCAGCTTCGTCGGCAGCGAGGGGACGCTCGGCGTCGCCACGAGCGTCACGGTGCGGTTGATGCGCAAGCCGGAGGCGGTACAGACGCTGCTCGCCGGCTTCTGCTCAGTCGAGGACGCAGCGGAGACCGTCTCCGACGTCATCGCGGCCGGCGTCGTACCCGCCGCGATCGAAATGATGGACCGGCTGGCGATCGAGGCAGCGGAGGCTGCGGTGCACTGCAGCTATCCGGAGGGGGCGGAAGCGGTGCTCGTGGTAGAGCTCGACGGCCCGACGGCGGAGGTCGAAGCCCAGTTCGACGAGGTACGCCGCGTCGCCCGCGAGCACAACGCCTTCGAGATTCGGGTCGCCGAGGACGACGCCCAGCGCGCGCTGATGTGGAAGGGCCGCAAGTCGGCGTTCGCGGCGGTCGGCCGGATCAGTCCCGACTACATCGTGCAGGACGGCGTGATCCCGCGAACGTCGCTGCCGCAGGTGCTCGCCGAAATCACGCAGATCGGCGTCGACCACGGCGTCCGCGTCGCCAACGTCTTCCACGCGGGCGACGGAAACCTGCACCCGCTGGTCCTCTTCGACGCCGACCACGAGGGCGAGGCCGAAAGTGCGGAGAAGGCGGCCGGTCGGATCCTCGAGACCTGCATCGCCTACGGCGGCTCGATCACCGGTGAGCACGGCGTCGGCGTCGAGAAAGCGGCGTACATGGGCCGGCAGTTCACCGCCGACGACCTCGACACCATGCAGCTCGTGCGGTGCGCCTTCGACCCGGCGGGAGTGAGTAACCCGGGCAAGGTCTTCCCGACCCCCCGGCTCTGCGGGGAGGTGCCCGGCCGCCACAAGGGAGTCCACCCGCTACAGGAGGCCGGCCTCGCCGAGGTCTTCTGATGCTTCCCGCGGCGACCGAGGAGCTGCTGCGCAAGGCGGCCGACGACGTCCGGGCGGCGAGCGTCGACGACGCCGTCGACGGGGTGGTGCCGTCGTACGTGGTGGCGCCGCAGTCCGTCGACGAGGTGGCCGAGCTGCTCCGGGCGAGCGCGGGCCTGCGCGTCGTGCCGCGCGGCGGCGGCAGCAAGCTCGGCTGGGGTACGCCGCCCGAAGCGGTCGACGTACTCCTCGACCTGCGCCGGCTCGAGCGCGTGCTCGAGCACAACCCCGGCGACCTGGTGGTATCGGCGGAGGCAGGGATCCCGCTAGCCACCGTGCAGCAGCAGGTCGGCCGGCATGGGCAGCTGCTCGGCCTCGACCCGCCGGAACCGGGCGCCACGCTCGGCGGCATTCTCAGCACCAACGCCTCCGGCCCGCGGCGGCTGCGCTATGGCACCAGCCGCGACCTGCTCATCGGCGTGACGGTGGTGCTGGCCGACGGCACCGTGGCGCGCGCCGGCGGCAAGGTGGTCAAGAACGTCGCCGGCTACGACCTGATGAAGTTGTTCTGCGGCGCGCTCGGCACCCTCGGCGTGGTCGTGGAGACGTCGTGGCGACTGCACCCGCGACCGCCCGCCCGTCGCGTCGTCACCCTCTCGTCGTACGACGGCGGGACCGTCCAGCGACTGCTGCACTCGACGCTGACCCCGACGGCGGCGGAGGTGATGGACCAGCGGCTGGTCGTCGTCTTCGAGAGCATCGAGCCGTCGGTCGACGCCCAGGCGGCCACGGCCCTGCAGCTGCTCGGCGACGGCGAGGTCGGCGAAGATCTGCCGGCCGGCTTTGGTCAGCGCCCCTGGTCACCCGGAGAGGTCGGGCTCAAGGTGACCTATCAGATCGGCGCGCTGCAGAACGTGCTCCAGGCGGTGCACGAGCTGGGCGACATCCGAGTGCGCGGCCGGGCTACCGTCGGCGTCCTCGACGTCGGCCTGCCGGCACTGACGCCCGGGGCGCTGCAGCAACTGCGACGGGAAATCGCCGCGTACGACGGCAGCGTCGTCGTCGTCGAGGCGCCGCCGGCCGTCAAGCCCGCGCTCGACGTCTGGGGCCCGGTAGGTGACAGCCTGCCGCTCATGCGGCGGGTGAAGGAACGCTTCGACCCGGACCGTCGCTTCGCCCCCGGCCGGTTCGTGGGAGGGATCTGAGATGGCCGACCAGATCGACGACACGCACGGCAGCGACGTCGACGGGAGGGGCGGGACGGCGACGCAGACGCCGGAACCGGCCCAGACCGACGCGGCCGCGCAGGCGGTGGGCGCCCGCCGGCCCGAAGATCTGGCGCACACCCTCGAGCTCGGCCCGAGCACGAAGGCCGCGACGGTGGGGGCCGGCGAGGGCAGCGGCGTCGCGGTTTTTCCCGCCTTCGACGACCTACACCCGCCGGCGCAGGAGCTGATCGACGACTGCGTGCATTGCGGCTTCTGTCTGCCGACCTGCCCGACGTACATGCTCTGGGGCGAGGAGATGGACTCCCCCCGGGGGCGGATCTACCTCATGGAGTCGGGTCGACACGGCGCCGCGATGGACGACACGATGGTGCGTCACATCGACCAGTGCCTCGGCTGCATGGCCTGCGTGACGGCCTGCCCCTCCGGCGTGCAGTACGACAAGCTGGTCGAGGCGACCCGCGCGCAGATCGACCGGCGCTACCGTCGGCCGGCGCTCGACCGCCTTCGCCGGGAGGCGATCTTCGCCCTGTTCCCCTATCCGAAGCGGCTCCGGGCGATGCGGGCGCCACTTCGGCTCTATCAGCGCAGCCGTCTCGGGTCGCTGCTGCACCGCGCCGGCGTCATCGACCGGCTGCCCGGACTGCTGCGGTCGATGGAGTCACTGGCGCCGACGCTCGGCCCGGCGCCGGGAATCCCGGCCCGTACGCCGGCTCTCGGCGAGCGCCGACGTACCGTCGGCCTGCTGCTGGGCTGCGTCCAGGGCGCCTTCTTCCCCGACGTCAACGCGGCAACGGTGCGCGTGCTCAGCGCCGAGGGGTGCGACGTCGTCGCGCCGCCGGCGCAGGGCTGCTGCGGGGCACTGTCCGCGCACGCCGGCCGGGAGGCCGAGGCGCTCGACTTCGCGCGGGCGCTGATCGGCACGTTCGAGCGGGAAGGCGTCGACACGGTCGTCGTCAACTCCGCGGGATGCGGCTCGAACATGAAGGACTACGCGCACCTCCTCCGCGACGACCCGGCATGGGCAGCGCGGGCGGCGGCATTCTCCGACCGGGTCCGTGACGTCACGGAGTTCCTCGCCGAGCTGGGTCCGGTCGCTCGGCGGTGCCCGCTGGAGATGCGCGTGGCCTATCACGACGCCTGCCACCTTCAGCATGCGCAAGGCATCCGGGCCGAGCCGCGCGCCCTGCTGGGCGACATCCCGGGCCTCGAGCTGGCGGAGATCTCCGAGGGTGAGATCTGCTGCGGCTCCGCCGGCATCTACAACCTGCTCAAGCCCGAGCCGGCGGCCGAGCTCGGGGCGCGCAAGGCCGCGCACGTGTTGAGGACCGGCGCCGACGTCCTCGTCACGGCGAATCCGGGGTGTTGGATGCAGATTGCGATGACTTTGGAGCAGATGGGCCATAGAATGCCCGTCGCCCACACCATCCAGGTCCTCGACGCAGCGATCCGGGGGATACCGGTGGCGACTGTGCTCGCACAGTCGCTGAACGGCCCGGGAACGCCTCAGCCGCGGCGAGAGCCGCCGCACAACCGGAAAGAGGTCGGGTAGTGGACACCATCGTCGCCGCCGCCGCCTACCAGCAGGTTTACAACCCGGTCGCGCACTCGCTCGCGATCACCTCGATCTTCGCGGTGCTTCCGCTGCTGACTCTGTTCGTGCTGCTCGGCGGCTTCCGCGTGCCGGCGCAGTGGGCGGCGCTCGTCTCCCTCGTCGTCTCCCTCGTCGTCGCGGTCGTCGCGTACTCGATGCCGGTCGGGCAGGCGCTGGACTCGGCACTGGTTGGCGCGGCGTTCGGGCTCTTCCCGATCATGTGGATCGTGGTCAACGCGATCTGGGTCTACAACATGACGGTGGCCACCGGCCACTTCGACGTGCTGCGCCGATCGTTCGCGCGGGTCAGCGACGACCAGCGCATCCAGGCGATCATCATCGCGTTCTGCTTCGGGGCGCTCCTCGAGGCGCTCGCCGGCTTCGGCACCCCGGTGGCGATCACCGCCGTCATGTTGATGGCCCTAGGTTTCCGGCCGATGAAGGCAGCGGTGGTGGCGCTGGTAGCCAACACCGCCCCCGTCGCGTTCGGCGCGCTCGCCGTACCGATCATCACGCTCGGCAAGGTGACCGGCCTCAACACCGACGTGCTCGGCACGACGGTCGGCCGGCAGACCCCGATCCTCGCCGTGTTCGTGCCGCTCGCGCTGGTCGCGATCGTCGACAAGGGCCGCGGGGTCCGACAGGTGTGGCCGGCCGCCGTCGTCACCGGCGTCACGTTCGGCATCGCGCAGTGGCTGACGTCGAACTACGTCAACGTGCCGTTAACGGACATCGTCGCGTCGCTGGTCTCGGCGCTGGCGCTCGTGCTCTTCCTGCGCGTCTGGCAGCCGAGTGAGCACTACGTGCCAGAGGAGTCCTACGACGACGAGCCGGTGGGCGCCGGCAACCTGCGGATGCGGCCCGTCGCGGGTGGCGCGTCCGACCAGCCGGGCGAGGGATTCGCGCGCCGGGTCCGGGCCGGCACCACCGAGGGCGCCGACCCGCCAGGCGAGGTGGCGCGTGCGTACGCGCCGTACCTGATCATCATCGCGATCTTCGTGCTGGCGAACATCCCGGCGATCAAGGGCACCCCGCCGGCCGCACCCGGCGGCAGCGGGACCGGGCTCAACGCGGTGACCCGGCTCTTCAAGTGGCCCGGGCTCGATGTCACCAACGGGGCTGGCAAGCCGCTCAGCCTCGTCGTCTTCAAGTTCGACTGGCTTGTCGCAGCCGGGACGCTGCTCTTGATCTCCGGTCTCATCACGATGCTGGTGCTGAAGGTGTCGCCGGCGCGCGCACTCCGCGCCTACGTCGACACGCTGAACCAGCTCAAGTGGGCGATCCTCACCGTCGCCGCGGTCCTCGGCCTCGCCTTCGTGATGAACGCGTCCGGCCAGACGAACACGCTGGGACTCTGGATGGCCGGCGCGGGCGGCTTCTTCGCGGTGATCTCGCCGATCCTCGGCTGGCTCGGCGTCGCGGTCACCGGCTCCGACACCTCCTCGAATTCGCTGTTCGGCGCGCTGCAGGTCACCGCCGCGAAGGGCAGCGGCCTGTCACCGAACCTGCTGGCGGCCGCCAACTCCTCGGGCGGCGTACTCGGCAAGATGATCTCGCCGCAGAACCTGGCGATCGCCGCGTCGGCGGTGGGCCTCGCGGGCCGGGAGGGCGACATCTTCCGGAAGGTCTTCGGCTGGAGCCTGGGCTTCCTGGTCCTGATGTGCCTGCTGATCTGGCTCCAGTCCAACGTGCTCTCCGGGATGATCCCCTAGGCATTCTCCCGGAGGGTGTCAGCTCAGCCGGCGTGACCGCGGTGCCGGCCGCCGACCCCCTCGGAGTCGTCCCGGCCCTCGTGGTGCCCGTCGACGCTGTCGGCGCCGTCGCCGCCCTCGATCTCGTCGCCGTCGGTCGCGCCGGCGATGGCGTCGTCGCCACCGTCACCACGGACGCGGTCGTGGCCACGACCACCGGAGAGCGCGTCGTCGCCGGCCCCGCCGGAGAGCAGGTCGTCGCCGCTGCCACCGGCGAGCGTGTCGTCGCCGGCCTCACCAGAGACCGCGTCGTTGCCGCTACCGGCGTCTACCACGTCGTCCCCCACACCAGCGCTGATGACGTCGGTCCCTGATGACCCGCACACGATGTCGTTGCCGGCGCCGGCCGACACCCGGTGTCCGGATGCCCGTACGACGATGACGTCACCCCTCGACGTGCCCTTGACGAGATGCGGGGAGGTCTTCGTGACGACGATCGTCGCGCGATGGCCATGGCAGGACGGCCGCGCCGAGGCCGCCGACGCGGGCAACGGGCTGTAGGCGCAGACCGCGAGCGGCGTCGCGGCGGCAATGGCGAGCAGTCGACGGTGGTTCATGTGGCGGCTCCTGTGGTGGAGGTTCTGGAGGTTCACGACAAGGCATCGGTGCTGCCCGTCCGGGCCCGCACCGCCGTTCGGCGCAGCGTGCGTTGCGGCGTACGGTCGCGTCCGTGACCTCCCACATGTACGACGCTGCGGCCGAGGCCATGTCCGTCGATGAGCGGACGGTCCTCCAGCAGGCGAGGCTGGGGGCCCTCGTCGACCGCCTGCTTGGTACCGACGGGCCGCAGGCGCGGCTGTTGCGCGGAGCCGGTGTCGCCGCGGGTGCGGGGCTGACGCTCGACGACCTGCCGAAGCTTCCGACGACGACGAAGTCCGATCTGTGGGAGCACTATCCGTTCGGCATGCTCGCCGTGCCGCGCGCGGACGTCGTCGCCGTACACGGTTCGAGCGGCACCGGCGGCCGACCGACGCTCGTCGCCTACACCGCCGCCGACCTGCGGCTGTGGGGCGAGATGGTCGCGCGGTCCCTCGGCTGCGCCGGCGCGACGCCGGCCAGCCTGGTGCACAACGCCTACGGCTACGGGCTTTTCACCGGCGGGCTCGGCATCCACTACGGCGCGACGACGATGGGCGCAGCGGTCGTGCCGGTGTCCGGCGGCATGACCGCCCGCCAGATCACGCTGATCCGTGACCTCCGTCCCGACGTGCTCACGTGTACGCCGTCGTACGCCGTGACGATCGGTGAGGCGCTCCGCGAGGCCGGCGTCGAGACCACCAGCCTGCGCGCCGGCATCTTCGGTGCCGAGCCGTGGAGCGAGGCGCTGCGTCGGCAGATCGAGGACCTGCTGGGCGTGCGGGCGGTGGACATCTACGGCCTGTCGGAGGTGATCGGCCCGGGCGTCGCGACCGAGTGCCTGGAGGAGCAGGCGGGGCTGCACGTCAACGAGGACCATTTCCTGGTCGAGGCGCTCGACCCGGCGACTGGCGACCCGGTGAACGACGGCACCCCCGGCGAGCTGACCTTCACCACGCCGACGAAGCAGGCGCTGCCGCTCCTGCGCTATCGCACCGGTGACATCGCCTGGCTCGACCGCGGGGCATGCTCGTGCGGACGGACCCTGGTGCGGATGAGCAAGGTGCTCGGTCGCCGTGACGACATGCTCGTTATCCGCGGCGTCAACGTCTACCCGAGCGAGGTGGAGGCCGTGCTGCTGGCCGACCAGCGCGTCGTACCGCATTACCTGCTCGTCGTCGACCGACGTACGCCGATGGCCCGGCTGCTGGTCTGCTGCGAGGGCCAGGGCGACTCGCTGCACGACGACCTCGATGGCGCCCTGCGCGAGCGGCTCGGCCTGCACGCCGACGTCCGGTTGCTGCCCGCCGGGACGGTGCCCAGGCAGGAGGTCGGGAAGACCGTACGGGTCGTGTCCTGGACGGAGGGACCTGCGCCCTTGGCCGGGCTGGAGTGAGTCCGGTGCGCCTCGGGGTGATGGGTGGCACGTTCGACCCCATCCACCACGGACACCTCGTCGCGGCGAGCGAGGTCGCCGCGCTCTTCGCTCTGGACGAGGTCGTCTTCGTACCGACCGGCCAGCCTTGGCAAAAAGAGCAGCGCTCCGTCTCCGCGCCGGAGGACCGATACCTCATGACCGTCGTCGCTACGGCGTCCAACCCACGCTTCTCGGTGAGCCGGATCGACGTGGACCGGGCCGGGCCGACGTACACGATCGACACGCTTCGCGACCTGCGGGCCGAACGAGGCGGCGAATGTGAGCTGTTCTTCATCACCGGCGCGGACGCCCTCGCGCAGATTCTCACCTGGCACGCGACCGACGACCTCTTCCGGCTCGCCCACTTCATCGGGGTGACGCGGCCCGGGCATCGGCTCGCCGACCCCGGCTTCCCGGCGGGGGCGGTGAGCCTGGTCGAGATCCCCGCCATGGCGATCTCGTCGACCGACTGCCGTGCCCGCGTGGAGGGCGGGCTGCCGATTTGGTACCTCGTCCCGGACGGGGTCGTGCAGTACATCACCAAGACCCACCTCTACCGCGGCCGCGTGGGACAATGACGGGGACCTGTCCCCGAGCCAAGACTGAGTCGCCTGTGACCGCTTCCGCCCATGCCGTCGAACTCGCCGAGGCCGCCGCCGAAGCCGCCGCCGACAAGAAGGCGTCCGACATCCTCATCCTCGACGTGAGCGACCAGCTCGTCATCACCGACTGTTTCGTGCTCGCCTCCGCCCCCAACGACCGCCAGGTACGATCGGTGGTCGACGCGATCGAGGAGCGCCTGCTGATGCTGGGCGCGAAGCCGGTCCGGCGAGAGGGCGAGCGCGACAATCGCTGGGTGCTGCTGGACTACGTCGACATCGTCGTCCACGTCCAGCACTCCGAGGAACGCACCTACTACTCGCTGGAGCGGCTCTGGAAGGACTGTCCCAGCCTGCCGCTGCCCGCCTCGGCCATGCCGGCGGCGGCCGGCACCTGATCGGTCCCGCTCCGGCGCTCCCGCCCCAGCGGATCGTTACGCTGCGACGAGAGCTGAGGATGGCCGCTGTGTAAACTGGCGCCGGTTCTCGGGGCTATAGCTCAGCTGGTAGAGCACTTGCTCGGCAGGCAAGGGGTCAGGGGTTCGAATCCCCTTAGCTCCACCATGGTGGTTTTACTAGAACCCCCGCCCGCAAGAGCGGTGGCTAGTAGGTCCGCCGAGGAGTTCCACCCAGACGAGGCGCCCGCGCGGGCGCCTCGCTCGCGTTCGCGCTGGTAGACGGCTGGACGGCGGAAGAACAAGATCTCGTCGAACGGCTCGGCTAGGCGTTCTTCGCTCACCCCGTCACCATCGACGTAGAGGCGCTCAAAGATCGCCTGATTGAGCAAGCGGCGACCGGCCAGCCGCCTGTGCGACGCTCCCCGAACCGGCGATCACGCTGAGCCGAGCAGTAGCGCGCTGGCCACCAGGGCTGTCCGCCGCTTCGTCCTCCGCGTACCCCGTCGTGCTGAGGTGTCTTGCAGAGCGTGACGCATCACCGCCGCCTCCCAAAAGGCCGGGGGGGGGGGGGGGGGGTAGCCCTCGATGGGCGGGTCCCCCGGTCCAGCGCGTCAGCCGGCGGGCCGCGCCGGCTGGAGTCTGACACACGCAGCGCCCGGCCGACACAGTTTCGCAGGATTGGTAGAGGACGTCGGCCGGGCGCCCTCAGGCAAGATCACTGGTCCGGCACGGGCAACCGCAGCCACGCTGCGAGCGACCCTCTATCCCCTGCGGCCAGCGGTCCTCGCGTCGCGTGGTCGAGCGTTGTCTCGGTCGACCAGTTGCAGCCGCGTCTAGAC
>JBBSIN010000026.1:0-32450 GCA_038232055.1 Mycobacteriales bacterium
ACGATCGCGTTTCGTACGACGGCGTGCCGGCCCACCTGGACGCAGTCCATGAGCACCGAGCCGGTCACGGTCGCCCACGAGTTCACGGTGACGCTCGGGCCGAGGATCGAGCGCTCGACCAGCGATCCCGACACCACTACGCCGGGTCCGACCATCGAGTCGACGGCACGACCTCTGCGGTCTTGCGAGGCATGGACGAACTTCGCCGGCGGCAGCGGCGCGTGGTAGGTGTAGATCGGCCAGTCGAGGTTGTACAGGTTGAAGACCGGATGGACCGAGACAAGGTCCATGTGCGCGTCGTAGAACGCGTCGAGCGTCCCGACGTCACGCCAGTAGCCGCGGTCGCGCTCGCTCGCCCCGGGCACCTCGTTGTCCTGGAAGTCGTACACCTCGGCGTCGCCGCGCTCGACGAGCATCGGGATGATGTTCCCGCCGAGGTCGTGCTTGCTGTTCACGTCGGCCGCGTCGGTGGTCACCGCGTCGATCACTGTGTCGGTCCGGAAGATGTAGTTGCCCATCGAGGCATAGATCTCCTCGGGCGCGTCGGCAAGCCCCGCCGCGTCCTTCGGCTTCTCCCGAAAGGCGCGGATGCGCCGGACGCCGGCGGCCGTCTCGATCACGCCGAACTGGTCGGCCAGGCCGATCGGTTGGCGGATCGCCGCCACGGTCACGCCGGCACCCGACTCCACGTGCTGCTCGAGCATCTGCCGCGGGTCCATCCGGTAGACGTGGTCGGCGCCGAAGACGATGACGTGGTCCGGCCGGTCGTCGGAGACCAGGTTGAGGTTCTGCATGACGGCGTCGGCCGAACCGGCGTACCAGTGCGGTCCGAGCCGCTGCTGCGCCGGCACCGGCGTGACGTAGTTGCCGAGCAGGATCGACATCCGCCAGGTCGTGGTGATGTGCCTGTCGAGACTGTGGCTCTTGTACTGGGTGAGTACGACGATCCGCAGGTAGCCGGCGTTGGTCAGGTTGGAGAGCACGAAGTCGATGAGCCGGTAGATGCCGCCGAACGGGACCGCCGGCTTGGCGCGATCGGCGGTGAGCGGCATTAGCCGCTTGCCTTCACCGCCGGCGAGCACGATCGCCAGCACCCGCGGCTGCGACTTCTTGATGGTCACCGGCCTAGTCTCCCCGCATGCGCGTCGACCTGCTGACCCGCGAGTATCCACCGCAGGTGTACGGCGGTGCGGGGGTGCACGTCGAATACCTTGCCCGGGAGCTGCGGCGGGCGGCCGACGTGCGCGTGCACTGCTGGGGCGCCGAGCGCACCGAAGGGGGCGTGACGGCGTACCGGGCGCCGGAGACGCTGCGGGACGCTAACCCGGCACTGCAGACGATGGGCATCGACCTCGCCATGGTGGCCGGCTGCGCCGGCGCCGACGTCGTGCACTCCCACACCTGGTACGCCAACTTCGCCGGCCATGTCGCCAAGCTGCTGCACGGCGTACCGCACGTCGCTACGACGCACAGCCTGGAGCCGCTGCGGCCGTGGAAGGCCGAGCAGCTCGGCGGCGGCTACGTCGTGTCGTCGTGGTGCGAACGTACGGCGCTGCTGGCCGCCGACGCCGTCATCGCCGTCTCCGACGGCATGCGCGGCGACGTCCTGGCGTGCTACCCGGAAATCGACCCGCAGCGGGTGCACGTCCTGCACAACGGCATCGATACGGAGGAGTATCGACCCACACCCGCTACCGACGCCCTCGCGTCGTACGGCGTGGACCCCGACCGGCCGTCGGTCGTCTTCGTCGGGCGCATCACCCGGCAGAAGGGGCTGGCGTACCTGCTGCGCGCTGCCCGCTCCTTCCATCCCGACGCCCAGCTCGTGCTGGCGGCCGGCGCCCCCGACACGCCGGAGATCGCGGCCGAGGTCGGCGGGCTGGTCGAGGAGCTGCGGGCCGAGCGCGGCGGGATCGTCTGGATCGAGCGCATGCTGCCCAAGCCCGAGGTGGTGCAGTTCCTCTCCGCCGCCACGGTCTTCGTCTGCCCGTCGATCTACGAGCCGATGGGGATCGTCAACCTGGAGGCGATGGCCTGCGAGGCGGCCGTTGTGGCGACCGCGACCGGCGGCATCCCGGAGGTCGTGAGCGACGGCAAGACCGGCCTCCTGGTGCCCATCGAGCAAGCGGCGGACGGCACCGGTACGCCGACCGACCCGGCGCGGTTCGCGGCCGACCTCGCCGAGCGAGTCAACGCACTCGTCACCGACCCGGCCCTCGCCGGGCGGATGGGTCGAGCCGGCCGGGCACGCGCAGTCGAGCACTTCAGCTGGGCCGTGATCGCGGAGCGGACGATGGCGCTGTACGCGTCGCTGGTCTGACCTCCCGCCTTACCGTTCTGCTCAGGGCGCGGCGGTGGGCTCCGACGCGGGCTCCGACGCGTCGCGCGCGACGGGGATTCCGGAGCCGCCCTCGGCGATGGCGACGACCTCGAACTCCTCCACGGCGTCCGGTCGGTGGCCGATGATCTCGGTGACCGGTGTGCCGCTGCGGCGGAACTCGGCGAGGAAGGCCGCCCGCGCCGCCTCCGTCGCCCAGACGTACGTCGCGCCGAACGACCCGCCCTCCCGCAGCGTCCAGATCGTCTGGTGCAGGTCGGGCAGGCCGGTGAAGCGGCCGTGCGACCGATTTCGGACGTAGTCCCGCAGCCGCTCGGCCAGCTCGGTCGTCTGACCGTGCAGGGACCAGCGAATCGTCAGCCCGTACATGTCAGCCCATCTTCTCGAGCCAGCGGAGCAGCAGGCGTGCGCCGAAACCGGTCGCCCCCTTTGTCACCTCGTCCTCGTCGCCGTCCGACCGGGCCGGACCGGCGATGTCGAGGTGCGCCCAGGGACACCCGTCGACGAACTCGCTAAGGAACAGCGCGGCCACGATCGACCCGCCGGAGACCCGCTTGTCAGTGGCGATGTTCGCCAGGTCGGCCACCCTGGAGCGGAGCGCGAACGCGTAGTCCTCGGCCAGCGGCATCCGCCAGACGCGCTCCCCTGCGCGGTCGGCGGCTTCCGTCAGCTCGGCAGCGAGCGCGTCGGTGGTGGCATACAGGGCGGCGTGGCGTCGCCCGAGGCCGAGACTCGCTGCGCCGGTCAGCGTGGCGAGGTCGACGACCACGTCGGGGCGCAACCGGGCGGTGGCGTACGCCAGCGCGTCGGCGAGGACGAGCCGGCCTTCGGCGTCGGTGTTGAGCACCTCGCTCGTTCGGCCGCCGTAGTGAGTGATGACGTCGCCGGGGCGCTGCGCCGTACCGGAGGGGAGGTTCTCCGCCGCCGGCACCAGCCCGGTGACCTTCACCCGCACGCCAAGGTCTCGGACGGCGCCCATCGCCGCCATCACGGCAGCGCCGCCGGCCATGTCGGTCTTCATCGACACCATGCCGTCGTTCGGCTTGAGCGACAGGCCGCCGGAGTCGAAGGTGATCCCCTTACCCACGAGCACGACGTGCCGCTTCGCTCCCCTTGGCGTCCACGTCAGCTCGATCAACCGCGGCGGGCGAGTCGAGCCCATGCCGACGGCCAGGATGCCGCCGAAGCCCTCGGCCACCAGCGCTTTCTCGTCGCGGACACGTATCCCCAGGCCGCCGCCGGCCGCGATGGCCGTCGCCTGCTCGGCCAGCCACTGCGGGCTCTTCAGGAGCGACGGGGTGTTGGTCAGGTCGCGGGCGCGCAGGCCGGCGCGGACCACGGCAAGCGTCCGGTCGAGCACCGGCTGCCGCTCTTTCGGCGCCTCGGTGACGAGTTCGAAGCGCTCGGTCTGCCAACCCTTGGGCTCCGCCCCGGCGGCCCGGAACCGGTACGACGCCAGGACCAGGCCCTCCACCAGCGCGGAGAGCCCGGCGTCGGCGCGGTCCGAGCGGATCGCTATCGCGACCACCGCCTCGTCCTTGGCCCGCCGAGCCAGACCCGCTCCCGCCTTGCGCAGCGACCGGGGGGACGCGTCGCCGACACCGACGAGGTAGATCGCACGGACGGCACCGCTGTACAGCGGAATGCGCAGGACCTCGCCGGCCTCCGCCTTCGCCGACTCGCGCATCAGGACGGCGTCGAGGTCGACGCCGAGTGCAGCCGCGGTCTCCCTGCCGGACCCGACGACCGGGGTCTCCTTCCCGGGCAGGAGGGGCAGCGCGACCGCGTTCGTGTCGGCCGTCGCGAGGTCGCCGCCACGGAGCCGCACGTCGACAGACACCTCGCCTCAGCCCGCCGCAGACTTGAGGGCGTCGCCCAGGGCGTTGGCCTCGTCAGCGGAGAGCTCGACCACCAGTCGACCACCGCCCTCGAGCGGGACGCGCATGACGATGCCGCGCCCCTCCTTGGTGACCTCGAGCGGACCGTCGCCCGTCCGCGGCTTCATGGCCGCCATACGCGCACCCCTTCCTGACACACACTCGCGCCGCCTGTCCCTGTTCGGATCCATGGCAGCGCCGGAGGCCTGATTATCCCTGCTCGGGCAGCCGGGGGGAAACCGGGCGATACTGCGCCGGTGCAGGCGGCGCGGCCTCGACCCGCTGTCAGCCCGATGACGAAACCTGTCAGCCCGATGACGAAAATGGAGACGGCCATGCCCGACGCGGTCAGTTACCAGGTGGACGGTGGCGTGGCCACCGTCACGTTCAACCGGCCCGATTCGCTCAACTCGCTCAATGTCGACATGAAGACAGCGCTGCTCGACGCGCTGGCGCGGGCGCGGGACGACGACACCGTGCGGGCCGTCGTACTCACCGGCGCCGGGCGCGCCTTTTGCGTCGGGCAGGACCTGCGCGAGCACGCGGAGCTACTCGAGAGCGACGCGGGCGCCGTCGAGGCGACGGTCCGGGAGCACTTCAACCCGATCACCTCTGGCATCGCGACGATGCCGAAGCCCGTCGTCGCGGCGGTCAACGGGATCGCCGCCGGCGCCGGCGCCGCGTTCGCCTTCGCCGCCGACTTCCGGCTGGCGGCCGACTCGGCGAGCTTCCTGATGGCCTTCGCCCAGGTGGGGCTCTCGGCAGACTCGGGCGCGTCCTGGACGCTGCAGCGGCTTGTCGGCTACGGCCGCGCCACCGCTCTGCTGCTGCTCGCCGAGCCGTTCGGCGCCCAGCAGGCGCTGGACATGGGACTGATCAACGCCGTCGTGCCTGCCGACGGCCTCTCGACCGCGGCGCAGGAGCTGGCCGGACGACTTGCCGCGGGGCCGACGACGGCGTACGCCGCCATCAAAGAGTCCCTGGCCTATGCGTCGCACCATGGCCTTGCCGACACGCTGAAAAAGGAGGCCGAGCTCCAGGCACACTGCGGCGCGACGGCCGACCACCGCAGCGCGACGAGCGCGTTCGTGGCCAAGCAGCGTCCAGTCTTCGCCGGCCGATGACGGGGGACCGTCGCCCGCTCGGCGCCCTGCTCCACGCGACGCTCTCGGCCGACCCCGGAGAGCTGCCGGAGCTGGTGGCGAGCGCCGTGCTTCCCTACCAGGGGACGGACGTCGTCGTCTACCTCATCGACTACCAGCAGGTGGTGCTGCAGCCGATGGCCGACCGACTCGCCCACCTCGAGCTGCCGCTGCCGCAGCGGGTCGGTGACACGATGGCCGGGCGGGCATTCACGAGGCAGCAGCCAATTCCGGCCGAGCGCTCCGAGGGCATCCGGATGTGGGTGCCGATCACCGAACGGCACGAGCGCGTCGGTGTGCTCGCCGTCACCTTCGCGACGGTCGACGACGACGTGGTGGCGTTCGCCACCGAGCTAGGCCTGCTGCTCGGGCACATCGTCTCCACCGCCAACCGCTACACCGACGTCTTCTCGCTGCACCGTCGGCGCCGGGCGATGACCCTCGCCGCCAGCATGCAGTGGGACCTGCTGGCTCCGGTGTGCCTCCGCACCTCCGCAGTCGTCTCGACCGGCCTGCTCGAGCCGGCGTACGACGTCGGCGGCGACGCGTTCGAGCACGCGATCAACGGTCCTGCGATCGACGTGGCAATCTTCGACGCGCTCGGCCACGGCGTGCGCTCGGCCGTGGCCTCCGCGCTGGCGCTGGGGGCGTATCGCCACGACCGTCGCGAGGGCCGCCAGCTCGAGGACATGCACCGGCGGCTCGACAGCGTGCTCGCCGAACAGTTCGACGGGAACCTGTTCGTGACCGGGCAGCTCTCCCGGCTCGACACCGTGAGCGGCGAGCTGCGCTGGACGAACGCCGGTCATCCGCTGCCCCTACACCTTCGTGGACACCGCGTGGTGGGCGAGCTCGCCTGTGACCCGACGCTCCCCTTCGGTCTTCTTGACCCGTCACCTCCCTGCGTCGCGACCGTGGCGCTGCAGCCAGGGGACTCCGTGCTGTTCTACACGGACGGGGTCACCGAGGCCCGCACCCCCGACGGTGAAGAGTTCGGATTGCCGCGGTTGATCGAGCTGCTGGAGCACGAGGCCGGGTCCGGCCGGCTGCCGGAGGAGATCCTGCGCCGGCTGGTGCGCAGCGTCATGGATCACCGGGCAGACCAGTTGCGCGACGACGCGACCCTGCTGCTCCTGCACTGGCCCGGCTCCAGGCGACCCTCCCTGTGACGGAGTCGGGTCAGTGCTCGACCGAGCCGCCCGGTGCGCTGCGCGGACGAGCTCCCTCGACCGCACTGCCGTTGCCCTGTATTGGCGAGGGCGCCGGGGGTGACGCGGGGGCCGAGGGCGGCGCCGCGGCACTGCGGGCGGACCCGATGACACCGCCGAGCGCGCCACCCAGGCCGTCGAGGGCGCGGGTGATCTCACTCGGCACGATCCAGACCTTGTTGGCGTCGCCCTGGGCGATCTTGGGCAGCGTCTGGATGTACTGGTAGGCGAGCAGCTTCGGATCCGGGTCGCCGTCGTGGATGGCCTGGAACACCGTCTCGATCGCCTTCGCCTGCCCCTCGGCCTGCAGGATCTGCGACTGCCGCTGCCCCTCGGCGCGGAGGATCTCGCTCTGCTTCTGCCCCTCGGCGGTGAGGATCTGCGACTGCTTGACGCCCTCCGCGTTGAGGATCGCCGCCCGCTTGTCGCGGTCGGCACGCATCTGCTTCTCCATCGAATCCTTGATCGAGGCCGGCGGGTCGATCGCCTTGAGTTCCACCCGGTTGACCCGAATGCCCCACTTGCCGGTGGCGTCGTCGAGCACGCCTCGCAGCTGCCCGTTAATCGAGTCTCGGGAGGTGAGCGTCTCCTCCAGCGCCATGCCGCCGGTCACGTTGCGCAGCGTCGTCACGGTCAGCTGCTCGATCGCGGAGATGTAGTTCGCGATCTCGTACGTCGCAGCCTTGGGGTCGGTGACCTGGAAGTAGATGACCGTGTCGATGCTGACGACGAGGTTGTCCTCGGTGATGACGGACTGCGGGGGGAACGACACGACCTGCTCACGCAGGTCGATGAGCGGACGGACCCGGTCGACGAAGGGGATGACCAGGGTGATGCCGGCGTCGAGCGTGCGGCTGTAGCGGCCGAGCCGCTCGACCACTCCGGCCCGCGCCTGCGGCACGATACGCACCGCTCTGGCCAGGACGACGAGGACGAGCAGGGCGACGACGCCCAGCGCGATCAGTGCTGCCATGGGGCCTCCAACGGCCGGAAGGAACCGATCACGACGGCCACCCGTCGGCGGCCATGACGACCGCGACGGCGCCGCGGATCTGGACGACGTCGACGGGGGCGCCCGGTTCGATGACCTGCGTCTCGTCGTACGACCTCGCCGACCAAACCTCTCCACCGATCTTGACGAGCCCACGGTGCCCGTCGACCTGCTCGATGGCGAGGGCCCGGCTGCCGACGAGCGCGGCGACGCCGGTCCGCAGACGGGCCGGCGTGCGCAGGTGCCGAGCGGCGATCGGCCGGACCAGGAGCAGCAGAGCCAGCGAAGACGCGCTGAAGACGAGAAGTTGCAGCGCGGCACCCGCACCGACTCCCGCGACCACGGCGGTCACCAGTGCGGCCACCGCCACGAGACCGAAGACGAGGGCCAGTGTGGTGATCTCCAGCACACCACAGAAGGCGGCGACCACGACCCACGGCAGCCAGGACGGCATATCCCCATGGTAGGCCCGTGGCGGGCCGCCGATCGGGTCGTCGACGTCCACTACGCGCGCCCGCGCCGCCAACAGCCCTGGAGGTGGTCGTCGACCAATCCGCAGGCCTGCATCAGGGCGTACGCGGTGATCGGTCCGACGAAGACGAACCCGTGCCGCTTCAACTGCCGAGCCAGGGCGCTCGACTCCGCCGTCGTGGTGGGAACGTCGCCCGAGGAGAGCGACGCAGGTGCCCGGACGGCCGGCGCGAACGACCACACCAGCGCGCTGAGCCCCTCGGGAAGCGCGAGTGCCGCCTGTGCGTTGCGGATCGCCGCCATGACCTTTGCCCGGTTGCGGACGATCCCCGCGTCGATGAGCAGCCGTCCTACGTCGGCGTCGTCGTACGCCGCGACCCGGGCGATGTCGAACCCGTCGAAGGCCGCGCGGAAGGCCGGCCGCTTGCGCAGGATTGTGAGCCAGGACAGCCCGGACTGGAACGCTTCGAGCGTGAGACGTTCGTAGATCCCGTCGTCGCCGACGACCGGCCGACCCCACTCGTCGTCGTGGTAACTGACGTAGTCCGGCGCCGACACCGCCCAGGGGCAGCGCGGCACCCCGTCGGGACCCGCGACGGTCACTGGCTCGGCGCCCACCGAGCAAGCCGTTGGAGGCACACCTCGAGGAAGGCGCCGAAGAGCGGGCGAGTGGCCGCGAAACCGATCTGGCCGACCGGACCGAGCGGCGGTTCCAGCCACTCCGACCAGGTGAAGCGGCTGCGCCCGTCGGGCAGCGCCTCGACGTCGAACGCTCCGACGCCGCGTACGACGGGTCCCTCATGCCGCATCTCGCAGCGGTACGGCGGCCGCCACACCGTGACGGTCATCGGATCGCGCAGCAGCAGCGGACCGACGCCCGTGCGGGCCTCGACGCGGTCACCTGCGGCGTGTCCCTCCCCGCTGACGGGCTGGACCGAAGTGAGCAGCATCCAACGGCCGTGCCGGCCCCAGTCGGTGACCGCGGACCAAACGGCATCGGGCGCCGCGTCGATCTCGACGGACCGAACCAGCTCCGCCATCAGCGCGGCGGCAGTTCGCCCGGGGTCGGCCGCAGCGGGGGCTCGATCTCCGGGTCGTGCGGCAGCGGCGGCACGTCGTCGGGCTGCGGCGTGGGCTGGGGCGTGATCGGCTCGGGCATCGGTGGGAGGTCGGGATCGGGCGACGGCAGGTCCGGGGTGGTCATGCCGGGCAGTCTGCCCGGCTTTCCCCACCCCGACTCCATGGCGGCGATATGCGCATCGCGCTGGGAAAGCTCCCAAGCGAGCCGGTCGAGCACCTCGTCCACCTCGCTCATCCGATAGCCGCGGACGGTGAGGGAGAACCGCACTCCCGCGACATCGTCCGGGGAGATCCGCTCGTCCGGCAGGCCGAGGAAGTTCCGGTCGATCGGAGCCGCCGCCATCCGGTCACCGCGGCCCAGCGCGGCGGCAGCGGCCGTGCCGACGACCACGAGAACGAGGAGCAGCTCGACGAAGAGCACGACGTCGATCGTGTCACGCTGGGCAGCTCGCCCCGTCGTTTACCTGCCCCGAACATGCCCGCGACGCCCCGCGTACGCGGAGCGGCCACGATGGGGTTCGTCACCCATCCTGGAGGTTTCCATGCTTGGTCGTCCCGCTCGCTGGCTCGCGGTCGGCGTACTCGGCGCCGGTCTCGGCTTCGGGGCCCTCGGCATCGCGTCCGCCGCGAGCAGTCCGTCAACTCCGCGCCCAGGGTCCTCGGCAGCGCCGGGCACCGACCAGCCCCACGCGGGCCAGCACGCGGGGCAGGCCGGGCGCCACCGGCACCGTTTTCTGCGGCGGGTGTCGCACGGCGAGTTCGTCCTCCGCGGCAGGATGGGCGCGCGTACCGTCGCCGTACAGCGCGGCGAGATCACCAAGGTGAGCCCGGCCTCGATCACGCTGAAGAGCATCGACGGGTACTCGTCGACCTACGCCATCGACAGCGCCACCCGGGTACGTGCCAAGGGTCAGCCCGAGACCGTCGCGGACCTCAAGGTGGGGCAGCGCGCGATGGTGTTCGCCGACAAGACCGACACCGGCTTCGTCGCCAAGCGAATCGGCTGCCTGCGTGAGGGTGGCAAGGGCCGCCGGCCGCTTCCTGGCTCCGCGTCGGACTCGGCAACGCCCAGCCCTTCGGCGTAGTGCCGACGGGCTGGCGTAGCCGGCCGCCTCAGGGTTCGGCTTCGAGCACCTCGGCGGTCGTCGGCACGGCCGGCGTCTGGGGTGCCTCCAGCAGGTCGAACGCCTCGGCGGGTGTGGTCGCCCAGCGAATCGTGTCGCGAGCCGCCGGCCGGACGAAGTCGGCGGCGACGAGGGCCTGCACCTGGTCGTGGAGCGGGCGGAAGACGCCGTCCGGGTCGAGGACCACGACCGGCTTGTCGTGCATCCCGAGGGACCGGGCGACCCAGACCTCGAGTAGTTCCTCGAGGGTGCCGAGGCCGCCAGGCAGCGTGAGGAAGGCGTCGGCGCGCAGATCCATGACGCCCTTGCGCGAGCGCATGTCCTCGGTGACGATCAGCTCGTCGGCGCTCTCGTCGGCCACCTCGATGTCGAGCAGCGCCCGGGGAATCACACCGACGGTCCACGCGCCGCCCGCTCGAGCGGCGCTGGCTACCGCGCCCATGCACGAGACGCGGCCACCGCCAGTGACCAGCGAGTGGCCGCGCCGAGCCAGCTCGGCACCGACCGCAACGGCGAGGTCGACGTACCGCTGGGCTATCGACGTGCTCGACGCGCAGAACACGCAGATCGCCGCCATCAACCCGGCTCACGTGTCGCTCGGGAAACCCGCGAGCGCTGGAGGATCCGGACGATGTCCTCCACGTCGTCGCAGAGGTGCACCAGGTCGAGGTCGGGGTCGGCAATCTTCTTCGCTGCGAGCAACGTGTCGCGCAGCCAGTCGAGCAGCCCACGCCAGTACGCCGAGCCGTACAGCACCACCGGAAACGAGGTGACCTTGCGGGTCTGCACGAGGGTCAGCGCCTCGAAGAGCTCGTCGAGCGTGCCGAAGCCGCCGGGAAAAACGACAAAGGCCTGCGCGTACTTGACGAACATCGTCTTGCGGGCGAAGAAATAGCGGAACTGGATGCCGATGTCGACCCAGTCGTTGAGCCGCTGCTCGAACGGCAGCTCGATGCCGAGCCCGACCGAGATGCCGCCGGCCTCACTGGCTCCCTTGTTCGCGGCCTCCATGATGCCCGGCCCGCCACCGGTGATGACCGCGAGCCCAGCCCGGGCCAGGGCAGCGCCGAGCGCCTCCGCTGCCGCATAGTCCGGGTCGGTCCGGTCGGTGCGGGCCGAGCCGAACACGCTGGCCGCGGCGGGCAGCTCGGCGAGCAGGCCGAAGCCCTCGACGAACTCTGATTGAATCCGCAGCACGCGCCACGGGTCGGTATGGACCCAGTCGGACGTGCCGCGGTTGTCGAGCAGCCGCTGGTCGGTCGTCGAGCTCTGCACCTGCCCTCTGCGCAAGGTGATCGGACCACGGTGCTTCTCCGGCGGAGGCTCGTGGCTGACCGCCGAGGCGTCGCGAGCGGCTGCCGCGGAGGCGACCTCGGCGTCGTACGGCGGCAACCGGTCCGGGTCGATCGGACGCGGCGGGCGCGCTGCGGGATCGGACATCCGATCAGGCTATGGCGGTCATGTAGCGCCGCAGCAGCGACTCGCACTCGGCGATGCGCGGCACCTCGACGTACTCGTCGCGGGTGTGCGCCATCATCGGGTCCCCCGGGCCGTAGTTGACCGCCGGGATGCCGAGGCCGGCGAAACGCGCGACGTCGGTCCAGCCGAACTTCGCGACCGGCTGCCGGTCCACGATCCGCAGGAACTCCTGCAGACCGGGCGCCTCCAGTCCGGGTGGCGCGGCGGGCGCGCTGTCGATCGGCACGCATTCGTACGGGCGCAGCACCTCCTGCACGTGCGCCAGTGCCTCCTCCTCGCTGCGGTCGGGGGCGAACCGAAAGTTGACGGTCACGGTGCATCTGTCGGGTACGACGTTGCCGGCGACGCCGCCGTCGATCCGCACCGCGCTCAACCCCTCGCGGAAGGTCAGTCCGTCGATCTCGACCACCCGGGGCTCGTACGAGCTCAGCCGCCCGAGCACCGCGCCGGCCCGGTGGATCGCGTTGTCGCCGAGCCAGGAACGCGCACTGTGCGCGCGCCGGCCGATGAGCACGACGAGAACGCGCAGGGTGCCCTGGCAGCCCGCCTCCAGCCGGCCCGAGGTCGGCTCCATCAGCACAGCGAGTTCACCGCGCAACCACTCGGGATGCCGCTCGGAGATCCGGCCCAGGCCGTTGCGCGAGGCGTCGACCTCCTCGTTGTCGTAGAGCACGTAGGTGACGTCGCGAGCCGGGGACGTGACGTGTACGGCGAGCCGGAGCATGACGGCGATGCCGCTCTTCATGTCGCTGGTGCCGCAGCCGTAGAGCCGGTCACCGTCGCGGCGGGCGGGCAGGTTGTCGGCGATCGGCACCGTGTCGAGGTGACCGGCAAGGACGACGCGGCCCGGTCGGTCGAGCGTCGTACGGGCCACGACGGCGTCGCCGTCGCGCTCGACGGTCAGGTGCGGGAGCCCGTGCAGCGCGGCGTAGATCAGGTCGGCGAGCTCCCCCTCGTCACCGGAGACCGACGGGATGTCGACGAGGGCCGCCGTGACGGCGTCGCCGCGCTGTTCCAGGTCGAGCCGCCGCGGCATGTCAGGTCACCTCCCTCGACTCAGGGTGACCATCAGCTGGAGACTCCGTGCTCACGAAGGACGTCGTTTAACGCGAGCTTGTCGTGGACCTCGTCCGGCGCCAGTCGTCGCAGGACGAGCAGGCAGGGCATGCCGAATTCCCCGCCGGCGAAGCTCTTGACCCGGCTCGAGCCGACCGCCACGGCGCGCTCGGGAACCTCGCCGCGGGGCAGCTCGGCGCCCGAGTCCGCGTCGTACACCCGAGTGCTCGCCGTGACGATCGCGCCGGCGCCGAGCTTCGCACCGCGGCGCACCCGGGCACCTTCGACGACCATGCACCGGGAGCCGACGAAGGCGTCGTCCTCCACCACGACCGGCGCCGCCTGCGGTGGCTCGAGCACCCCGCCGATGCCGACGCCACCCGAGAGGTGCACGCGCTCGCCCACCTGGGCGCACGAGCCGACCGTGGCCCAGGTGTCGACAAGAGTGCCCGCGCCAACCCAGGCGCCGATGTTGACGTACGACGGCATGAGCACCGCGCCGGGTGCGACGTAGGACCCCCAGCGGGCAATTGCGCCGGGTACGACGCGCACCCCGTCGAAGCTGGTCTTGAGCGGCACCCGGTCGCGGTAGACGAAGTCGCCTGCCGCCGACTCGGTCATCGGCAGCACCGTGAACGCCAGCAGGATCGCCCGCTTGGCGCGCTCGTCGACCCACACCGAGCCGTCGAGCTGCACCGCGGCGACCCGCGCCTCGCCGGCGTCAAGCGCGTCGATGGCGGCGACCACGCGCTTGCGGCCCTCGGCGTCGCCGGCCGAGAGCTCCGATCGGGCGTCCCACAACTCGTCGATGACCGGGTCGAGCGGGCTGTCGAGCTGCGTCACACGGCGACCCTACGTCGAGGAGTCCGTACGACAAATCGATCCACGATCGGGCGCGGGCGATGTCCGATAGACATCGGGTGACGATCACACGTAACGGCCGCCCTGCCGCCGTGCTCATCCGCTCGGATGACCTCGAAGCGCTCGAAGAGACCCTCGACGTGCTCTCGAGCCCGGGGACGCTGCAGCGACTTCGTGAAGGCGAGGCTGCGGTGGCCGTGGGCGACGTCGTGGATGAGGCAAAGCTTCGACGGCTCCGTCGGTAAGTTGGCGCCCTGACGGTGTCAAAGTGGGCAGATCGGCCGTATCGGCTCATCGTTGCGCTACCGGATCAGCGCGTCACCAGGCGGCGCCAGAGAAGCGGGTCGTCTAGTCCGGCTCGCGGCTGTGTACAACGGATCTCACGTGTCGGTGCGCCGCACTATAGTCGAACACATGTTCGAATCCGTCGCCGACCAGCCTCCTGCCAGCGAGCCTCTCGCGGGCCACGACGTGGCATGCGTTGTGGATCTCGTGGGAGACGAGCTGCTGGACGGCATGACGGCCGCGCAGCGACAGATCAATGCGCTCTCCGGCCGGCAGTTGGCGTTGGCCGCGCAGTTTGCCCACCGGCGGCCCGCGCCGGAGCAACCGGTGGTGGTCGGCGGTGCGCGAGCGCGGTGGGAGGGAGTCAGCGAGTTCGCGGGCGCGGAGATCGCATGCGCCCTTCGGATCTCCCAGCGGGCGGCCGACCGACTGCTCTGCACGGCCCTGGGCCTCGCGCGGCTACCCGCCACCACTGCCGCACTGGTCGTGGGCGACATCGACCTGAGCCGGGCGCAGGCCATCGTCGACGGGACCCGTCAGCTTGACGACGAGCAGGCGCTCGCCGTTGAGCAGCTGGTGCTACCGCGCGCCGGCGAGCAGGTGCTGTCAGAGGTCTTCAGGTCCCTACGGCGCGCGGTCCTGGCGATCGCGTCGCCGACGGCGGAGGAGCAGCACGCCGCCATCCGGGAGGAGCGTCGGCGACGGCTCGAGCACGACGGTGACGGACGCAGTCGGCTCGTCCATGAGGGTCCGACACGCGACATCCTGAGGTTCGCCGCCGCCGAGGACGCGCTCGCCCGGAGGTTGGACCCGTCGAGCGGCACCTTCGACCAGCGGCGGTTCGATGCCATGGTCGTCATGGCCAACACGGTCCTCGACGATCCGTCACTACCTCGAACGCGGTTCGGTGCACCAGGCATCGTCCTGCTCGCCGACGTGACCACCCTCACCCGGCTGCGCGATGAGCCGACCGAGCGTTCCCCGTCTCAGCGCTTCGCAGCCGTGCCGTCGGCGACGGAGCCGCCAGCCACTGGCCGCCCCGTCGAGCTGCTCGGCGACGGGCCAATACCGGACGGCTTGGCACGGGCGCTGCTGGGCGACCCGCACACAGTCGTCATCCCATGGCAGCCCGATGCCACCTGGACGTGTGACCACGGGCGCACGTTGGGCTACGACGTACCGGACCGGTTCAAGCGCCACCTCGCCGGCTTGCACCGGCGGTGCGTGTTCCCGGGATGCGGTCAACCGGTGCACCGTTGCGATTGGGATCATGTCGTCCCGTACCCGAAGGGGCCGACCTGCCCATGCAACCTTCTACCAGAATGCCGCTTCCATCACCGGCTGAAAACCCACGGCGGGTGGCAGGTGGCAATGCTGCCAGACCGGCATGTCCGTTGGACGACTCCCGCGGGTCGCGTCTATGTCGTCCGCCCGGACGGGTAGTTCCGGGCGCCACTGGACAGGGGGGGTCCGGAGCGCCGGGCGGCGATCAGAAAACCAGCCGCTGCGCTGCGGCTTGGACACGCTCATCGGTGGCGGTGAGCGCTACCCGGACGTGCCGTGCGCCGGTGGGACCGTAGAACTCGCCGGGCGCCACGAGGATCCCCCGTTCGGCGAGAGCGCGGACCGTCTGCCAACACGGCTCTTCGCGCGTCGCCCACAGGTAGAGGCCACCCTCGGACTCGTCGATCCGGAACCCGGCCGATTCGAGCCCTTGGTACAGGGCGTCGCGCCGCCCGGTGTAGCGCGCCCGCTGCTCCAACGCGTGCACGTCGTCGCCGAGCACCGCGGTCATGGCCGCCTGCACCGGTTGCGACACGATGAGCCCCGCGTGCTTGCGGACGGCGAGTAGCTCCGCGACGAGGGCCGGGTCACCCGTCACGAACCCGGCCCGGTATCCGGCCAGGTTGGAGCGCTTCGACAGCGAGTGCACGGCGAGCAGCCCGGTGTGGTCGCCGCCGCACACGTCGGGATGCAGGATCGAGACGGGCTCCGCCTCCCAGCCGAACTCGACGTAGCACTCGTCGCTCGCCACCACGGCGCCGCGCTCGCGCGACCAGTCGACGACTTTGCGGAGGTGATCCGCCGGCAGCACGCGTCCGGTCGGGTTGGCCGGCGAGTTCGTCCACACCAGGCCCACCGGGGCGGGGCCCAACGAAAGCAGTGAGTCGGTCGCGACCGGTGCCAGCCCGGCCAGCCGGGCGCCCACGTCGTACGTCGGATAGGCCAGCGTGGGGAAGACGACGGCGCCCTCCACCGCGAGCAGCGACGGCAGCAGCGCCACGAGCTCCTTCGACCCGACCGTCGGCAGGACCGCTCCCGGGTCGACCTCGACGTGGAGGCGCCGCCGCAGCCAGCCGACTGCCGCCTCGCGCAGGCGTGCGCTACCCGCCGTCAGCGGGTAACCGGGGGCATCGGCGGCCGCTGCGAGGGCACGCCTCGCCACCTCCGGCGTCGGGTCGACCGGAGTGCCGACGGAAAGGTCGACGATTCCGTCCGGATGGCCGCGAGCAATCTCGGCGTACGGCGTCAGCCGGTCCCACGGAAAGGTCGGCAACCGCTGCGACAGCGGGTCGGACGCCGTCAGTGCTCCTGGTTCATCAGTGGTCCTGGTTCATCGGCGGCAGCGCCACGATGAGGGGATGATCCTTGTCGATCTTGCCAACCTTGGAGGCACCGCCGGGGGAGCCGAGGTCGTCGAAGAACTCGACGTTCGCCTTGTAGTAGTCCTTCCACTGCGCTGGCGTGTCGTCCTCGTAGAAGATCGCCTCGACCGGGCAGACCGGCTCGCAGGCGCCGCAGTCGACGCACTCGTCGGGATGGATATAGAGCATCCGGTTGCCCTCGTAGATGCAGTCGACCGGACACTCTTCGATGCACGCCCGGTCGAGAAGGTCGACGCAGGGCTCGGCAATGACATAGGTCACGTCGGAATCCTCCTGGCCTGGTTCCGGGTCGTCCCTAGTATCGCCGTGGTTGGCGGCGCGTGCCACGTCAGGGGGTGCAGGGACGGTGACCGGCTTGTCCCCCGCGAGCGTCGGTCGGCGGGTCGTGGTGCGGCGTCGCTTGCCCACGGGGGAGGCCACGGACGTCCTCGGCGAGCTCGTCTCGTTGAGCGACGACGCTCTCGTCGTACGCCGACCCGACGGGGCACTGCTCACCGTCGACGCGGCGACCGTCCTCGCGGCCCGCCCGGTGCCACCGGGACCGGCCCGCCTCCGGCCGGCCGTAATCGCCGACGCCGAGGCGATCGAGCGGCTCCGCGTGCAGACCTGGCGTACGGCGTACCGGGGACTGATCCCCGACGCCTTCCTCGACGCCATGCTGATGGACGCCGGGCGGCGCGCCGACCGCCTGGGGGACCGGCGGTCTGGAGTGACGGATGTCATCGCCGAGTCGGCAGGCGAGATCGTGGGCTGGGCCGTCGGCGGACCAGCGCGCGACGACGACCGCGACCCGAGCCGAACCGGCGAGCTCTACGCCTGCTACGTCGACCCGGCCTGGTGGGGAGCCGGTCTGGGGAGCCGGCTGCTGCGCCGCGTCCTCGCCGGGCTACGCGCTGACGGACGGACTGATGTGACGCTGTGGGTGCTCAAGGACAACGAGCGAGCGATCAGGTTCTATGCCCGCCACGGCTTCACGCCCGACGGGTTTCGGCAACAGGTCGACCTCGGCGGCCCGGTCACCGAGATTCGGCTCACGATGTCGATCTGAGGTAGCCGACCCTTCCGAGGGCTACTCCTCGGGCGGCCAGGGCCGCGCGGCGGCGCCGGAGCCAACAGGGGGCCGGGGACGCCGCGGCTCGCGGACGCCGGCCGGCGGCGGACCGTTGCCGGGACCCCGTCGCGGTGGAAGGGGCTTCGTCCGAAACCGGTCCCGCAACCAGCGCACCGGCGCGGTGATGGCGATCGTCAGCGGGCGCAGCCACCACGCCAGCCGCCGCCGGCGGCCGCGCGGCCGCCAAGCCGCCGTCGCCGTCGCCGTCGGTTCCTTCGCTCGCTTCCCCATACCTCGCAGTCTGCTCTTGCGGCATAGGGTCGACAAGCGATGCGTCTCTACGACACCAGGACCAGGCGGCCGGCGGAGATCCGGCCCGGCACGCCAGGTGTGCTGAGGATGTACGCCTGCGGGCCGACAGTCTACCGCTTCGCACACGTCGGCAACCTGCGCACCTTTCTGCTCTCCGACCTCGTCGTCCGGGTGGCCGACGTGCTGCACCACTGGCGGGTCGACCTCGTGCAGAACATCACCGACGTCGGGCACCTGCAGGACGACGCCGACGTGGGCGAGGACCGGATGCTGCTCGCCGCGCGCGAGGAGGGCCGCGGACCGCTGGAGATCGCCCGGTTCTACGAGGACGCCTTCCACCGAGACCTGGTCGCTCTCAACATCCGTCCCGCTTCGGCATACCCGCGAGCGTCGGAGTGCATCGAACTCATGCAGCGGCTGGTCACGACCCTGCTCGAACAAGGGCACGCGTACGTCGGCGACGACGGCTCGGTCTTCTTCGACGCGCGCTCGTTCCCGTCGTACGGCGCGATCTCCGGCAACCGGCTCGACCAGCTGCGGCCGGGCCACGGCGTCGGCGGCGAGTCGACGGCCGAGGGCAAGCGGTTCCACGCCGACTGGGCGCTGTGGAAGATGGCCGGCGAGAACCGTTCGCTCGTCTACGACTCGCCGTGGGGGCCAGGGTTTCCGGGCTGGCACGTCGAGTGCTCGGCGATGTCGGTGCACTACCTCGGGGACCGCATCGACATCCACGCCGGTGGCATCGACCTGCGGTTCCCACACCACGAGGACGAGCGGGCGCAGTCCGACACAGCGGTGGGGCACGAGGTCGTCCGGCACTGGGTGCACGGCGAGCACCTGCTCTTCGAGGGTCGGAAGATGGCCAAGTCCACCGGCAACGTCGTCCTGCTCCCCGACCTCGTGCAACGCGGCTTCGACCCGCTCGCGCTGCGGCTGTTCTACCTGCAGGGCCGCTACCGCCAGCAGCTCAACCTGACCTGGCCGGCGCTCACCGCCGCCGACCGCACACTGACCCGGTGGCGATCGCGGGTAGCCGAGTGGGCGGAGTCCGCATCGAAGCCGATGTGCGCCGAGTACGTCGCCCGCATCGTCGAGTCGCTGGACGACGACCTCGACACCCCGGCGGCGCTTGTCGCCCTGCGAGAGCTCGAGCGCGACAGCGAGCTGCCACCCGGCTCGAAGTTCGAGACGTTCGCCTACGTCGACCGGGTGCTCGGGCTCGACCTGGCTCGCGACGTCGGCGGCAGCGGCAAGGCGTCGGCCGCCACGTCACTGCCGAACGGGGCGCGGAAGCTGCTCGACGAGCGCGCCGCGGCCCGATCGGCGAAGAACTGGACGACCGCCGACCGGCTCCGCGACGAGCTCGCTGCTCACGGCGTTGTCGTGACCGACACCAAGGACGGTCAGCAGTGGAGTTCCCGCGAGCCGCCCTGACGGTCGACCGGCGTCCATGCCCTCCCCCAGAACTTCACGGACCGCGACGTCCTGATGTAGGACGTCAGGCGCCCGCCGGGGAGGCGTCGGTCGCGGACACGCGGGCGGCTGGCAGCGCGTTCTCCAGCACGAGGGCCGCGGGCACCTCGACGACCAGCAGCGTCGCCAGTGCCGTCTCGCCGAACGCCGCGGTCCGGCCGCTGCCCAGGGCGAGGACCGCCACGGTGCTGCGCCGACTTCCGCGCAACGGCATTGTCAAGGCGGTCGCCAACTGTACGTCGTCGGCGACGGAGTCCATGGGATCGGCGGCGAAATCCTGGGGGATGCCATCGCTGGGAATGCCGTGCTCGACGGTACGGCGGGCCAGGGCGTCCGTCCCGATGGACTCCCCGCCGGCCTGCTCGTACGCCGAAACCGCCTGGGAGAGGAGGCCCTCCACCGGCGCGCCACGGTCGAGGACCGTCATACCCCCGTCATCGACCGTCCGGCGGCCCCGGTGAAGCGGCTCGACCGGCCATCGCCGCAACGACCCAGGCCAGCGCCCCGAGCAGGAGGAACGCGAGTGCGTTCCCACCGTTGGTGAGCACGAGGTCGCCCTCGGGTCGCCGGGCGCCAAGTGGTACGACGCAGAGCAACCAGCCGAGGGCCGGCGCGCCGACGGCGAGCTTGCTTCCGGTGACCCGAACCACCCAGAGACCGGCTGCCAGGTTGCCGAGCAGGCCCACCGCGGGTCCCAGCGGGACAGTGATCCCGAGGACGTGCGGCACGCTCGGCACGAGGAACGCGCCGCAGAAGGCGAGCTCCGCGCCCACAACCACCAGGACGGCAAGGGTGCCGACTCGAGCGAGCGGGCTTGGCCGGCCGCGCTCGTGCGGGATGGACTCGAGCGCCGCCGGCTGGCCAGCGGGCCACTCGCCGGTCGGGAGACTCACCCCCGAAGCGTAGCTATTCGGCGGCCGCGTCCCGCGAAGCCGCGTCGGCCAGGTCGATGACGACATCCTGGCGGCGGGCGACCGCGGCATCGAGCACCGCCGTGATTCCCCGTCCGATGAGCTCGGACCGTTCGAGGAGCACATCCCGGAGCGCGGCCACCAGGTCCGCGTTCTCCAGTAGCAGCAGCCGGGCGGCGGCCTTTTGCTCGCGGAGCAGGGCCTCGACCCGGCCCCGCCCCTCCGGCTCGCCGAGCACCCGGCCGACGACGTTCGTCTCGGAAAAGGCGCTGGCCTGGATGGCGGCGTACGACACGAGCGTGTCCGTCATCCCGCAGGAGCCCACCATCTCGGCGGCGACGTTGGTGGCGTAGAGCAGGTCCCCGCCGGGACCGGTGGTGACGTCGCCGAAGAAGATTTCCTCAGCGCACTGCCCACCGAAGGCGATCCGCACCAGCGCCAGCATCTCGGTGCGCGAGCGGGTGTAGACGTCCTCTGCGTCGCCGTGGGCGAGTAGGCCCAGCGAGCTGCGCCGCTTGACGATGGAGAGCAGCTCGAGCCGCCGGTGCGGCGCCGCCAGGTGGGCCACGACGGCGTGGCCGGCCTCGTGCGTGGCGACCAGGCGCCGCTCGTGCTCGGTGTACGCCGTCGGATTCGCCAGCCCGACCTCCGCGGTGAGCCGAGCCTGCTCCACGTCGGATCGGCTCATGCCCGGCGCCGAGCGGCGTACGGCGTTGACGAGCGCCTCGTCGAGCATCCCCTCGATCATGGCGGGGGTGTAGCCAGTGGTGACGGCGGCGAGCGCGTCGCGCTGGTCGGCGTCGTCGAGCTCGACGTCGTGCGCCTTGCGGGCGAGGTAGTGGTCGACGAGCTGCCGGCGCCCCGCCTTGCTCGGCGGGTCGAAGGAGAGCCGGCGATCAAACCGTCCCGGCCGCAGCAGCGCGGGATCGAGTCCGTCGGCACGGTTCGTGGAGGCGATGAGCAGGGTGTTCGCGGGCCGCGGGTTCGGCTTGCGCAGCTGACGGTCGAGCGGGAGGAGCAGGTTGATCCGGTCGACCACGGCCCCCACCAGGCGGGTGACTCTCGGTAGCTCGTCGAAGGACTGCAGCTGCACGAGCAGCTCGTTGACCACCGGGCCGGCGCTGTCCACGGTGCCGAACCCGTGCCGTACCCCGCCGAGCGGCTGAGCCGGCGCGGCGTACGCCGTGGGCAGTCCCTCCAGGCCACCGCAGCCCGCGACGGCGGCCGGTGCCGGGGTCATCTCCACGCCGTGCCGGGTGCCGCCGATCGCGTCGAACTCGTCGATGAAGCCGATGGCGCCGCCCTCCCGGCGGGCGGCGGCGCGCAGCTCCCGGAAGTAGGACCGCAGTTTGCGACCCGTGGCGCCGTAGTACGACGACTGGAACGAGGTGGCCGAGGCGAAGAGAAACGGCACTCCCGCCTCCGCCGCCATCGCCTTGGCGGTGTGCGTCTTGCCGGTGCCGGGCGGCCCCTCGAAGAGCACTCCGCGCCTCGGCCGTCCGCCCATCTCTCGAGCGAAGGAGTCGTTCGAGAGGAAGAGGTTCAGCGACCGGACGACCTCCTCCTTCACGGTGTCGATCCCCACCACGTCGGAGAGGCGTACGTCGATCTGCTCCGGCCGGTAGACGACGTGCGGTGACCGTCCGGTGAAGATCTGGGTGCCGAGCAGCAGGGCGATCAGCAGGCCGAAGAAGATGATCGGCGAGACGACGAGCCAGTCGATGTGCGGCAGCGCGAACGGATGCGCCGAGGACGTGGCGACCACCCGCCACCACGCGATCGCCACCAGCGCCCAGATCGCCACCGCGCCCCGCCCGAGCCGATGCCGGCGCAGCAGCTCGCGACGCGCGCCGACGTCGGTGCCGGCCAGCCGCAGCACGTCCACGCCGAGCCCGCCGGGCAGTTCGAGCAACGGCGATGACGGCATCGCGACTCCCGGGGTGTCTTGGTTGAGCGAATTCCCTTCAGTCTCACCCTGAGTGACCGACTGGGCCAGCGTTTGCTTCGCTTTCACCCGGTCAGGCGTACCGCAGGACTACGTAAAGTGACATCTGATGCACAGGGTGCTATAAGCCGGCGAAGAGATCGCTCTCCCAGCCGTGCGGGCCCTCGGCAGGCCCCCGCTCGCCCCGGACGAGCTGATAGTGCTCGAGCCCCCAAGCCTCCTTGCCGACCCCGTCGGCGAGCGCGAAGAACGGTCCGTCGACGGCGATCTGCGTCCGGTGAGCGCGCATCGCGGCCATCTTGGCGACGAAGTGCTCCCGGGCGTCGATGCGGGTCGACACGACCTCGTCCGGCACGCCGATGCCCAGGTCGGCCGCGGACTTGACCTCCGGACCCCAGAACTCCGCGGCCTGCGGGTGGTCGCGCATCCGTTCGATCATCTCGTCCAGCACCGAGTACGGCGTCGCCACGTAGTAGAGCTTGGACGGCTGCCACGGCTCCCCTGCCTCGGGATAGCGGCTCGGGTCGCCTGCCACGTCGTACGCCGAGACGGTCACTCGGTGCGCCTGTATGTGGTCGGGGTGTCCGTAGTCGCCGTTCTCGTTGTAGGTGACGACGACCTGCGGCCGCACCTCGCGGACGATCCGCACGAGGGCGCCGACGGCCTCGTCGAGGTCCGCCTGCCAGAAGCACTCCGGCGCCTCGTTGGACGCCAGCCCCATCATCCCGGAGTCTCGCCAACGTCCGGGGCCGCCGAGGAACCGGTGGTCCTCGACCCGCAGTGCCTCGCAGGCCGCGGCGAGCTCACCGATGCGGTGCTGCCCGAGCTGGTCGGTCTCGCTGGCGGCGAGATACGCCAGGTCTTCGACGAGGACCTCGCCCTCCTCGCCGAGGGTGCAGGTCACGAGGGTCACGAGCGCGTTCTCGGCCGCGTACTTGGCCATCGTCGCGCCCGACGTGATGGTCTCGTCGTCCGGATGGGCGTGGACGAGGAGCAGGCGCTTCGGGAAGTCCAACGGCGCCATCTCGACGGCCGCGCCGAGCGGGTCGACCGCGGATGCCGCCTCGGCGAGCACCTGCTCCGCCGCGGTGGGATCGAGGCGCTCGCCGGGCTCCGGCGTGGTGGGGTCCATCGTCGTCATGACGGCGACCCTATGACGCGCGAACGGTCGGGCGGCTCTACCGGCGAGCTGCCCGACCGTTGCGTCGTTGCGTCGTTGCGTCGTTGCGTGTTGTACGTGCCGCGTGCGCCTTACCGGTCGTACGCGGCGTAGAGCGTCCTGCCGCTCGACTGACGGGTGATGGTGCCCAGCGCGGTGTAGGTGTTCTTGCTCGCGCTGGTGACGCAACCGCCGGTGCAGCCGTCGGCCCAGCCCACGTAGACCCGGCCCAACTTGTCGAGCGTGATGTCGTTGAAGTCGAGCAGGTTGCGCTTGGCCGCCGGGCCACTGCCGCCCGGGTTGAAGCCGCCGAGGTTGATCCCGCCCCGCTGCACGGGGTTGTTCGGCGTCACGTCCTTGACCGACCAGCTGCTTCCGCCGTTGTACGTCGTCGCGATGTAGAGGTGGAAGACGCCAGGGAAGTTCTGCAGCTGGTCGTTGCCGGCCGTCTTGGAGCCGAGGAAAGCGAAGGCGGCGCGGTTGTCGTCGCCCGCGATCATCTCCGGGAACTGCACGTTGCGGATGCCGAGGGGCGCACCGACGTCGGTGAGGTGGCTCCACGTCTTGCCGTGGTCGTGAGAGACGGCGGCAAAGGCCTTGCTGCCGAAGCTATTGTCCTTGCCCTGCTCCCACCCGAGGTAGACGGTGTTCTTCGCGCCGACCGCGACAGACGGGTCGCTCTCGTCCTGCGTCTCGCTACCGGGCACCTCGTGCACCTTCCACGTCGTACCGGCATCGGTCGAGGCGCTGACCGCGACGTGCCCGTTGCAGTCGAAGTTGGGCACGTAGGCCGCGCCGTCCGGGCCGACCCGGATGTGTCCCGAGAGGCCGACGCAGTTGTCGGTGACGGCGTTGTAGATGGAGACGCCGGGCCCGAACGTGGTGCCACCGTCGTCGCTGCGAGCGCAGTTCTCGGTGAGGTCGGCCTGGGCGCAGTAGTAGGCCGCGTCCGGGTACGACGTGAGGGGGCCCGGTATCGCGCCCGTGGGATACGGCCCGCCGCCGAAGGTCTGGTGGTCCTCGACCGTGCCTACGCCGCACCCCTGTGACGGCTTGTACGTGGCGCCGTCGTCATCGGTGTACGCCGACAGGCTGCACGCGCCGGCGAGCTGGCTGACGAACGCCCGACCGGTACGGGTGTCCGTGAACAGGATCGGGTCGAGCGTCGTGACCGACGTCGTCGGGAAGGAGACGTCGCTCCACGAGACCCGGGCCGGCGTGGTGCTGTCGTTGAAGACGGCCTTGGCAGTCGTCGTACCGGCCAGCAGGAGCGCCGCGCCGGTCTTCGGGTTCACCCCGATGCTCGGCTCGCCGGCGTCGCCGACCAGGTTCGTCGGTCCGGGGTAATTGACGTACGACGGCGAGCCGGTGCCGAGGACACCGGTCGAACCGGTGGCGGTCCCGGCACCGAGGGCGGTGGCCGCGATGACGCCGGCGGAAGCGGCGAGGACGGTGGTACGGCGGAGCGCGCGCAAGCGCATGAAGGAACCCCCGTGAGGTTGTCGGTTATTGCGGTTGGATAACGTTCAGCTCCCAGCAGTACCCCCCGGACGGCTCCGTACGCCAACCCGGGCGGCTACGCTAGCGACAGTCGCCTACATTCTAGGTTGCCCTCGCCTGCCTCTGTCCGATTCCACCCTGCCGTGGCCGCCCGACTGGCCCGGTTCGTCGCGTCCCATTCCGGGTTGAGCGCCTCGGCGGCGACCAACTTTCTTGTCGACGAGGCGCTTCGCTGTCAGGAGCATCCGTTGATCGTGTTTCGGGACGGCCCGGCGGGGCGCCGCGCCCGGCTGGTCGGGGGTGCCGACGTGTGGGAGATCGCCAGGGCGGTGCTCAGCGCGCGGACTGCCGACCCCGATCTTGATTAGGACGGCCTCCTTCCCGACCGAGATCGATGGCTGCGTGGAGCGGGCGGAGGCCGAGGCGGCGGAGGCCGAGGGGCGCTGGCGGCGTCAACAGCAGCTGCTCGGCCGGTGAGCATCCGGCTGCTGGATGAGATGTTCAGCCCGCGGATCGCCACCGAGTTGTCCGCTAGCGGCCACGACTGTGTCGCTGTCGTCACGGATCCGGTGGCGCGAGAGAGTTCCGACGCGGATCTGCTGCGACGGGCGCTGGACGACGGTCGCGCGCTTGTCACGAACAACGTAGTCGACTTCGAGCGGCTGCGCCGCCAGCGGCACGAGGAGGGTGCACCGGTGCCACCGCTGATCTACACCTCGGACGCGGCTTTCCCGCGTGATCGCCGTTTCATCGGCAGGCTCGTCGGCGCGCTCGACCATGGTTGCGAAACCGACGCCGTGGCCAAGGCCGGCGGTGCGCTCTGGTTGCATCCGGCACCGGAGTGATCGGCCCGGTATGCCGACCGCTGTGCGTTAGCGCCGTACGGCGACGAGTGTCGACGCGGTTGCGCTGGTCCGGATCTCCGTAGCGAGCAGCGACGGATGCTCCAGCCAATGCAGGCGCGCGGTGTCGACGGCACCGTCGTGCAGCGGCGGCCACGCGGCCGACGGCGTGAAGTCGTCGATGACGAGGCAGCCGGCCGACGTCAGGAACCGCATCGGATCGGCCGGTGACGTGCCGTCCTTGCCGCCGCCGCCGCCGTCCAGCACGAGCAGGTCGAACGGCCCGTGGGCACCGAGATCCGGCCAGTCTCCGGTGAGGACGGTAACGTTCGGCTCGGCTCGGAACAGATCTGCGGCTGCCGCGGCTCGCTCCGGGTCCCGCTCGACGCTGACCAGCCGCGTCGACCGGTCCACCGCACTGCACATCCAAGCCAAGCCGACCCCACACCCAGTGCCGGTCTCGCCGATGACGCCACCACGACGTCCCGTGGCGAGCACGGCGAGCAGCCGGCCCTGCTCCGGGAGGCAGGAGAGCTCGAAGCCCAGCCTCTCCGCCACGCCGACCGCCCGCGCGACGAGCGGCGGCAGCCCGGCGACACCGGCGTACGCCGCCGTGCCACCGACACTCATTGACCTCGCGCCCGCCGACCGCGAGACTTTTCTCGGTCGCTCGCGGCGAGGACGACCTTGCGCAGCCGCACGCTCTTCGGCGTCACCTCGACGCACTCGTCCACCCGGCAGAACTCCAGCGCCTGCTCGAGGGACAGCACGCGCGGCGGCACCAGCCGCTCCAGCTCGTCGCTGGTCGAAGAACGCATGTTGGTGAGCTTCTTCTCCTTCGCCGCGTTGACGTCCATGTCGTC
This sequence comes from Mycobacteriales bacterium, assembly GCA_038232055.1. Lineage (GTDB taxonomy): Bacteria > Actinomycetota > Actinomycetes > JADGOV01 > JADGOV01 > JBBSIN01. The sequence continues at coordinate 26,635 of JBBSIN010000026.1, forward strand.
GGCTCGCGCGTTCTCTCCGACGATCATGCCTTCGTAGATTTCGGTACCGGGTCCGACGAACATCGCGCCACGCTCCTGCAGGTTGGTCAGGGCGAAGGCCGTCACGACCCCCCGCCGGTCCGCGACGAGCGAACCGGTCGGTCGGGTGCGCAGCTCGCCGTACCACGGCTCGTACCGCTCGAAGACGCCGTGCGCGATGCCGGTTCCCCTTGTCTCGGTGAGGAACTCGGTGCGGAAGCCGATGAGCCCGCGGGCGGGTACGACGTAATCCGTACGCACCCAGCCGGTGCCATGGTTGACCATCGCCTCGAGCCGGCCCTTGCGGAGCGCGAGGAGCTGCGTGACGACGCCGAGGTACTCCTCAGGTACGTCGATCGTCATCCGCTCGACCGGTTCGTGCAGCTTCCCGTCGATCTCGCGGGTGACGACCTGGGGCTTGCCTACGGTGAGTTCGAAACCCTCGCGCCGCATGACCTCGACGAGAATCGCCAGTGCCAGCTCGCCGCGGCCCTGCACCTCCCAGGTGTCAGGTCGCTCGGTCGGCAGCACGCGCACCGACACGTTGCCGACCAGCTCGGCGTCGAGCCGGTTGCGCAGCAGCCGGGCGGTGAGCTTGTTGCCGTCCTGCCCCGCCAGCGGCGAGGTGTTGATCCCCAACGTCATGCTGATCGCCGGCTCGTCGACCGTGATGATCGGCAGCGGCCGCGGGTCCTCCGGGTCGGCGAGCGTCTCCCCGATCGTGATCTGGTCGATCCCGGCCACGGCGATGATGTCGCCGGGCCCGGCGCGCTCGGCAGGTACGCGGTCGAGGGCCTCGGTGAGGAAGAGCTCGGCGAGGCGTACCCGCTCGACGCTGCCGTCCGACTTGCACCACGCGACGGTCTGCCCCTTGCGGATCGTGCCGTTGTGCACTCGGCACAGCGCGAGCCGGCCGAGGTACGGCGAGGCGTCGAGGTTCGTGACCAGCGCCTGCATCGGTGCGTCTTCGTGGTACGACGGCGCCGGAACCGTGTCGATCAGCACGTCCAGCAACGGCTTCAGCGAGTCGCTGTCGACCTCGCCGTCGTCGTCGGGCGGGCTGAGAGACGCGCGGCCGGCGCGGGCGTTGCAGTAGACGACCGGGAACTCGATCTGGCTCTCGTCGGCGTCGAGGTCGAGAAAGAGCCCGTAGGTCTCGTCCAGTACCTCCTTGATGCGGGCGTCCTTGCGGTCGACCTTGTTGACGACGAGCACGACGGGCAACCGCTTCTCGAGGGCCTTGCGCAGCACGAAGCGGGTCTGCGGCAGCGGCCCCTCGCTGGCGTCGACGAGCAGCACGACGCCGTCGACCATCGCGAGACCGCGCTCCACCTCGCCGCCGAAGTCGGAGTGGCCGGGAGTGTCGACGATGTTCACAGTGACGTCGCCGTAGCGGACCGCCGTGTTCTTCGCGAGGATCGTGATGCCCTTCTCGCGCTCGAGGTCCATGGAGTCCATGACCCGCTCGTTGACCGAGCCCTCGTCGGCCTGGTGGGCGGAGAAGGCGCCGGACTGCCAGAGCATCGCGTCGACGAGGGTGGTCTTGCCGTGGTCGACGTGCGCGACGATCGCGACGTTGCGGATCTCGTCTCGGGTGGGCACGCTGGCTCCGGTCTCGGCTCGGGGAAGGGCGCCGAGCGGTGCGGGGACGGGCATCGGCTGACCTCCATCCTAGGCCGAGGGCCGCCGGAGCGCTTGCGCCTGCAAGCGGGCGGGACCGAGCAGTGGGACCTGGAGGCGTCCGGGGGTGTCCGGCGGGGAAGGAGATGATCGACCCCGACCTTGGAGGACCCGTGCCCACGCTGCTCGACGACGCTCTCGTCAAGGACTCGCTCGAGGCGCTGCCCGGCTGGCAGGGAACGCCGGAGCGGCTGCTCCGCACGGTGCATCTCTCTCCCGAGCAGGACGCCCAGCTGCGCGAGCAGGTCGCGGAGACGGCCGACGCGATGGACCATCATCCGGTCGTGGAGCCGGACGGCGACGGCACCCGCTTCGTGCTCAGCACGCACAGCAAGGGAGGTGTGACCGAGCTCGACATCACGCTGGCCTCGCGCATCAACGACCTGCTGCACCACATCACCGGCGAGCGCCCCGACGTCGCCGCCGAGTCCCGGGACGACGCGCCCGAGCAGGTGACCAGGGCCGGCCGCTCGGTGGGTCCGGTCGACGGCGGCGGGGCCTCCAGCGGCACCGAGCAGCGGGAGGCCCCCACCATCGGTGCCCGCTCGTCCGCGCAGGACAACCCGTCGACGCCGCTGCCGGACGCCTCGCCCGGCGCCCCCGAGCCGGGCGTCAACGCCGAGCAGAAGCCCGGCCGAGTCTGATCCGGCCGCCCGTCAGCTGCCGGCCGCCCGGCAGCTGTCGGGCGGTCCGGCCAGCAGCGCGCGCAGCTGCTCGACGACGGGCAGGTCGACCGGGATCCAGCCGACCTGGTCCAGCTCGGTCGCCGTGAGCCAGCGGTGCGCGTCGTGGTCGACCAGCGCCGGCTCGCCGTCGATGCGTGCGAGGTAGACGCGCAGCACCCCCGTCGCACCGATGGCCACGTCCGGGCCGAGCCGCCCACCGACGACGGCGACCACACCGAGCTCCTCGCGCAGCTCGCGCACGAGGGCCTGCTCGTCGCTCTCGCCGTCCTCCACCTTGCCGCCGGGAAACTCCCAGTAGCCGGCGAGCCGGGGCGGGTCGGTGCGCCGGCTGGCGAGCACCCGGGGCGGGTCGTCGCGAAGCACCGCCGCACCGACGACCCCCACCCGGTGCATCCGGGCAGCGTAGAGGCGCCTGCCCGACGGGCGGCGCCCGCTAGCCTGCCGGACGTGCACCCGCTGTTGGCCGCGCACGAGGAGCAGGCCGCCCGCACGCTCCCGACCGAGGTGCACGCCTACTTCGCCGGCGGCTCCGGCTCGGGCGTCAGCGCCGCCGAGGCGGCCGCCGCCTGGGGAGGACTGCGGCTGCGGCCGCGGGTCCTGCGGGACGTGGCTGACGTCGACACCTCGACCACCCTGCTCGGCATCCGCCTCACGGCGCCGCTCGCCGTCGCACCGACCGCGCAGCACGGGCTCGCACATCCGGGCGCGGAGGCGGCGACCGCTGCCGGCACCTCGGCCGCCGGCAGCCTGCTCGTGCTGTCCACCCGCACTAGCACGCCGCTCGAGCAGGTGCCGGCCGGACCGTGGTGGTTCCAGTCCTACCTGCTCCGCGACCGCGGACTGACCCGCGAGCTGGCCCGGCGGGCGGCGGCCGCCGGTGCCGCGGCGGTCGTGCTGACCGGCGACACGCCGTACGTCGGACGCACCTCGCGCGCCGCCCTGGCGGCCCGGGACGTGACGCTGGAGCAGGATCCGGCGGCCTCGCTGGACGACATCGGCTGGCTGGCCGAGGCAAGTGGGCTGCCGGTGCTGGTCAAGGGGGTGCTGCGCGGCGACGACGCGCGGCTGTGCGTGGGAGCGGGCGCAGCCGGGCTGGTGGTGAGCAACCACGGCGGACGCCAGCTGGACCGGTCGGTGCCGACGGCCCGGGCGCTGCCGGAGGTCGTCGGTGCCGTGGCCGGGGCCGTGCCGGTCCTCGTCGACGGGGGGGTGCGCTCGGGCACCGACGTGCTGTGCGCGCTGGCGCTCGGCGCAGCGGCCGTGCTGGTCGGCCGTCCCGTCCTGTGGGCGCTGACGGTCGACGGCGCCGCGGGTGTGCAGGCGTGCCTGACCGCGCTGCGCGAGGACCTCTCCCACGTCATGGCGCTCGCCGGCGCCGCCTCCGTCGACGACATCGGCCGCGACCTGCTCGCCGAGGGCTAGGAGCCGCCGGGGTCAGAGCGGGAAGGGGCCGCGCAGGGAGGCGGCCGAGCCTGCTGCGCGCAGGGGCGGTGCCCCGACGAGCGCGTCGACGTACCGCGTCCAGGAGTAGTGGGTGAGTGCCTGCCTGGCCAGGACCCCGCGCACCCGCGGCGCCACCACCGTGGTGAGCACCGTGTTGGAGCCGGTCCGGTCGTCCTCGTCGAAGGTCACGACGATGGCCAGCCGGCCGGCGCGGTAGTCCGGGCCGGCCATGACGACCGGCAGCCAGCGCTTGAGCCAGGCGTCTGCCGTCGCCGAGGAGCAGTCGTGGCCGTCGTGACACAGGTCCGGGATCAGCAGACCCAGGTTCGGCAGCGTGCCGCGCACCACGTCGTCGTGCAGCCGGCCGGCACTGGTCGTCCCGGCGGGCACGTCGTAGCGGCGGCAGCCGGCCCGTGACGTCGCACTGGAGAAGTAGGCCCAGGGGTTGTGCTTGACGGCGTACCGCCCGGTGCTCGTCAGCGCACAGCTGCTCGGCATCCCCTCGGCGTAGGTCCTGGCCGTGCGGCCGTGCGCCAGCGCCTGGTCGAAGACCGACTGGCCGGACACGTGGTGGGCAGAGGGCGCGTTGTCGTCGCGCACCCCGAACGTCGAGCCGCCGGCCAGGGCCAGGTAGTTGGGCAGCGACGGGTGGGTGACCGCGCGGTAGGCGGTGGTGTGGCCGTAGGTCCGGCCCAGCGAGGCGAGGTAGGGCATCGTGTTGGTGGCGGAGGAGGCGGTGCGGTTCTCCTCGACCACCGTGAGCACCTTGGTCGGCCGGGCGGCCAGCGCGACGCCGACACCCTCGACCGGAGCGCTGCGGGCAGCCCCACGGGCCGCCGGCGGCGCGTGGCCGGAGGGCCGGGCGAGGGCGGCGAAGGACGCTGCGGCCGCCGTCGCGGCGGTCACGGCCGCGATCAAGGTCATCGAACGGGATCGACGCATGACCCATTGCGACCCATGACGGAGCCTGCTGACGGTCGCCGCCGTCGTACGCTCACGGTGTGAGCTACCGCCAGGAGTACGCCGACGTGCCGGACGTCCTGCCCGAGGCCGCCCCGGACGAGCACTGGCTGCGCCCGGACCAGGTCTCGCAGCTGTCCGCGGCCTACCTCCCGCCGTCGATGCCGGGGCCGCAGCCGCGATGGCGCAAGGCGGCCGCGTGGGTGCTCATCACGATGTTCGCCAGCGCCACGACCGGCGGGATCTGCCTCACCTACGGCCCTTACGAGCTGTTCTCCAAGCTCGCGCACTAGCCCAGGGCAGCCCACGGTCCCGTCAGTCCAGCAGGGCCTCCGGCACGTCGACCAGCCTCGAGCGCAGCCACTCCCCGACACCCTTGCCCTGCGGGTCGAAACGCACGCCGGCGGCCACCCCCTCGCCGAGCAGGCCGCGGACCTGGAACAGCACGGCCAGCAGGCCCGGCAGCAGCTCGCGCTCGACCGGCAGCCCGGCCGCCTCCGGCAGCAGCTGCACCAGCCGCTCGGTCGTGAGGGTCCCGGCGAGCCAGGCGTACGCCGCCTCGTCGCGGCCGTAGACGCCGAGCGTGCAGGTGCCGCCCTTGTCCCCCGCCCGGGCGCCCGCGACGCGGCCCAGCGGCACCCGCCTCGTGGCCGACGGCGCCGCGACGCGGGGCGGCGGGACCGGGTCGAGCCGGGGCCAGGCGCCGGTCGGTCCGGCGGCGGAGACCTGCTCGACGGTCCCGTCGGCGTGGGTCACCACCTGCGGCACGCGCGCGGCGCTGGTCCAGGCCGCGGCGTACACGCCGTACGGCGTGGCCGGTCCCGGCGGCGTTGTGACCGAGAAGCCGGGGATGCTGGCCAGGCCCAGCTCGACGAGCGGCGCCGTGAAGGCCCGTCCTACCCGGTCCGGGTCGCTGTCCCTGACCACGACGTGAAGCAGCGCGCTGGCCGGCTCCTCCGCTTCGGCGTCCGGCGCGTCCGTCCGGGCCAGCACGACGTGCGCCTCCCGCGCCGCCGCGAGCGCCGGGGC
>JBBSIN010000027.1:0-29741 GCA_038232055.1 Mycobacteriales bacterium
CGGATCGGTGTCCGGAAGGACACCGTGGCCGAGGTTGAACACGTGGCCCTCGGCCGCCCGGCCGCGCCGCAGCACCTCACGTACGTGGTCGGCGACGACCGCCCATGGTGCGAACGCGACGGCGGGGTCGAGGTTGCCCTGGACCGCCCGGCCGGCGCCGATCCGGCGTACTGCCCCGTCGCGCGGCACCCGCCAGTCGACGCCGACCACGTACGTGAGGTGCTGCGGCGCGGCCGGGCGGCCGAGGGCCACGTGTTCAACCTCGGCCACGGTGTCCTTCCGGACACCGATCCGGGCCTGCTCGCCCGCGTGGTGGAGCTCGTCCACGCCGAGTCCGCCCGCTAGTCAGTCCGCCCGCTAGTCAGCATGGAACGGCCGGCCCCGTTCGGCAGAGTGGCTGTTCCAGCGCGGACCGTGGAGTCCCGTCAGTGCCCCAGCACGTACGCGACTCCACACCGCTGGTCCTGCGTCGCCGCCGCAACCGCTGGCCGTGCGTCGTCATTGCCGTTCACTAGCTCAACTAGCCCGCCCGCTCCTCCCGGCGAGCACCGCGCGCGAGAAGACGCCCGCGCGGGAGGCGGAGCGCGGCGATCGCGACACCGCCCAGCAGGAGCAGGGCAATGCCGAACGGCAGCAGGGCGCCCACGGCGGTCAGGCCACCACGGACGACCGTCGCTAACGCCTGCCACCCGGCATGCAGCCCGGCCAGGAAGCCGGTGGCCGTCGCTCGACGCGGCGGCGGTGCGGTCGCCGGCGTCACGAGAGTCATCGTGATGGTCGCGAAGTTGGTCTGGCCTTTGAGGGCGTGCAGCCGCGCCTGGAGCGACTCGAGGGTCGCCTCGCGCTTCGTCAGCTCCGACTCGACGGAGACGACCTCTCCGATGGTCCGTGCGCGGGCGAGCAGCGTGCGCACTCGAGCGACGCTCGTCCGCTGCGTGGTGAGCCGACTGGTGACGTCGGCGACGTTGCCGGTCACGTCGTCGGCGTGCTGGCTGCGCGACAGCGTCGTGCCGAGTCCCTGCAGCGACGTGAAGACGCCGTCGTACGCCGCACCGGGCACCTTGAGGACGAGGTTCGCGCTGTCGCGGCCGTGGTCTGCCGGGTCAAGGTTCGCCTGCTGGGCCGCGACGTAGCCGCGCCCGCTGCGGACGATGCCAACGGCGCGCGTGACGGCCGCGCCGACGTCGCCCGTCCGGACGGTCAGCTCGGCCGTGCGCACCACGGCGCGCTCGAGCCCGATGTCCGCACTGGCGCTTCCGGCTGCAGCGGCGGCGGCCGGCCGAACGGCACGGGAACCGCCGGCGAGCCTCTGGACGTTGGACGAACCGTTGGACGAACCGTTGGACGCCGCGGTGTCGCCCCCGCCGCTGCTGCATCCGGTGGCCACGGCGAGGACGACGCCGGCCAGCGCGACGCGGATACCCTTCATCGCTTCTCCTGCCCTCGACTGCCGATGCGACGGCTCGTGCCCCCGCACGGTTCCCGCCGCGGCGTAACGATTCGATCGCTGACCGGCTGGCAGGCTGGCGGAGTGCCGACGACGCCCGCCCCGCACGTCGCCGTCGTCGGCGCCGGCATCTCGGGCCTCGCCGCGGCCCTCGCCGTACGCCGACACGGCCCGCCCGGCACCCGCATCACGGTCCTCGAGGCGTCGGCGCAGGTCGGCGGAAAGCTACGGACGTCCGAGATCGAGGGGGTGCCGGTCGACGAGGGCGCCGAGGCCTTTTTGGTACGTCGGCCGGAAGCGTTGGCACTTGCCCATCAGGTCGGTCTCGGCGAGGACCTGGTCGCCCCGGCGACCCTGGCCGCGTCCGTGTGGAGCCATGGCAAGCTGCATCCGCTACCGAAGGGCACCGTCCTCGGCGTACCGACCAGCGCGCGGTCGCTCCGCGGGCTGCTTCCCACCGCACGGATTGCGCGCGCCAGCCTCGACCTCGTCCTGCCGAGGATCGACGTCGGTGACGACGTCGCGGTCGGGAGCTACGTCGCCGCGCGCCTGGGCCGCGGCGTCGTCGACCGGCTGGTCGACCCGCTGCTCGGCGGTGTGTACGCCGGCCGCGCCGACGACCTGTCCCTGGCGGCGACCGTTCCCGACCTGGCTCGCACCGCTCGCCGGCGGCGCTCGCTGCTTGCCGCGGCCCGCGAGGCGCAGCCGCCATCCGCTCCGGGGCCGGTCTTCCACACTCTCCGCGGTGGCCTCGTCCGCTTGGCGGCGGCTGTCGCGGCGGCGAGCGGTGCCACCGTGCGGACGAGCTGCACCGTGCGCGACCTCGCGCGTACGGCGACCGGATGGCGCCTCACGCTCGACTCCGCGCACGCCCCGGAACTGCTCGACGCCGACGCCGTGATCGTTGCGGTGCCCGCGCCCGCGGCCCGACGGTTGCTGGCGGCAGCGGTGCCGGCCGCCGCCACCGAACTCGGGGCGATCGACTATGCCAGCGTGGCGATCGTCACCCTCGCCTACCGGGCGCAGCTGCCCAGGGTCGGCAGCGGCTTCCTGGTGCCGGCCGTCGAGGGCCGGCTGGTGAAGGCGGCAACGTTCGCGAGCGCGAAGTGGCCGCACCTAGCCGGGAACGGCCTGGCGGTCGTCCGCTGTTCGATCGGTCGCTACGGCGAAACCGGCGACCTCCAGCGGGACGACGGCGAGCTCGTCGCCGGCTCCATCGCCAACCTCGCCGAGATGGCCTGCCTTTCCAACACGCCGGTCGCTGCCCGGGTCACCCGCTGGGGCGGCGCGCTACCGCAGTACGCCGTCGGTCACCTGGATCGGGTGGCCCGCGTCCATGCCGCCGTCGAGCTGCAGCCCGGCCTCGCCGTCTGCGGGGCGGCGTACGACGGTGTCGGCGTGCCGGCGTGCATCGCCTCGGGGCAGCGGGCCGGTCGTGCCGTAGCCGAGGCGCTCAGCCCGAGGTGACCGCGACGATCCCGCGCTCGGTCGGGACGTAGGCCCGGCCGCCACCAAGCGCCGGCGAGGCGAAGCGTGACACCGACCCCGCGTCGTACTGCCCACGGACGCGGCCGGATCGCACGTCGAGCGCGTAGAGCACCCCGCTGGTGTGGTCGAGTGCCCACACCGCGCCACCGCCGACGACCGGCGGACCGTCGGCGTTGACCGCCGCGTGCCAGCCCGGCGACATGTGGTCGCCCGACACCTGCACCTGCCGGATGCCGTCCGTACACGGCACGAAGACCGACGACCCGGCAACCGCCGCCGCACCGAACCCGTCGCACACGTCACCGCTCGCCAGCTCGCCACCGATCCCGCCGAGCGACGCCTTGCGCAGGAGGTAGCCCTTTCCACTCTTGCCGGCGATGAAGATCCGCTCGCCGACGATCGCCGGGGACATCGAGCCGAGGTCGGCGTCGACCCGGTTGTCCGCCGCCCACGTGTCCGGTGCGAAGTAGCCATGTCGTTGCAGCATCGGCGAGAGCGCGGTGACCGAGTCGCTTCCGTCGTACGACGCCGTCGACTCGCCGTTGCCCACGGCGACGTAGAGGCGGCCGGCGGAGACCGCGATGCCACCGGGCGCCCAGATGCCGCCCTCCCGCGTCGTCGGGACGGCAAAGGAGAGCGGCGCGCTGCCGTCGGTGCGCACGCTGACGACCGACCCGATGTAGTCGCCGCAGTCGCCGGCGAGACCGCCGTAGGGGACGTAGACCCGACCGCCGGTGAGCGCCAGGGCCCCCCGCTGCTGGTGCGCGTGGCGGTCGCCCTTCGGCGGCTCGAGCGGTCGGCGCAACGCAACGCGACCAGTGGCGACGTCGACCGCGACCAGCAGGTGATGGGCGCCGGTCACCTCGGCGACGGCGAAGACCCGTCGCGTCGCCGGGTCGTAGACCGGGGTACCGGTGATGCCGAGCGGGTCGATGTTGCCGCAGGGCAAGTCGTCCAACGGCACCGGCGTGCCGACGTGCGCGCGCCACAGCAGGCGACCCGAACCACTGTCGAGCCCGTAGAGCGAGTCGTTCTCCGTCGCCGCGATGACCCGGCTGCCGAGGACGAGCGGCTGGGCGTAGACCTGCCCGTCCAGCTTCGTCGCCCAGGCCCGGCGCAGCGGGCCGACCGTGGGGGCGCCCGTCGACACGCCGGACCGCTGGGCGTCGTGGTGGTACGTCGGCCAGTCCCCAGCGGCGAGCCGCGATGTGCTGGAGGGCGAAGGGCTTGCGGTGCTCGCCGACATGGGCCTGGACGACGTGGGCGCGGGTGATGTGGGAGACAACGGCACCGTGGATGACCGGTCGCCGGCGGAACAGGCGGCGACCAACGCGAGGACACCTGCAGCCGCGATTCGAGCGCCGTACACAATGGCAGCATGCCCGAGACGGATAACGTTCTGTACACGATGTACGCGGTCTTCGCCGGCCCGCTCGACGGGCCGGCCGACGAGGTGGAGTCCGTGCTCGACGCGGCGGCGTCAAAGGGTGTCATCACCCGAGGGGTGTACGACGTCTCCGGTTACCGCGCCGACGCCGACCTGCTGCTCTGGTGGATCTCGCCGTCGGCCGACGACCTGCAGGACACCTTCCGACGCTTCCGCGGCACCGACGCCGCCGCCGGCCTCGAGCCGGTCTGGTCGGCCGTCGGCGTGCACCGCCCGGCCGAGTTCAACCGCGACCACTTGCCGGCGTTCGTGGCGAACGAGGAACCGCGACGCTACCTCTGCGTCTATCCCTATGTCCGTTCGCTGGAGTGGTACCTCCTGCCGGGGCGGGAACGCGCAGAGATGTTGCGCGAGCACGGCGCGCTGGCCGCCGACTTCGCCGATGTACGGGCCAACACGGTCGCGTCATTCGGACTGGGCGACTACGAGTGGCTGCTGGCCTTCGAGGGCGACGAGCCGCACCGCATCGTCGACCTCATGCGGGCGCTGCGCGCGGCGAAGGCACGCAAGCACACCCGCGAAGAGCTGCCGTTCTTTTTCGGCGCACGCAAGCCGGTGGCGGACCTCATCGCCTGACTTGACGTCGGCGTACTGGCTCAGGCAGACCCACGAGGCTTGGCCGCCTCACCCGGCCGGGTCACTCGGTGCGCTCGAGCTCCAGCGACGCGGAGTTCATGCAGTAGCGCTCGCCCGTGGGCTGCGGACCGTCGTCGAACACGTGGCCCAGGTGGCCGCCGCACCGTGCGCAGACCGCCTCGGTGCGGGTCATCCCGAACGAGCGGTCGCGCTTGAGCTCCACCACGTCGGGCGAGATCGGCTCGTAGAAGCTCGGCCAGCCGCTGCCGGAGTGATACTTCGTCTCGGACCGGAAGAGCGGGGTGCCGCAGCCGGCGCACTTGTAGACGCCGGGGTCCTCGGTGTCGACGTATGCGCCGGAGAAGGCGCGCTCGGTGCCGGCCTTGCGGAGTACGGCGTACCGCTCAGGACCGAGCTCGCGTCGCCACTCCTCGTCGGTCTTCTCGATGTGATTCATGCGCTCCAGTCTGCGTCATGCCTCGCCCGGCGAGGGCAACCGCCCGACTAACGGCTCGCTTACCGATCGGCATGGGCGCGGTACCGTCCGTCCCATGGCGTCGCCGTTCGTGGAGATCGAGGCCGGGCCGCACGTGGTCAAGGTGACGAACCCGGAGAAGGTCTTCTTCGCGACGCGCGGCGAGACCAAGCTTGACCTGGTCAACTACTACCTGTCGGTCGATGCCGGGATCGTCCGCGCGCTTTACGAGCGGCCGACTCAGCTCAAGCGGCATCCCGACGGCGCCGAGGGCGAGGCGATCTACCAGAAGCGCGTGCCGGAGCACCGGCCACCGTGGATCCAGACCGCTCGCGTGACGTTCCCCTCCGGTCGGCACGCTGACGAGCTGTGCCCGGTCGACGTCGCCCATGTGGCGTGGGCGGCCAACCTCGGCACCATCGACTTCCACCCGTGGCCGTCGCGCCGTAGCGACACCGAGACGCCGGACGAGCTGCGCATCGACCTCGACCCGCAACCGGGTACCGCGTACGCCGACGCGCGTCGGGTCGCCGCGACCGTGCAGGAGCTGCTGGCCGAGATCGGCTTCGTCGGCTACCCCAAGACGTCCGGCAATCGGGGCCTGCACGTTCACGTGCGCATCGAGCCGCGCTGGGGCTTCCGCGAGGTCCGCCGCTGCGCGCTCGCCTTCGCGCGCGAGCTCGAACGTCGCCGCCCCGACGACACGACGACCGCCTGGTGGAAGGAGGAGCGCGGGCAGAAGGTCTTCGTCGACTACAACCAGAACGCCCGCGACCGCACGATCGCGTCGGCGTACTCGGTGCGGGCGCGGCCGGACGCGACGGTCTCCGCGCCGATGCGCTGGTCCGAGGTGCCCGACGCCGACCCGGAGGATTTCACGATGGCCACGATGCCGGCCCGCTTCGCCGAGCTCGGCGATCTGCACGCCGACATCGACTCACGGGCGTTCTCGCTGGAGCCGCTGCTGGAATGGGTCGCTCGTGAAGAGGCGCAGGGCGTGGGTGAGGCGCCGTACCCGCCGAACTTCCCCAAGATGGCAGGCGAGCCGAAGCGGGTGCAGCCCAGCCGGGCCAAGCCGGTCCCCTGACCGCCCGTACGCCGGTCACGCACAGCCTTCGTCTGGTCGCTTTACGAATCGCACCTCCACATTTCGCGTTCTCTTGGGGCGCCAAGGCGTGGGGTGCCGTAATGTCACGCGGCAGCGAGACCCTGTCCTTGGAGGCAGACATGCCCACCTTCCGTGTTGTGGCGGGGCTGCTGGCCGCGACCGTCCTCACCTCCCTTGGCGCGACCGCTACCGCCGCCAGGGCGACCGACGCCTCCTGTGGGCCGTCGGCGGGCTACACCGTCTGCCTCGACGCGCCGCCGGATCCGCTCGTGGGCGAGGTCGCCATCTCCGCCACGGCGTCGGGGAGCACCGCGCACATCTCCTCGCTGAACTTCTACTGGGGGGCGACGCTGCTGCTGGTCGACACCGAGGCGCCGTACGGGTTCGTCTGGCCGACGACGAAGTACCTCGACGGCGCCGGGACGCTCAGCGTCAAGGTCGTCACCAGCTCGGTGGTCGGCGCGGCGGTCGGGCGAAGTGCCACCCTCCAGAACGGCAACATCTCGAGCATCCAGCAGAACCCGAGCGACTGGAAGTCGCTGTTCGCGCCGCGCGACGTCCCCGTGAACCGGGAGCCCGTTATCGCGGCGGTGGGTGACGGGGCCGACGGCACCACTGACGACGACGGTGTGGTCGCCGCGATCGCGAACGAGTCGCCGACCGCAGTGCTCTACCTCGGTGACGTCTACGAGCGCGGGACGTATCCCGAGATGCGCGACCACTACGGCCTCGCCGCCTTCGACGACCCCGCTGGCACCGGGACCCACTGGGGCGCGCTCGCGGGCTACACCCTTCCCACGCTGGGCAACCACGAGGCGCACAACGTCGCGGCCTGGCAGGACTATTGGCACCAGCGACCGCTCTACACGGCGAACGACGTCGGCGGCGTGCACGTCGTCAACCTGGAGAGCGAGTGCTCCCAGCCGGCTCTCGGCGGCTGCGCGGAAGGCAGCGCGCAGTACAACTGGCTCCAGGCCGACCTCGCGAACAACACGAAGCCGTGCGTCGTGGCGTTCTTCCACCGGCCCCGGGTCTCCGCCATCCAGCAGACCCTCCAGTTGGCCCCGATCTGGGCGCTTCTCGCGCGCAACGGCGGCGACCTGGTCCTCAACGGTCACATCCACGACATGGAGCAGAGCCTGCCGCTCAACGCCGACGTGCAGGCCAACGCGTCGGACTCGCACATGGTCGAGCTGATCTCCGGAGCCGGCGGGCACAACGAGTCGACGGCGCCGGCGAGCGACAGCCGCATCCCGTGGCGGGTCCGCAACGTCAACGGCGCGGCGTACGTCACCGCGGTCGGCGGGTCGACGGGTGTCGCGACCCGGTTGAACTGGACGTTCAGGGACGTCGCCGGCCAGCCCGTCATGGACGCCAACGGCGTCGCCGGGACCGGCAGCGTGGATTGCGCAGCGGCGCCCATCGACGCCACCTCGCCGACCCAGCCCGGCAAGCCGAGCGGGTCCGGCACCTCGCCCGGCGCGATCGACCTGACCTGGGACGGGTCGGTCGACCTCGACAGCCCCACGCTGACCTACCAGGTGTTCCGGGACGACGGGACCACGCCCATCGACCGCGTCACGACGGACCAGCCCACGGTCACCTACCGCGACACCGGCCTGGCCGGGGGCAGCACGCACACCTACCGCGTGCGTGCGTCGGACGGGAGCGGCAACGAGAGCCCGGACAGCGACGCGTCGGACCCGATTACCGTCGTGGGTCCGGTCCTCAGCGACAACTTCGATCACGGCCTGGGTGCCTGGCAGCTCTTCAACGTCTCGCTCGACTCGGGCGCGGGCAACCAGGCCCCTCCGAGCGCCAAGCTCGTCGCGAACCGCAGCGGGGCGTACGCATACCGGTCGCTGGCGTCGCCGTACCGGAGCCTCTGCATGAGCGAGGCGGTGCAGCTCGCAACCGGCAACGCGGCAACCGTGATCATGCGGCTGAAGACCGCCGGCAACGCCGGGATCGCGCGAGCCTACATCGGCGCCGACCGGGTGCTACGCGTGCGCTCGGACGTGACCGGCAAGACTTTCTCGACGACGCGGCCCGTCGACTCGACGTGGAACACCGTGCAGCTGTGCGTCGACGTCGCCTCGACCGGGCGGATCCAGGTTTCGCTCAACGGCAACCAGGTCGGCAGCTGGTCGACGATGACCGGGACCACAGAGATCGGACGGGTCCAGTTCGGGGACAGCGAGCTGAAGACGTTCACGCTGAACGTCGACGACGTAGTCGTGTCCTGACGTTGCCCGCCGTCGACCTGGCGATCTCCTTCACTCGACGTCTGGCGGCTGGCGAGCGGTTCTGGAGGTCGTTAGGCGACAACGGCGCGCGCGAAGGAGATCGTTTCGGGCGCCGGGGGACGTGGGGGAACCAACGACGCCCCCGTGCGGAAGTCGAACGTCGCCTCGCCACGCACGTTGCCGTTACGTTGGGTGCCGCTCCGCGCCGGGGATGACGCCCTCCGCGAGGATGCGGCCTACACCCTGCAGCTCGACCTCCGCGCCGATCATGGGGTTTGGCCGCGACCATACGGTGTGTCGCGCGGCCAAACCCCATGATCGCGGCCCGGAGGGCGGCACTGATGCGACTCCACAGCCCGACTCCACAGCCCGCCGGGGTGGCCGGGGGTGGCCTGGGGATGCCTGGGGAGGTCGGGTCGACCATCAAGGACTCAAGAGGCGTTCCCGGTACGGGCGGCGTCCCCGGCACCGGAGGCGTCACCTGCTCGTCACGAACGGGCTGAACCGTTCGGGCCATTAGTCCCGGCCGGCTCAAGACCGGTCATCCGAACTCCCGACTCTTTCTTTGTCGGCGCAACGCGACGCATGACGCGAACCGGCGTCATCGCAGTCCATCTGCAGCGCCCGACACACGAAGCGTCGTCCCCAAGGAGTTCACCATGCCCACGAAGTCTGTCTCCGCCCGGCTGGCCAGCGTCGCGGCCGCCGCCGTGCTCGGCGCGCTGGCGTTGGGAGACGTCACGGCGCACGCCTCGACCGGGTCGTCGGCGACGGCGTCGTCATCGACCATCAGCGCGCTCGTCCCTAACCGCGGCGTGCTGTTCGGGACGTCGAACGGCCCGCAGCCGTTCCCCGAGATCGAGTCGACGGTCGGCCGCAAGTTCGACATCCACCGCGACTACGACTTCTGGGATGACCAGCAGCCCACGCGGGTCGTCCGTACGGATCTCGCGACCGGGCACGTCCCGGCGCTGTCCATCATGACGAAGCGCCGCGGGGGCGGGGTAGTCCCGTGGGCGCGTATCGCGTCCGGAGCGGAAGACGCCCAGATCATCGCGCAGGCCCGAGGGTTCAAGGCGCTCGGTGCGCCCCTTCTCGTCGCGCTGAACCACGAGCCCGAGAACGACACGGCCACCCACGGCACCCAGGCGGAGTTCCGTGCCGCCTACCGCCATTGGGTTTCGGTGTACCGCGCCCAGGGCGCGACCAACGTCGCGTTCACCTGGATCCTCATGCGGGGTTCGTTCACCACGAACGCAGAGGCCGACGGCTGGTATCCGGGTGACGACGTCGTCGACTGGTTGGGCGTGGACGCCTACAACTGGTACCAGTGCCGGCGCAACAAGTGGACCTCGTTCGCCGCCGCCACCAACAGCTTTCGCCGGTGGGCGGCCGGCCACCAGAAGCCGCTCATCGTCGCCGAGTACGGAACCGGCGAAGACCCAGCGGACCCGACCCGCAAGGGGCAGTGGTTCCGCGACGCCGCGGAGGCCGTCCGTACCTGGCCGCAGCTCAAGGCGCTGGTCTACTTCCATCACGACGCGCACCCGGCCGGCCTCAACAACTGCGGATGGCCCTTCGACACCTCAGCGTCGTCATTGGCCGGCTTCCGGACGCTGGCGAACGATCCGGGGCTGAAGCCGACATGGGCGCCCGGGACGCAGCTGCCCAGCGTGGTCACCGGCACCGTGGCCGACCTCGCGGGTACGTCGGCCAACGTGAGCGGGGTGATCAATCCGCACGGGGCCGCGACGACGTACCACGCCGAGTTCGGCACGACCTCGGCGTACGGAACATCGACCGGCGAAACCCCGCTCGCATTCGACGCGGTCACTGGCGCAGACACCGACGTGCCAGTCAGCGTCGCGCTGACCGGCCTCGCCCCGCGCACCACGTACCACGTTCGCTTCGTCGCGACGAGCACGGCCGGCACGGTGACGAGCGCCGAAACCACGTTCACCACCGGCGGTGCACCGACGGTCGCTGCTTACTCCGCCAGCGGGCTCACCACGACGTCGGTGACGCTCAACGGAGCGGTGCGGCCCAACGGCCTGCCCACGACGTACCACTACGAGTGGGGGACCACGACGGCCTACGGCACGCTCACCGCCGACGTCGCACTGCCGGCGGGGAGCCGGTCGGTTCGTATCGCGCAGCCGATGTCCGGGCTCACGCCGACCGGGCTCTATCACTACCGTCTCGTCGCGACCAACGCGGCCGGGACGACGGTGGGTGCCGACCACACGATCAGCCTCCCGGGCGCGCCACGGGTCGGGACGTACGGCGCCAAGTCGGTCACGGGGACCAGCGCCACGCTGGCCGGCTTGGTCGACCCGAACCGGCTGGAGACGAAGTACTGGTTCGAGTGGGGTACGACGACGGCGTACGGCAAGCGCACGCCGGTCACGTCGGCCGGTGCCGACAACTACGGCCGGACCCGCAAGTTCACGGTGACGGGCCTGGCTCGGGCGACGACGTACCACTACCGGATCGTGGCGACGAACAGCGCCGGGACGAGCGTGGCTGTCGACCGCAGCTTCAGGACCGACAGGTAACGACGAAGGGCTGACCGACTCGGTCAGTCGCGGGTGGCCGCTGCGTACCGGTAACGGGTGCGCAGCGGCCATGTCGCTGCGGAGACCAGCCGCCGCCGGCTCGGCGGCAGCCCGGAACGCCAGCGCTCGTCGAAGCGCAGCTCCACGCGCCCGGCGCTGAAGCGCATCGGGTTCCCGGCCACGGTGTGTCCGGGGGCGAGATCGACGTGCGTCGGACCCACGAAGTCGAGGGCGGCCGGCTCGGGTTCGCCCTCGACGAGTCGCAGGATCCGGCGGAGCTCGCGTTCCGGTGCGGCCAGCAGATCCTCGTAGCGGACCACGACGGTCGGCGCGCCCACGCGAGCCAGCAGCTCGAAGAGCAGGTTGTGGACGTTCCAGAGCACGCCGACCTTCACCGGCGAGTACGTCGTCATGTAGGCCTCACCGTCGACGACCTCCGGCCTGCGCACGCGGGTGCCCCAGGAGAACGCGACGGCGCGGCTGTCCCGGACGACATGCACCACGCGCAGCCGCACCCCGCGCGCCCGGCGCAGCAGGTAGGCGAACGATGGATGCTTGCTGGAGTCGATGACCGTATGGCATCCGGATGCCGTGGCGATCGCGCCGTAGAGCCTGGTGACGACCGCGGAGTACGCCGCCAGCCGCCGACGGTACGCCGGCAGCAGCCAGGGCAGGAGCATCGCCGCGATGTAGCGGTTGCGGTCGACGGACTCCTTGAGGCGCAGCATCTCCGCGACGTCGACCCGATCCCAGCCACCGAAGGCGTCCAGGCCCACCGCCGTCCAGAACGGGCAGCGGCTGAACGGCTCGCCGCAGCCGCACCGTTCGTCGTCGAGGAGTCCCCGGTGCCACATGTGCACCAGCTCGCCGACGGAGCACCAGCCAGGGACCTGTCCCAGCATCCGCTCGAGCAGCGTCGTGCCGCTTCGACCCAGGCCGCCGATGTAGACCACCGTCGGTGCCGCTGTAGCCACCATGATCGCAAGAATACGGGACGTCGGCCGTCGCAGCCGCTCGCTCTCCTGCGGATCCGGGTACCGGATGAGATACTGCTGTGTGGGGGACGCGACGGTCCGGCGGAGCGCCGGACAAACCGTGTCGAATCAGCGATCGGGGTGGCAGACGGCATGTCCACGTCCCCAGCACGCCCGGAAACCGGCGGCAGTACCGCCGTCCGCGACACCGCCGTCCGCGACACCGCCGTCCGCGACGACGACGCTCGCCCGAAACCGGCCACCCGGACGCGCGCGCTCCTCGTGTGCTCCTCCGGCGGTCACCTGCTGCTGCTGCACCAGCTCCAGCCGTGGTGGGAGCAGCAGGAACGACTGTGGGTCACCTTCCGCAAGCTCGACAGCGAGTCGCTGCTCGCCGGTGAGCAGGTCGCCTGGGCCTACCATCCGGTGACCCGCAACGTGGGGAACTTCCTGCGCAACCTGAAGCTCGCGTGGCGGGTCGTACGCGAGTACCGACCCAACGTCGTCGTCTCCACCGGGGCCGGGGTCGCCCTGCCGATCTTCGTGGTGGCGCGGATGTTCAAGGTGAAGACTGTCTACGTCGAGGCCTACGAACGGATCGAGAGCCGCTCGCTCACCGGGCGGCTGTGCTACCCGCTGTCCGACCTGTTCCTCCTGCAGTGGGAGGACCAGAAGCGCTTGTATCCGCGCGGTGAGGTCATAGGAAGGCTGCTTTAGGCAGATGAGTTCCGCGCCGAAACCATTCGTGTTCGTCACCGTCGGCACCGACCACCATCCGTTCCACCGGCTCACCTCATGGGTCGACGCATGGGCCGGCGGTGCCGATGAGGTCGAGTGCCTGATGCAGACCGGTACGTCGAGCCCGCCGAAGCACGTGCCGTGGGTCGACTACCTCGCCTACTCGGAGATGGAGGCCGCGTTGCAGCGTGCGTCCGTCATCGTCTGCCACGGCGGCACCGGCACCATTATGCTGGCCAGGCACCTCGGCAAGGTGCCGCTCGTGGTGCCCCGCCTGCACGTGCACGGGGAGCATGTCGACGACCATCAGGCTGCCTTCGCGCGCCGGCTCGCCGCCGAGAGCGAAATCGAGCTCGCGGAGACCCGCGAGGGTTTCGTCGAGGTGCTGAGCCGCCTCGTCGCCACCCCACCGAAGACCAACCTGGCCGGACGGACCCGCACGACGGCGTCGGTCCGACGATTCGAGGAGCTCATGTCCGGTTTGCTGGGCACCCCGTGACCTCTGCGCCACAGCTGGCCGGCCCCCCGTCGGGCGATGCCGTGCGCGTCCTCTACATCGGCGGGTGGGGCCGAAGCGGCAGCACGCTGCTCGACCGGATGCTCGGTCAGGTCGACGGCCTGTTCTCGATCGGCGAGCTCCGCGAGATCTGGGAGCGCGGCGTCCTGCAGAACCGACCGTGCGGCTGCGACGTCGCCTTCCGCGACTGCCCGTTCTGGTCCGAGGTGGGCAAGGCGGCGTACGGCGGCTGGGACGCCCTCGACCTCGACGAGGTCCTGCGACTGCGCTTCTCGCTCGACCGGGTGTGGTCCGTGCCCGTGCTGGCGCCCGCCTTCGTCCCCGGGGTGAGTGCTCCGGTACGCCGCTACGTCGAGCTCCTCGAGCGGCTCTACCGGGCGATCTCCGAGGTGTCCCAGGCGAAGGTCATCGTCGACTCGTCGAAGCTCCCGTCGCACGCCTTTTTGCTTCGCAAGACGCCGGCGATCGACCTGCGGCTCGTGCACCTCGTACGCGACAGCCGCGGAGTGGCGTTCTCCTGGCAGAAGGAGGTGCTCAAGAAGGTCACCGAGGGCGAGCCCGGCCGGCTGCCCAAGTACAACGCGGCGTCGGCGTCCGGGCGCTGGCTGCTCTACAACGCGCTCACCGCCAACTTCGCCCGACTGGGCGTCCCGTACCTGCGGGTCCGGTACGAGGACATCCTCGCGGACCCGCGGGCCATGCTGGAGAAGATTCTGGACCACGTCGACCTCGTCTCACCGGAGGACCGGCTGCCGTTCCTCACCGACCACGAGGTCGTGCTCGCTCCCAACCACACCGTCGACGGCAACCCGATGCGCTTCGCCGAGGGACCGGTGCCGCTGCGCACCGACCAGGCGTGGAAGACGCGCCTCCCGCGCCGCGACCGGCTCACCGTCAGCGCCCTGACCGCCCCGATGTTGTCGAAGTACAAATACCTCGTTCGGAGCTAGCCGCCTTGAACTGGCCTACCGTCACCGCGATCATTCCCACCCGCAACCGCTTCGACCTCCTGGTCCGCGCGGTCGAGAGCGTCCTCGCCCAGGACTACGAAGGCCACCTGCAGTGCCTCGTGGTCTTCGACCAGGAGGACCCGGTCGAGCTGCCGGTGCAGGTGCCGGACAACCGGGAGCTGACCGTCATCAGCAACCGACGGGCTCCCGGCCTCGCCGGAACCCGCAACACCGGGGGCGAGGCCGCAGCCGGTGAGTACGTCGCATTCTGCGACGACGATGACGAGTGGCTTCCCGCCAAGCTGCGCCTGCAGATCGAGGCGCTGCAGCGCCACCCCGACGCGTCGCTCGCCACCTGCGGCATCTACGTCAGCTACCGCGGCAAGACCACGCCGCGGGTGCCGCCGGAGGAGCGGATCACCCTCGACGACCTCACCCTGTCCCGCCGGATGGAGGTGCACAGCAGCACACTCGTGCTGCTGCGGGAGAAGTTCGTCGGCGAGGTGGGTCTGATCGATGAGGAGATCCCGGGTAGCTACGGCGAGGACTACGACTTCCTGCTTCGGGCGGCGAAGGTGTCGCCGCTGGTCGCGGTCTGCCAGCCGCTGGCGACGATCAACTGGGCCACGTCGTACTTCTCGGACCGATGGAACATGATCATTCCGGCGCTGACCTATCAGCTGAAGAAGCATCCCGAGCTGGGACGGACCCCACAGAACCTCTCCCGCATCTACGGCCGGATGGCGTTCGCCCACGCCGCGTCCGGCCAGCGCGGCGAGGCCCGCGAGTGGGGCCGGCGCTCCATCAAGCTGGACTGGAAGCAGCCCCGGGGCTACATCGCCTACCTCGTCAGCCTGGGCGTGCTGCCGCCCGCGGCCGCCGTACGCGCCGTCAACTCGCTCGGTAGGGGAATGTAGCCAGATGCAGACGGCGAGCGTCATCGTCAGGGTCAAGGACGAGGCGACGACGATCGGCCGGGTCTTCGAGCTGCTCCGCGAGCAGACCGTGCCCGTCGAGATCGTGGTGGTCGACTCCGGCTCGACCGACGGCACCCTCGAGCTGGCCCGCCGGCACAGTGACCGGCTCGTCGAGATTCCCGCCGAGACCTTCTCCTACGGCCGCTCGCTCAACGTCGGCGCGGAGCACGCGAGCGGGACGATCCTGTTCGCCGTCTCGGCGCACTGCTTCCCGGTCGACCGGGCGTGGGTGCACCGCTCGATAGCGCACTACGAGCGGGACGACGTGGCGGCGACCAACGGCCTGTTCGTCCATCCCGAGGGCAGGCCACTGACCGAGCCCTTCTTCCAGACGGCGGGATCGGTGGCCGACCCGTCCTGGGGCTTCGCCAACCACGCGTCGTCCTGGCGGCGCGAGGTCTGGCAGCAATTCCCCTTCGACGAGTCGCTGGACGCGGCCGAGGACAAGGAGTGGGCCTGGCGGGTCCTCAACGCCGGCTGGACGATCGTCTACGACCCGCTGCTCAACGTGAGCCGGGCCCACCGGCGTGACCAGGGCCTTCGCGCTTTGTACGCGCGGCAGCGCAAGGAGGCGCGGGCCATCGCCTCGCGCCTGCCGGGCAAGCCCTTCGACGGTCGTGCCGCGATGGCACGGTGGTGGAACTCCTTCCCGTATACCAGCACGAGGCCGCGGTGGATGCGCCGCCTAGGCCCGCACCGCACCGTGGAGATTCTGGCGAAGTACCACGGTGGTCGCGACGCGCGGCACGGCGGAACGACGTGAGCTACTCGATCGTCATCGTTCTCGGCGCGCCCCGGAGCGGCACGACGTGGCTGCAGCGGCTGCTCGGCGCGCACGAGGCCGTCGCAACGACGCAGGAGACGGAGCTGCTCAACGGCTACGTCGGCTCCGCGGCCGACCGGTGGCGCGACGAGCTCGTCCTCGACGACGAGCTGTGGGCGAACCGCCGGCACAAGGGCCTGCCCGCCGTACTCACCACCGAGGAGTTCCACGAGCTGCTCCTGCACGTCGTGCGCTACGTCTACGACAAGGTGGCCGGCCTCAAGCCCGGCGCGTCGGTCGTTCTGGACAAGAACCCCGGCTACGCCACGCACGCCGGCCTGATCGCCTCCCTGCTGCCCGAGGCCCGATTTCTCCACATGTTGCGAGACGGCCGCGACGCGGCCACCTCGTTGATGGCCGCCGGCCGCAGCTGGGGGAGCGAGTGGGCGCCGAAGCGGGTGGAGTACGCCGCCGAGAGGTGGCGCGACCGGGTCCGGGCCGTGCAGAACGCCGGCATCCAGAGCGACCGCTACCTCGAGGTCCGGTACGAGGACCTGCTCGCCGACGGGCCGGGCGTGCTGCACCGGTCTCTGGAGTTCTGCGGCGTACCGGAGACGCTCGACGCGTGCCGTGCCCTG
Organism: Mycobacteriales bacterium; assembly: GCA_038232055.1. GTDB lineage: Bacteria > Actinomycetota > Actinomycetes > JADGOV01 > JADGOV01 > JBBSIN01. Next base: position 16,900 of record JBBSIN010000027.1, read on the forward strand.
TACTCCCGCTTCGAGATCGGGCGCCTGCGCGACGCCAATGACAGCGAGCCGGTGCCGGAGTCACTGCTCTGGTCGGGCGAGGTGCGCCGGCGCCTCGGCGCCGCGCCGGCCGAGCCCAAGGGCTTTTACGGCGAGGGTGGCGGCGGGAAGTGGCGCTCGGCGTGGAGCGCCCGCGACCGGTGGGCCTTCGCCCGGACCGCCGGCGACCTCCTGGTTGCCCTGGGGTACGAGCGCGACGACTCCTGGACGGGCGTCTCGACGGCGTCCCGCATGGCGTTCGAGGCCGACCGGGCGGCTCGGGCCGGTTTGCGCAGAGCCGGCCGGGCGGCGCAGGCCAAGGCGTCCCGCCACCTCTGACCGCCGGCGCGCCCGGCCGAGATCGTCCGAGTGATCGTCCGAGTGATCGTCCGAGTGATCGTCCGAGGAGATCTTGGCGTACCACCTGCGGAAATCGGTTTGGAGTTCCTCGGGCGATCACTCGGACAATCTTCACGCTGGCTGCGGCCACTTGGCAGCGCCTGGAGCCGATCACTGATGGGCCGGTCGCCAACCAGCAAAGGGCCACCGACGGTCGGCACCCAGCAGGCGCCGGCCACCGACGACACCCGCCTCTTACTGGGTTGGGGTGGGCCGCGCGTAGGGGTCGGCGCCCAGGGCGCGGAAGCCGGCGAGCGACGACGGTGACGTGTCGACCGGCCAGCCGCAGCCGATGCCCCGGTTCTGGAAGTACGCGACGGCCTTGACCTGCGGCCAGCCCTTCAGTGTCGTCAGCGCGTCGCGGAACCACTGGCCCTTGCGCCCGGGCATCGCCGGGTCCTCGGCGCTACCCAGCTCGGCGATGAAGATGGGCTTGCGGTGCGGCGCTGCCCAGGTCCGGAAGCTGGCGAGCACCTCGCCCAGGGACTTCCACTTGAAGTTCTTGCAGTCGTACCAGTTGTAGGTGTCGACGCCGATCCAGTCCACCGCGTCGTCGCCGGGGTAAAAGGCGTTGGCCTTGGCGGCGTCGCGGGAGAAGCTGCCGGACATCAGAATCCACGCGAAAGACACGTTGCCGGCGCCCTCGGCGCGGAACACTGACACGTAGTGCCGCCACGCCGCGACGAAGTCGGCCGGCGTCCCGTAATCGGCGTCGTTCTCCGGCTCGTGGTGGAAGCTCAGGATCACCGGCTTGCCCAGCGCCTTGAGCGCCGTGGCCTGTGCCTTGATGGTCGCGTCCTGCGCGCCGCTCGCGATCTCGGTCCACGGAATCGCGCCACCGTGCCGCAGCTTCGGCTTGATCGAGATGGCCGGCACCCGACCGGTCGCGACGTCGAACGAGGTAGCGTCGCTCACCGGCGGGTCGTCCCAGAGCTGGTACGTCCGGTGCAGCTCGAACTTGCGGCCCACCTTCTGCTCGAGTCCTTCGAGCACCTGGGCGCGGCTCACTCCGCGGCGGGCACCCGCCGCAGCCCCGAACAGGAAGCCCTTGGCGGGTACGGCGGAGACCCTGCCGGTTGTCGGCGGCGGGACCACGGGCGACGTCTGGCTGGGTGCCGAGCTTGCCAGCCCGGGCAGCGGCAGGGCGTTTCCGGCGGTGCGGCCGCCACGGCTTCCGGTCAGGACGACGGCGGCGAGAATGGCACCCGCTACCAGCACGAGTGCCACAGCGGCCGCCGCTCCACGACGGACGGCGGGGTCGCCGGAGTTCACGTTGGGTCCTCGCTTTGGGGAATCATCACGATCAAGTCTAGGTCGGGACGCGCGCCCGCTCCGGTCGGAACGACGGCCGTGGCGCGGTCTTTACACGGCGCTAACGCCACCGTCACGCAGTCGTCGGCGCATCGCTTCGACGGTCGAGGGACGGTGAGCGTACGGCGCGCGCGAGCACTCCGACGCCGATCAACGCGAAGCTGAGCGGCGGACCGACCAGGTTGTAGTAGAGCGTGAAGAGCAGCACGACGAGCACCACGGAGGTCCCGGCGAGGCCGACGGCGCTTCGGTCGCGGCGGTAGCGCCAGAACAGCCAGCCGAAGAAGGACAGGAACAGGGCGGCCCCGACGAAGCCGGTCGAAAACACGAGCAGGTAGAGCTGGCCGTGCGTACCGGTCGGCGGCACCCCGCACTTCGGGCACTGCGACGAGGCGCCCGCCGCGATCGAGCGGTCGCTGCCGACGGTGTCGCGGGTGGTTCCCCAGCCGATGATCGGCGAGCTGAGCGCGCCCTTGAACGCGTTACCGGCGAGCTGCGAGCGCGCCGAGTTGCTGCGCCCGTGCGACAACCGCTCGGAGATCACCTGATGCAGCGGGGAGAGGGTGAGCAGCAGCGCGACGGCGAGGAGCCCCGCCCCCAGGACGGCGAGGAGGCGTACGCGGCCCTGGAGCGCCTGCCGAACCGAGAGGTAGAGGACCATGACGCCAATGGCGATCCACGTCCCGCGGTTGAGCGAGTAGACGAGCGGCACGACGGCCGCCGCGAGTACCAGGGCGCCAAAGGTCCGGCGGCTACGCGACGAGGACTTCGTCAGCCACCCGGCGACGAAGAAGGGCAGCAGCAGGGCGAAGTTGGATCCCCACGCGTTCGTGAAGCCGAACGGCGCACTGGGCCGGGCGCTGATGTAGCCGAGCGTCTCCTGAATCTGCGACACGTTGAGGTGCACGTTGTTGCTGATCTGCTGGATGTTCGCGACGCCCTGCGGCAGGACCAGCGCGAGCGGCGTCGTGATCGTCAGCCGGGGGAAGAGCATCCCGACGTAACCGCCGACGACCACGGTCAGGAACACCAGCCCGAGGCCGCGGACCATCGTCCGCGTCCGCATCTCGTCTTCGGTGAGGTTGACGACGTAGAGCAGGATGACCGTGCTCGAGAGGTAGAGCGCCGTGCGCAGCGCCCAGGACAGCAGGTGTCCCTTGGCGTTGCCCGGGACGGTGCCGGGCGTGTCCTGGCCGGTCATGATGCCGCTGGCCAACGTCCACGCCAGGAAGAGCAGCCAGAGCCCGAAGCCCGGCGGAACGACGATGCGCCGCCGCCGGAGCAGCGCGACGGCCATCGGGGCGGCCACGAGCAGGAAGATGTACTCGCCGAAGCCGAGTAGCCAGGTGAAGATGTAGCCGAAGAGGACGAGGAGCGGCCACCCGCTCGGCAGCAGCGCTTTCCTCGGCACCGGCCCCGCGGGGCGGGAGGACCGTGCGCCGGGCAGGGCCGGCTGGGGAGCCGGGCGCTCCAGGATCGCGCCACGCATATCGAGAGCCTCCCAGCTGGTTCAACTGACTGTTCTTCGAGGGTAACTGGCGGTGGTGCTGGCGTTTCGGGGAATCGAAATCTTGGTGTGCCTAGGCGTTCGGCAGCGCGGGCTCCGCCCGCGGACGTCGCCGACCACGACGCGACGGCACCAGCTCGCTGAGCATCCGCAGGTAGAGCACGTCGCGGGCTCGCCACGCGCCGGCGACGTAGAGCGCTACCGCGATCAGGGCGGCGACGACGAAGGCCACGACCCCCGTGCCGGCGATAAAGCGCACGGCGAGCGGTACGGCGCCGAAGCAGACCAGCGACAGGACGATCGACGCGCGCGTTCCCGCGCCGAGCGGGTGCATGTGCAGCATGCTGCGCACCTGGAAGAGCGCCGTGGTGTTCACCGCCACCAGCGCGACCGCCCATCCGATCGCGGCACCGCGGATGCCAAGGTGGGGGATGAGGACCAGGTCGACGGCGACGTTGACGACCAGCGCGAAGATCCGGTTGAACAGGCTGCGCGCACTGCGGCCCGACATCAGCAGCAGGGTGTCGACCGGGCCGGATGCGGCGGAGAAGAGCATGCCGACCGCGAGCAGGGTGACGACGCTCGCGCCCGCTGCGGCGTACCCGCGCCCGAGGACGTCGAGCACGGTGACGCCGTAGACGGCGAACATCAGGTAGACCGGCCAGCTCAGCGCCACCAGCCAGGCGGTCGCGGTCTGGTAGACCGCCCGCGCCGAGTCGAGGTCTTCGCGGGCGAGCAGTTGGCCGATCTTCGGCGACATCGCCTGTTGTACGGCGACGACGCCCAGCTGGCCCAGGACGAGGAACCGGGTGACCGCTGCGTAGATCGCGGCTTCGCCGGGGCTGCGCAGCGCGCTGATCAGGACCACGTCGAGCCGGGCGAGCGCCGACTGGCAGACGCCGGCCACTGCTCGCGGCGCCGTGTAGGAGTAGAACTCCCGCCGCAGGTCGCGGCTGCCGGTCTTGACCCCGGTCGAGCGGAGCGACCGCAGCCGCCGACGGAGGAAGAAGTAGGCGGCCACCACGCCGAGGACGTACGGGATGGTCCAGCCGCCGACGATCCGTTCGGCGCCGACGCCGGTGGCGAGCAGCACCACGATGAGCAGCGGCTGAAGGGCGGCGACGCCGATCTTGTCCACGAGCACCGTAGGGCTCATCGAGCCGAAGCCGCGCGAGGCCGAGAGCAGGATGTCGTACGCCGCGATGAGCGGCATCGCGACCGCGAAGATGCGCAGCAGCGGGACGCTGTCCACCGTGTGGTGGCCGAGGACGGTGCTGGACACCCACGGCGCGAAGACGAACAACGCCCCGCCGACGAGGATGCCGCCGGTGACCACGGTCGTCACCGACCGGCGCAGGGTGACGGCGACATCGGCCCGCCGCCCGAGGGCGAGGTAGCGCGAGACGAAGTAGACCGTGCCGGTGTCGGAGCCGAACTTGCTGACCGTCTCGAGGATGAGGAACAGCGACAGGGCGGCCCAGAACGCCCCGGCCTGGGTGCGACCGGCGCCGCGCGCCACCGCGACGACGAGGACCAACGACATCGCCGCGCTGATGATCGCGCCGACGTAGTTCAGCCCGCCGCCTCTCGCGAGAGCGCGCAGGTGCGTCTCGGACGACGAGGGAGCCAGCGGCCCGGTAGCGGGCGGCTCTGTCTTCACCGGCGCCAACTCGGCGCTTCTCCGAGCAGCTCGGCGAGCCGCTCGTCGGCGTCGGCGAAGTGCTCCCGCAGGTGTTGCCGCAGCGATTCCGGCATGTCAGAACGGGGCTGCGCGTTGGCCTTGAGGTAGCTCGGCGGCCGCCACGGGGACAGCCCGAGGAAGTCGAGAACCCGAGGGAGCTCCTCCTCGGGGCGGCCGAAGAAGTGCCCGCTGTCCACGACCAGGACCCGGTCGGCGGAAACGTGTTCGTAGAGGCGCTGGAGCTGGTCGGCGTAGTAGCCGCGGCTCTTGTACGCCTGGTGCTGGTGCGCGCGGCTGATGTACGTGGGGTCGGCGAGCAGCTTCTCGACCTGCCCGTCGAGCCGCTCCTCCTCCAGCTCCAGCGCGCGTTCGAACGTCTCGGTCTCGAACCCACGTCGGTATTCGTGGGTGTACGCCGAGTACGCGCGGTCCACCGGGTCGCGCAGCAGCGCGATGAGCCGGACCCCGGGCAGGTCGCCCGCGATCCGAGCCGGGACGGCCGGGTGGAACATGTAGTACGGGCTCGAGTCGAACGTCAGCGGCTGGCCCCGGCGCGGATGCCGCAGCTGCGCGGTCACGGCGACCGGGAAGTGCCCGCGGTACCACTCCGGGCCGCGGGTGTAGTTGACATCGAAGTAGTGCGCACCCTTGTGCAGCGGCGCACCCATCACATCCGGATGGCCGTCGAGAATCTTGTGCAGGGACGTCGTACCGCCGCGCTGTGTCCCGACGATGAGGAACGAGGGCATCAGCCGGGCCCAGTGCGTGGCCCGTCCGGTCGTCCGGTGCAGCCGCCGCGCGCGGCGGATCAGGTTCTGACGCGCGGGGGTGCGGCTCGCCACTCCTTCTCCCTGTCTCGTGCTGGGTCTCATGCTGGGTCTCATGCTGGGTCTGCCGGCGTCAGCCGGTGTCGGCAAGGTCTTCGATCGCGTTGAGCACCTCGTCGAGCAGCACGGAGAGTCGAGCGCCCGCCGACGAACCGGTCTCCGCCGCGTAGCGCACCGCGAGGGCCGACAGATGTGCTGCCATCACCGGGCGGGCGGCATCGGCCGGCGCCCCGAGCCGGGGCAGCATGTCGGTAAGCGCCCCGGCACCCGCAGCTGCGGCGGAGCGCCAGCCGTGCAGGCGGTTGCCCCGCAGCGCCTCCTGCAGCACCCAGTGCCCGGCGTCGCTGCCCAGAGGTACGCCGCGCTCGAAGCGCTCCCAGTCCCACACCAGGGTGGCGTCGGGATGGCAGATGCTGTTCCAGCTCGTCCAGTCGCCGTGCCCGGCGCCGAGGAGAAGGCGCCGTGACCCCCACGCGCGCTCGACCGCGTCGAGCACCGGGCCGAGGCGGCCCGAGGCGTCGAGGGGGAGCGCCGTCGCGCGAAGGCGCTGCCACCAGGGGCTGTCCTGGAGCGGCTCCTCCTCGACTCCCCACGCCTCGCCCAGCTCGCGCATGGCGGCCAGTGGCGGACCCACCACCCGAGGCGCGTCGAGGGGCCGCAGCGGCGACTGCACGAGGAGCTCGTGCTCGCCCCAGCCGCCGGCCCAGCGGACGCTGGGGGAGCGAAGCCTGCGAAACGACCGGCTGCCCAGGGCGATGAGCGCGGCCGCCTCGTTGCGGACCATCAGGTCGGTCGAGGGGCTGCAGGAGACCTTGGCGTACGCCAAGGTCTCGCCGTCGGACGTGAGCACCTGGAGCACCGGCTTGCGGTTGCCGCGATTGAAACCGAGCCGCACGATGAGGACCACGTGGCGTCCCAGCACGCCGGCTAGGTGGTCCTCGATCGCCGTCCCGTCGGGAGTCGACACCCGCAGCCGTTCGCCGCTCAGCAGCTGCACGATGCCGAGGCGGAGCCCGGTGGCAGCAAGCCGCCGCAGCACCCTCGCCTTGACGTCGCTGCCGTCGTACGCCGCACCGACGACCTGCGCGGCGGCTCGCGGTGCCGCCTGCGGCACCAGCCAGCGGACCTTGCCGCTGACCGATATCGGCACGTAGGTGGTGCCCTCGTCGGAGGGCGCGCGACGTGGGCCGAGGGTCAGCCGGGCCGGCGGCGGCCAGACCGCGCGCACGGCATCGATGATGTTGCGCCGGTCCTGGGTGCGGGTGACGAGTTCGGGGGCGGCGCTCACCGAAGTCCCCTCTCGTCTGGTGTCGCGGCACGATCCGGTACCGACATCCCCAGGGTATCGGCGCGCGGCCCGGAATCTTCAGCGATTCCGCCCACTTTGACGTAGGCCGGGCCGTGTCCCTACATTTGGCGCGACCGTCCCGGTCGCCAGGTCCCAGCCGTGGACCACCGGAGGTCTCCGCCGAATCCGTGGGCGTGACACGTCCAGGAGCCGAGGACCCACCAGTCCTTGGGGTGAATCGGCGCCGGACACGTGTCCGCGCCGTAGGGGATGCCTCGTTCCCGAACCCGTCAGCTAACTCGGCAGGCGGAAAGCGGGGAGGAACATCCATGTCAGCATGGCGTACAGCCGCGCCCACGCGCGGCCCTGCATCCCTGTCCGGCCATCGCGCCGGGCCCGCCCGAGGCCAGCGTCCGACGTTCCGTCGGCGTTGGCTGCTCGCCCTACCGGTGGCCGCGACGCTCGCGGCGCCACTGGCGGCCGTCGTGCCTGCCGACGCTGCGTCGCCCATCGTCTTGGGGTCCGACGGCGCTCGTGAGCAGCTGCAGCGACAGATCGGCGGGATTACGCTCGCGTCGCACCGCTTCGCTCAGCTCGCGGGCAAGCCGAAGGACGGGCGGTTGATCAACCTGCAGACCAACACGACCTGGCGGACGGTCGGCAACGCCAAGCCGGGCTCCAGCATCTACGCCGCCATCGTCCGGTGGGCGCAGTTCGTGAAGGGCAACGGCCACTCCACCTTCGTGACCTTCAACCACGAGCCGGAGACCGACCACCAGGCTTGGAAGGGATCATCTTCCGAGTACGCCGCCGCCTGGCGTCACGTCGTCGACATCTTCCGCGGACAGGGCGTGCGCAACGCCGAGTGGACGTGGAACCTCACCGGCTGGGCGTTCGGCCGGCCGCTCAGCGATCGCCAGGCCGCCATCCACTGGTACCCCGGTGACAGCTACGTGGACTACGTCGCGATGGACCCGTACAACCGGCTGTCCTGCCCGCCGGGGCGCGGCAACTGGGTCGAATTCGAGACGATGACTCAGAGCACCGTTCGGTGGGCCGCCGGCCACGGCAAGCAAGTCGTCGTCCCGGAGACGGCGACCGTGCCGGACCCGAAGAACCCGCAGCGCAAGGCGCAGTGGATCTCGAACATGCACAGCTATGTCGCCAGTCACCCAGGCACGTTCCGGGCGGTCTTCTACTTCAACCGCAACGTCCCGGGCAAGCCGCTGCCGAGCTGCCAGTACCAGATCACGACCAGCTCCGACATTGCCGCCTTCCGCTCGCTTGCGCAGGACGCCGCCTTCAGCGGTACGTCGTAGCCGCCCGCCTGCGGTGGGTCGGGCGTCTTTCCAACGCGCCCGACCCCACCGCAGGCCAGCCGTCCAGCCAAGCACCGCATCGACGGCCGAGATGGTTCCGGCGCGACCAGTAGCGGTACGGAGGCGGGCGGCCTCTCGGGTCTGTGTCTCGTCGACATCACGAACCTGACACGTCCGCAGCAGACGGTTGATGTGGAAGTCACGCCGACAGGACTCCACAGTCTGCGCTGGAGCAGCCAACAGGGACCGGAAGAAGCGGGAAACCGGAAGAAGCGGGAATCCGGGCGGGCACTGCGTGATCGGGCGCTAGACGTCCGCTGGCTGGAGCGGGCGGATCGGGCCCGTCGGCGGCTCGTACCGCGTCGGCAGCGGCGGACCGGGCGGGAACCACCGCTTGCGCACCCGTGACCGCAGCACCCGGTCGGTGTCCTCGGCCAGTCGACGGGCCAGCGCCCGCGGTCGAGGCCGGTCCACGACGCGCTCGTAGCCCAGCCGGTCCATCAGGTCCCCGGCCACCAGCTCCACGACCGCGATGTCGTCGAGCGACATCTCGTCCTGCCAGCGACGGGCATTGCGCTGGATCCGCTCGCGGGACCGGGAGAACTGGCTGCCCGACTTGAGCGTGCGCTCCGCGGTGTAGTCGAGCATCGCCGGATCGAAGTCGATCTTCCCCAGCTCGCAGACGCGCCGCAGCTCGCGCTCGGGCTGGGCCACGACATCCTCGTAGCGGACCTCGATGAAGCTGCCGTCGAGCTGACGCCCCGCCGCGTGTGCGGCCCGTACCCACGTCCGCCACAGCCTGGCGGCTCGGCCGATGCCGCCGACCTGCCAGGGCTGCAGCGACAGCGACATCGACACCTCGCGCGGGTCGCGCACCAGGTGCACGAACCCGCTGCCGGGAAACATCGACGCCAGCAGCGGGAAGCGGTAGGCGTTGGCCGGCGTCTTGTCGGCGGCGCGCGGCTTGCCGTGCGACATGGCGTACGCCGCGTAGAGGGCGCGCACTAGGTCGGCGTACGACGCCGGGGCCTCGCTGGCGACGACCTCCCGCAGGGCGGCGCGGTCGAGCTGCCAGAACTGAAACGACGCGTGGTCGCGGACCAGGCTCCAGGCCAGCGGCATGTCGCCGGTGCGGCCCTGCTCGAGGAGGACCCGGTAGACGCTGGCGATGAAGCGGCTCTCGTTGGGCACCGCGAGCTGCGGGTGCGACGTAAGCATGTTGCGCAGCAGCGTCGTACCCGAGCGGGGCGAGCCGCCGACCATGACGACCGGATCGGCGAGCGGGCTCATGCGCGCCGGCCGCGGCGGCCGTGGTCGAGGACGGACCGCACGCCGGGCGCGAGCGGCCGGCCGAGGACGGCGGTGAGCGCGTCGACGAGGGAGTCCGGGTCGGGTCCGTCCACGTCGACGTCGACGTCGACTACTGGCACGTCCGGCAGCAGCTTGCGCAGGCCGGACCCGGCGTCGCCCGCCACCGCTACGACCGGAAGCGGCTTCCCGGTCAGCCACGCGTGTACGCCGTGCAGCGCGAGATAGGACTGCCCCCACGACCCCGGCCGGGCCGTCTCCAGTCGTCGTGCGGCCAGCTCCACCGGGATCGGCCATCCGGAGCTCCGGGCGTGCCGCGCCATCCGGGTCGACCAGGGTGCCGGCTCGTCCCACCTATCGACCGCCTCGGCGGCCAGTGCCGGCGGCGCGACGGCGAGGTCCGGGTCGGTCGCGAGGGCGCCGGCCAACCGGCGTACGGCGCGCTCGTCCGAGCCGATCACCAACAGGGCCGGTGCCGGCGGGGCGGCGGGCGGCGGCAGGTACTCGATGATGTGCGCCAACTCGGTCGCCGGGCGGCGGAGCCCGGTCAGCAGCTGCGCGCGGCCGATGCCGGCGCTGGCCCGGATCGCGACGCGAAGCGAGGGCTCTGCGGCTGCCCGCACGGCGGGGGCGACGCAGGAGGCGACGTCGAGCCAGGCACGGTGCGGGTAGGTCTGGTCGAAGGCTCGGTGCAGCGGGTAGTTCTGGTACTTCCACTCCAGCTGGCTCAGGTCGCGGCCGTCGCGGACGTGCCGCGCCACTCGGAGCGGGAGCGGGGAGGGGTGCGTGCACACAGCCGTCGCGGGGGCGCCGGCGAGCCGGAAGCCGCCCAGCTGCGCGCGGAAGGACAGGTCGGCGTCGCTGTGGGCGCCGAGCGACTCGTCGAAGCCGCCGAGCTCGGTGAAGACCTCGCGGCGGATCGCCATGTTGTTCGCGACGGCGTAGCCGAGGAACCCGTTGCGCGCCTCGAGGTCGGGGCCACCGGTCGGACCGGCTCCCAGCACCTCGCCGGCCACGACGTCGGCACCGTCCTCCAGCGCCTGGCAGAGCGCCGCGGCCCATCCCGGCCGGGGCACGAGCTCGGGGGACAGAAAGGCCAGCACGTCGGTCTTGGCCGCGAAGGCGCCGGTGTTGCGCAGGGCGGCGACACCGGCGCGACCCGAGGGGAGCGCTACCCCACGCGCGCCCAGCGCGTCGTACGCGGCGCTCACGTGCTCCGCCGCGCGGTACACGAGGACCACGTCGGCGAGGGCCGGGCGTTCGGCTCGGAGCGAGCGCAGCAGTGCTTCGACCTCGGACCGAGGGGTCAGGAGCGGCACGACCACCGTCATCTCGAGGGCCATGCGCCGCTCAGCGCTCCTGTGCCACGCCCGCGCCGGCGGTCGGCCGGTGCAGTGGCGGTGGCGTCGAGCGGTCGGCGGCCGGGCCGGCGGGAGGTGCGGAGGCGCGAAGCACGGCGAGGATCCGTCCGACGTTGAACAGTGATCGGGGGAGGTAAAAGCCGAGGGCCACGACCCAGAGCACGACCGCCATGACGCGCGTCGAGGTGGTGAGCGGCGCCACGAACAGTGCCACCGCGGCGGCGTCGACGGATCCGGGCAGCCGGGCCAGCCGCCGTCGCCGCAGCCACTCCTCGAGCCTGCCGCCCTGGGCGCCGGCCGAGGGGCCGCCCGCGGCGTCGGCCGCGGCGGGCTCGGCGGCTCCCGCGACCGCGGCGGCTCGCTGCTGGAGCTGGAGCTGCGCGGCCGACCACAGCCACACCAGCGCGGCGACCACGGGCAGCAGCGCGATCCGGTCCGGGAGCGCGCCCTTGGCCGCGAGCCACAGGCACAGGCCTGCGTAGACCCAGGTGATCCGGACGATGTCGCCGGCGATGTCGAGGAACGCGCCGAGCGGGGACCCGGCCTGCCGCATCCGGGCGACCTTGCCGTCCAGGCAGTCGACGAAGAAGCTCGCCTCGAAGAGCAGCGCTCCGGCCACGGGTACGCCGGCCAGGAACGCCGCGCCGCTGGCGACGGCGAGCAGCACGCCGGTCAGGGTCAGCAGGTTCGGCGTGATCCACTGCCGCCGCAGGAGGAAGGGCAGCACCCGGATGCCGAGCGGGTCGACCACGAGGACCGTCCACCAGGCGTCGCGGTCCTTGTACGCCGCCCGCAGGTCGGTCCGCGTGCCGTTCCCAGTCGTCGGCATAGCCCCTCCGTTGCGTGTTCGGGCACCAGCCGGACCAGTATCGCGCCAGTCCAGGATGTCACAGACAGCGAGACGGTGCTCGCAGAGCGCGAACATCCAGCGCGAACATTGGTCCCGAGCCGGCCGTCCGGCAGAATCCAAGGCATGAAGCTGCGCAGACTTGTGGTCGTTGCGTCGGTGGCGGTTGCCACGGCGTCCGCCGTACCCGCTTACGCCGACAACGTGCACCAGTCGGTCGTGGTGAGCGAGCGACCCTCTCCCGACGTGCCGCACGTCCTCGACGGCGCGTACAGCGAGAAGAAGGCCGTCCACGCGATCGAGCAGGTCGGCGACACCGTCGTGGTCGGCGGCACCTTCACCAGCGTGCAGTCCAAGGACAAGACCAGGACCTTCGCGCGCAAGAACATCTTCGCGTTCAACCGGCTCAACGGCGCGGTCGTCGAGACCTTCGCCCCGCAGTTCGACGGTGAGGTCGATGCACTCGCCGCGGCGCCCGACGGCTCGATCTTCGTGGGCGGCGCCTTCAGCCACGTCACGACGCCGAGCGGTGCCAAGGCGATGAAGGGACTGGTCAAGCTCAACCCCGCGACGGGTGAGCTGGTGCCGGGGTTTGGGGCGACGACGAACTCAACGGTCGCGATCCTGCGTGCCCTCGGCTCGAGGCTCTACGTCGGCGGCAAGTTCACGACCATCCGCGGTGTGTCACGCTCGCGGCTGGCTGCCGTCGACGCTGGTTCGGGCGCGGTGGATCCGGCCCTGAACCTGGCGGTGGCGGGGACGCACAAGGGGTCGGGGTCGACCGATGTGCGGGACCTGGACGTCAGCCCGGACGGCTCGTGGCTGGTGCTGATCGGCAACTTCAACTCGGTCGGCGGGCAGGCCCGCGACCAGATGGCGGTGCTGCGGTTGGGCTCGCCGGCGACGGTGGACTCCTGGCAGACGAGCCGGACGGCGCCGGCGTGCAGCGATACGTTCTCGGCGGCGGTGCAGGGCC